>NZ_MSJQ01000286.1 GCF_014596515.1 Streptomyces sp. CBMA156
ACCGCCGCCTCACTGGCCGCCGCCGGGCCGTACGTGCTCGCGGTGGCCGGGCGCAACCGGGAACTGGAGTGCCGGCTGCGGGCCGCCGCGCGCCGGGAGCCCCGGCTGCACCCCTACGGGTACACCGACCGCGTCCCCGCGCTGATGGCCGCCGCCGACCTGGTCGTCACCAGCTCGGGCGACACCTGCAGCGAGGCCCGCGCGCTGGGGCGGCGGCTGCTGCTCCTCGACGTGGTGCAGGGGCACGGACGCGACAACCTCCAGCACGAGCTGGAACTCGGCCACGCCGACGTCGCCACCGCCCGCCCGGCCGAGGTGGTCCGCAACGCCCTGGCCGCGCTCGGCCGCCCCGAGCCCGCGCCGTCCGTCGGCGCGACACCGGCGGCGTGGCAGGCGGGGTTCGGGGCGGCGCTGCGGCGGGTGGGGCTGGGGTAAGCCGCGGCAGGCGGGATGCTCCTATGGCTGTCAGTACAGGCCGTCGGTGCCCGAACAGGTGAGGGTGCCGGTCACCGTGCCGGTGTCGCCGAGTTCCTCGGTGACGGGCATCGCGGTGAGCGTCGCGCCGTGGGCGGTGCGGCTCGCCTGCCCGCCGATCGGGACGCTGCCCTTCCAGAGCACCGGACGGAAGCCCTTGAGGGTCAGCAGCAACCGGGCCTCGCCGTCCTTGAGGACGAGTTCGGCGAGTGCGTCGTTCAGGCTCCTCGGGGTCGCGGTGAGGCTCAGGGCGCCGGTCGGTGTGGCCTCGCCGACGCAGGCGACCGAGGCGAAGCGGTAGCTGCCGCCGTTGGCCGCGTCGAGGGTCAGGCCGCTGCCGGCGGGCGTCCCTGACCCCGGGTCGGGGGTGCCGGAGGACGGCGTGACGGACGGAGCGGGAGCGGTCGGGGCGGGAGCGGTCGGTGACGCGGCCGAGGCCGAGGGCGGGCCGGACGAGACGACCGGCCCGGGCGACGAGCCGGAGCCTCCGCAGCCGGCCACCAGGAGGGCGGCTGCGCCCAATGCGGCGAAGGACCAAAGTCGGTGCGCTGAACGGACGTTGACGTTCACGGGAGCCCCCTGCTCGTTCGGCGTGGTGATCCTGACGACGCGTCGGTCAGGCCGGACGGTTCCGCCCGGCGGGCGGGGGCACCCCGTGGTCGCGGAGGGGGCCGAGGGTGAGCCGGTGGGTGCGGCAGTGGGCGGCGATCAGCGGGAGGGCGGCGAGGGTGGCGCGCCAGGAGTCGGGGGCGGAGGTGCAGTCGGAGTCGTGCAGCAGGAGGGTGGCGCCGCCGGTGAGGCCGGGGCGGGCGGTCGCGTAGACGGACTCGCCGGTGGCCTCCGCCGTCCAGTCCCGCCCCCAGGCGGTCCACAGCACGCTGCGCAGTCCGAGCCGGCGGGCGGCCAGAGCGGGACCGGCGGTCAGGACGCCGTACGGCGGGCGGTACCAGAGCGGGCGGGCACCGCAGAGGTCGGTCACGGCCTCGTCGGCGCGGCGCAGTTCGCGCAGGTCACGGGCGGGGGCCGGGTACCACTGCTGCCGGTGGTGCCAGCCGTGGACGGCCACCTCGTGGCCGCGCAGCACCAGCTCGCGGCCGAGCGCGGGGGCGCGTTCCAGCATCGCGCCGAGCAGGAAGAAGGTGGCGCGGACACCGAGTTCGTCCAGCGCGTCGAGGACGTACGGGGTGCTGCCCGGATCGGGGCCGTCGTCGAAGGTCAGGGCGATGTGGCCGGGCGCGGTGCCGTGGCCGGCGGTGCGCCGGGCCAGGGTGCGGCGCAGCGGCGGGAGCCGGACGGCGGCCGGGGCGAGGTGCAGGAACTCGACGCCGGCGGCGAGGGCGAGGGCCGTGGCGGCGGACTTCCCCGGGCGCCCGGCGCTCGTTCGGCACGTCATGGGGCACGTCCTCCGGCACTCACCCGGTACCCGCTCGGTACCCGCCCCGCGCTCACCCTGGGCCCGTCCGCGCCTATCCGAAGCGCGCGGCCATCCGGCGGAACACGCCAGGCGCCGCGCCGTGGACGCGGGCCGGGAAACCGAGCCACTGCGGGACGTACAGGCGGTCGCGCTCGGTGGTGATGGTCGCCACCACGGTCTCGGCGACCCGCTCCGCGGTGACCGGGCGGGGTCGCTCGCGCTGGTACGGCGTGCCGCGCCGGTCGAAGAACGGGGTGTCCACCGCCCCCGGGAGCACCAGGCGCACCCCCACCCCCGTACCGCGCAGCTCGTACCAGAGGCTCTCCGCGAACATCGTCAGCCCGCCCTTGGTGGCCGCGTAGCCGGACTCCTCGCGCACGCCGACCTGGCCGGCCATCGAGCCGAGCAGCACGATCCGGCCGTGGCGGCGCTCCAGCATGCCGGGCAGCAGCAGTCGGACCAGGCGCAGCGGGGCGGCGAGGTTGACCTCGATCATCCGGTCCAGGGTGTCCGAGGGCGTGCGGGCGTACGGGCCTCGCCAGCCGAGGCCGGCACTCGCGATCAGGGCGTCCACCCGGCCGGCCTCGGCCAGCGCGGCCTCGGCGAGGCGGGCCGCGCCGTCCGGCTTGCTCAGGTCCTCGGGCAGGGCGCGGCCTCCGGTGCGGTCGGCGAGTTCGTCGAGCCGGGCGCGGTCGGTGCCGGAGAGCAGGGTGTGCCAGCCCGCGCCGGCCAGGCGGACGGCGGTGGCGAGGCCGATCCCGGAGGAGGCGCCGGTGATCAGCGCGACGGGGCGGTCGGCCGGGTCCGCGGGGCTCGTCGAGTCCTGCGGGGCCGACCGCCGGGGTCGGGAGTGGGGCTCCTCCGCCATCGGGCACCTGCCGCTCTGTGACCGGGTCACCGTCCGTTTTGTCCGGCACGTCACCTTCGCATGACGCAGCCGTCCGGGCTACCGGGGCGGGACGGCCGGCTCCGCCTCCGCGTCCCGGTGCGGAGCGGACAGTTCGGCGGACGCGCCTTCGAGTTCGCCGAAGCGGGAGAGCACGAAGGTGCCGCCCACCGCCACCGCGAAGCCCGTCAGCGCGCACCACTCGAATCCGGGGCGCGCGGCGTCGCCGAGCGCCGTCACGCCGACGAGCGCCGGGCCGAAGGTCTCGGTCACCGTTCCGGCCGCGGTCGCCGCGGTGACCGTGCCGCGTTGCAGGGCCAGGGCGTAGGCCAGGTAGCCGCCGAGGCCGCCGAGGGCCAGCGCGTAGGCGGCGGGGTCGGTGAGCGCGGCGAGCGGGCCGGAGACGTCCAGGACCCGGACGGCCAGACTGGTCACGCCGAAGCCGATCCCGGCCAGCAGTCCCAGCCCGGCCGCGGCCACGTTGCCGCCCCGGCGCACCAGGACCAGGGTCGCGGCCAGCACCACGGCCGTGGTGGCGAGCAGCGCCCAGTGGAAGGCGGGCGCGGCGTGGTTGCGTCCCTCCTGGCCGGAGCCGAGTGCCAGCAGGGTCAGCCCGACGACCACGGCGAGGATGCCGGCGAGGTCGCCCCGGCGGAGCCGTGCGCCCAGCAGCCAGACGGCGGCCGCGGCGGTGACGGCCAGGCTGGCGTTGGTGACGGCCTGCGCGAGGAAGAGCGGGAGGGTGCGCAGGGCGACGATGCTCAGCACGAAGCCGAGGATGTCCAGCAGCGTGCCGAGGACGAACTGCCAGGACCGCACCAGCCCGGCCAGCAGCCCCACCCGCACCCGGTCGGCGCGCGGCACCGACCGTGCCCCGCGGGCCTGGAAGACGGACCCGAAGCCGAAGCACACGCAGGCGGCCAACGCGGTGGCGAGTCCCAGCAGCATGCCTCTCCCAGCCTCGCGGGGCAGCATCGATCCACCACCAGTCTGTGCCCGGTGGAGCGGGGACGCACGGGTGGAGGGGCCGGGACCGGGAGGGGCCCGGCGGCCCGCGGCAGGAGGGTGCGGGCCGCCGGCGCCGCGCCGGACGGCGGGAGCCGGACCCTAGCCGAGGGCACCCGCGAGCAGGGTGGCGGTCCTGGCGACCAGCGGTTCGTCCATCGGGGCCGCCTCGGCCGGCTGGGTGGTCAGGACGGCGAGCAGGACGGGGGCGCCGGACGGGGTCCAGGCGATGCCGACGTCGTTGGTGGTGCCGTAGCGCCCGGTGCCGGTCTTGTCCGCGAGGGCCCAGTCCGCCGGGAGGCCCGCGCGGAAGCGGTGGGTGCTGGTGGTGTTGCCCCGCAGCCAGCCGGTGAGCAGGTCCCGCTTGGCGGGCGGCAGGGCGCGGCCGAGGACGAGGCGGCCGTAGGTGCCGGCGATGGCCTGCGGGGTGGTGATGTCGGTGCGGCGGTCCGGCTCGGCGCTGTTGAGCTCGGGCTCCCAGCGGTCCAGACGGGTGACGCGGTCGCCGATCGACCGGGCGAAGCGGGTGACGGCGGTCGGCCCGCCGAGCTCGCGCAGCATCAGGTTGGCCGCGGTGTTGTCGCTGTGGTCGACGGCGGCGGCGCAGAGTTCGGCGACCGTCATGCCGTTCGCCAGGTTCTTCTCCTCGCTGGTGACCGACCCGCCGCCGGCCCGCACGATGTCCTCGGCGGTGTAGTGGATCCGTTTGGCGAGGAACTCCCCGTCGCGGTCGAGGTCCCGCAGGACGGCGGCGACCGCGACGGTCTTGAAGACCGAGCACATCGGGAAGAGCTCGTCCGCGCGGTACCGGACGGTCCGGCCGGTGGTCAGGTTGCGGGCGAAGACGCCGAGGCGGGCGGCGTGCTCCTGTTCGAGGGCGGCGAGGGCCGGATGGAGGCCGGTGCCGGCGGACGGACCGGCGGACGAGCCGGCGGCGGTCGCCGCGAGCGCCGGTCCGCCGGTCGCGGCGGTGACGGCGACGGCCGCGCCGAGCCCGAGGCCGAGGACGGCCCGACGGCTGTGACCGCCGCGACGGCTGGGGTGGGCTTCCGAGGGCTGCGGGTGCATGTTCCTCCTCCGATCGGTTGTCGCGGCGCGGGCCGCCTTCTCGATCAGCAGGACGCGCTTCGAGCGCCGATGGTTCGTCAGCGGCCGGAACCGTAGGCCTGGTTCACCCGGCAGCCGGTCCGTTCCGGCCGGACGGCCACCGCCGCGCACTCCCGAGGGGGCGAGCGCTCGACCGGCTCGCGCGCTCCGTGGCCGGCGGGGACGCAGTAGAGCAGGGCGTCCGGGAGAGCGCGACCGGGCGGGACCGGTCGCGTCCCGAACAGCTTCGGAGCATACCAATCAACCAGCGGCGCCCATGAGATGACCATCTGTATTCGGATTGCATCCTGGAGTGACAGGCCTGATGGAATGAGGATGGGCACCTACAGCCCGACCCTCGGGTGGCCCGGCGAGCAGCCCACGGCCACGGAAAGCAGGCCCGATGACGATCGACAGGGGTGCCCCGGCGCGCAGGTACCGGGGTGCCACGGCCGTGGCGCACGTCCGCGGGGCGGAGGCCGAGCCGGCCGCCGGTGCCGACCGCGATGCCCGGTCCGACCCCGGGCTCCGTCTGGGCATCGCCTATGACGCCTTCTGCGAGACGCATGAACCAGCCTGGCATGCCCTCGCGTTGACCCGGATAGGCAACCGGTCCGACGCGGCGCTGGTGGTCGGAGCGGTGAAGGCCGACCTGGCCCGCTGCTGGCCGCAGGTGTTGCAGTTCGAGGAACCGGCCGCGTACGCCTGGCGGTTGGCCAACGGGCACATCGCGGACTGGGTGGCCGCCGACGACTCGGTGGAGGTGGAGGCGGTCACCTTCGCGGCGGTGATCGGCGCCTTCAAGCAGGTCGCGAAGGGGCTGCTGCACAGCGAGGCGGACGAGGTGCGGCTGTACGCGGCGATCCTCGAACTGCCGGACCGGCAGCGGGACGTGGTGATCCTCCGCTACCTGCTCGGCCTGCACGTCAAGGTGATCGCAGCCTACCTGGGAGGGCCGGTGGCCACGGTGCACTCCAACCTCCGGCACGCCAGGGAGCGGCTGGCGCGCCGGCTCGGCGTGGGCGAACTCCCGGACAGCGGAGGCGAACTGTGACGGCGCTACCGGAGGAGCGGATCGCCACCGCGCCCGCCCGGCTGCCGTCGGAGCACGAGCAGGCGCCTCCTTCGAACTCGGCCTGACAGTGGCCCTGGTGGCGGCCCTGGCGCCGGTGCTCCGGACGCCGTGCGCGGACTCGACCTGCCGGTGGAAGCCCGCCGGATCGCACCGGAGCGGGCCGAGTGTCCGGCGCGCCGCCGTGCACCACCGGCACGGAGGGGTCCGCTGGACGACCACGGCGACCCGTTGGGGTGAGTGGCACCCGGACTGCCGTGGTCATTCCTTCAGGTGAGCGCGGACAGCCGGTCGACGACGTCCTGGGCGCGCCCGCTTCCGGCCTCGGTCCGTTCCCCTTCCGGCGCCGCGTGCCGGACGACGTAGTGGTGCGGCGCCATCGCGGTGTCACGGCCGGGCAGGGCCGCGATCACGGCACGGTGGGCGTCGGCGGGGCCGAACCCGGGGGAGGTCGCCGTCACCTCGGCCACCAGCTTCCCTTCCACCAGCGACAGCCGGTGGTCGCCGAGGGCGGTGTCCAGGAGGTCGTGGACGGCCGCGAGATCGATCCAGGAACCGTCGATCAGCCGCCACTCGCCCGCCCGGTCGCCTCCCGGCGGGCCGAGCACGGCGGTCAGGCCGGCGAGCAGCACCGGCCCTTCGGCGGCGGCCTCGAGCACCGACCGCAGCGCGCGGGCGAAGCTCTCGGTCTCCTCGGCGTCGAACACCTGGGGGCAGGCGACCAGGACGAAGTCCAGGCTGCCGGTGATCCGCAGGATCGTGAACATCAGCCGCACCGGCAGCGGCGGGGCGGGCAGCACGGTGAGTTCGGGGTCGGCGGCCGGGGGCGGCTGGGCGTCGGCGACGGCGGCCGGGATGGTGAGGCTCAGGTCGTTGACGACCACCTGGCGGCCGAACCGGGCTCCACGCAGATGGGCCGCGTCTTCCACCAGCTGCCAGACCTGTTCGGCGTCCAGGGTGCTGTGCCAGTAGGCGCTCAGCGAGGCGGACTTGGCCCGGCCGATCAGCTGGTCGAGGTCGGCGGCCTCGGTGTCGAGCAGGATCAGCGCGTCCTGCGCGAGAGTCCCGACGTGGTCGATCAGGGCGGCGCGCTGGCGGTTGGCGGACAGCGCCGACAACACCAGCTCGCGCCGCCCGGAGCGGTGGGCGACCAGCGCGGCGAACACGGCGAGCAGAACGACGGACGGACTCGCGGCGGTGCGCCGGCAGACGGCGGCGAGGTGGTCGGCGGCGGTGCGCGAGCGGACCAGCAGGGCGCCGTGGTCCCGGGGCGGGCCGACGATCCGGGTGTCCGCGAAGACGGTCTGCGGCCCCGTGGTCAGGACCCGGGCCCAGTGCCGCAGTGCGGCGGCGGACTTGCGACGGCCCTGCGGGCTCTGCTCCGCGACGGCGATCTGCAGCGGGGTCGCCGCGGTGACCGGCGGCAGTTCCTTCCCGGCGGCGAGGGCGTGCCAGTCCTGGATCAGCACAGCGGTGGCGGCGCCGTCGGCACCCGCGTGGCAGACCACGGCGATCAGCCGCAGCAGCCGCTCGCCGGCGGCGACCAGGGTGAACCGGACCCGCGGCGGCGCGTCGAGATCCACCGGGACGGCCACGTCCTTGGCGCCCAACTCACTTGCCAGTGCGTTCAGTTCGGCTTCGGACCGGCTTCCCGCCTCGACCACGGCGACGGCGAACCGGCCGGCCGGGTGCACCACCTGCCGGTCCGGGAAGCCGTCCGGCCCCGGGCCCGCGGGGAAGGAGGTTCGCAGCGACTCGTGCCGCTCGACCAGCAGGCGCAGGGCGACCAGCCCGGAGGGGACCGAGGTGCCGTCGGGCACCGGCCAGACGGACTCCTTGTTGATCTGCTCGGGGGCGCTCGACCGGATGCAGCGGATCATGTTGTCCTGGCCGCGGGTGAGCGGGCCCGAGCCGCCGCCCTCGGTGGCGTACCGGACCGTGATCCGCCGAGCGGTCGGTGGCGCGCCGCCCGGCGTCGCGCTGGGCGACGCCGGCTCGTTCGGTGTGGCGTCCTGCGGTATCACGTCGCACGCGCCTTTCGGCTTGCCCGGGAGGGCTCGGCAGGGGGTGTGACCAGGACGCTACCAGCGCCCTCGCGGGCTGGTCCAGACCAAACCTGCACAGGCCGACTACGTCATCAATTCAGCTTCCACACACGGGAGTTGACATGAACTTCCGATTCTCCGAGGACCGCGACGGCAGCCCGGAACGGCCTCGGCGCCGGCACGTCGCAGATCCGCGACGGGCCGGCGCCGAGGCGGCCGGGATCGGTGACCGACACCGGCGAGGGGCCGGCCATGGTCACGCCGAAGGACTGGGTCAGCCGGCCTCCGTAGGCCTTGACGCAGGCCTCCCGGCGGCACCACAGCATGGTGAACCGCGCCGCCCGCTCGGCCGGTTCGACGGGCTCGGCGACGAACCGCGCCTCCTCCGCGGGGAACCAGCGGGCGGCCATCCGCTCGGCCGTCCGGGGCTCGTGGAGCCGCTCGACGTCGACACCGACCTCCCTCCCCTCGGCGAGGGCCAGCACCGCGAGCGTGGACGAGGCCGACCAGTTGACCCGCAGCGCGCCCGCCTCCACCGGCTCGGGTTTGCCGTACCGCCCGTACCGCCAGACCAGTTCGGCCGGGCCCGCACCGACCCTGGCGGCGACCAGCTGTCGGACGGCACCGCGCACCACGGTGAAGCGCTCACCCGGCCCGGACTCCATCCGCGCCGCCCTGGCGCGCTCGTCCGGGTCGAGCAGCGGCCACAACTCGGCGGCCGCGACGGCCGGCTGACGCGTGTCGATCAGCCAGAGGTCGACCGTCGTCACGGCAGGGCCAGCGTGCTGAGCACGCCGAGCCGCCGGTCGTACCCGGCCAGCATCACGGGCCGCCCGTCCGCCCGCCACTGCGGCAGGTGTTCGGCCAGCTCGGCCCAGAGGCCGGTGAACGGCTGGGCCGCCGGGGACTCCTCCGCGCCGGCCGGACCGGACGCGCCGAAGCCGGGGCCGAGCAGCAGCATCGCCTCGGGCCCGAGCTCCTTCGCCTCGGCCCGGACCGCCTCCTCCGGGGACGTCACGCCCCGGGACTGCCGTACGGTCAGGCCGGCACCCGGAGCCGCCTCGCAGACCAGCACCACCACCGCGTGCCGCTCGGGCAGCGCCACCGGCTCGGCCGGCTCGTAGTGCAGCGCGGTCTGCTCGGCGAGCACCACCACGGCCCGCCGGCAGGTGCCGGTGCGATGATGGTCGGCGGCCAGCCGCAGCGCGGTGAAGGCCACCGCGCTGCCCTGGTCGCAGACCGCGAAGGCGAGCGGGCTTCCCGGGACGGAGCGGCTGAGCGCCAGCGAGGACGGAGCGCCGGGCCTGACGTCCGGGGTGTCGAAGGCGAGGATCAGCAGGTCGGCCGGCTCGTCCTCGGCCAGCGCCTCGCGCAGCAGTCCGGCGGCCAGCTCCTCGTAGGAGTGACCGACGCCCTCGCCCAGCAGGTCTTCCCGCAGCGGCAGCCCGTAGGGGCGGACGAGGTCGGAGACGAACACCCGCAGGTCCGGGTCGAGCGAGGTCTCCGAGCGGCCGTCGAAGCGGCGGGCCAGCGCCCGGGTGATCCGCAGACCGGTGGGGGCGGGGGCCACCCGGTCAGTCCTCGGGGATGACGTGCCCGGCGACGTAGTCGGCCAGCCTGACGACCGACCGCAGGTCGTCCTCGGTGATCTGCTCGACGTCCACCTGGATGTCGAGCGACTCCTCCAGCTCCAGGATCAGCTCGATGGTGCCGGCCGAGGTGAGGCCGAGGTCGTCGAAGAGGCAGGCGTCCTGGGGGATCTCGGGCATCTCGCGCTTGAGGACGCGCGGCAGGAGATCGCCGATGCCGTGCAGGATGCGCTCGCGCAGTTCGGGGTCAGTGGTCTGGACCACGGCTTCTGACATGGGTGTCCCGTCCCGTCGTACGTGGGATGTGTGCTCCGGGGCTTGCAGGTACCCCGGGGCTCTGGGGTGGTCTGGGGTTCTGGCGGCGGCGTGCGGACGGCGGCTTCCGGTGGAACCGGCGGCCCGTCAGTACCGCATCGCCATCGCGGAGAAGGTGGCTCCGACACCTGCGGCGGCGATCAGGTAGTGGTCGCCGCGGCGGATCAGCCCGCGTGTGGTGGCGGTGTGGAGATTGATGAGGCTGTCCGAGGCGAAACTGTGCCCGACCGACCGCACGTTGTCCAGCACGACTTTCTCGACCGGATAGCCGATGCGGCGCGCGATCATCCGCCAGGACGCCTGGTTGACGTTGTGCGGCAGGATCGCGGAGAGGTCGGAGAGGTCCAGACCGGCCTGGTCCAGGGCGGCCTCGATCGCCTCCACCATCACGTTCGGGTACTCGCGCTGGTAGCGGGCCAGCAGGTCCTGGTCCTCGGCCAGCCGGCCGTCGAACTCCGGGCGCTGGCGCACCACGAAGGAGAGCACCCGGTGGCGTTCGCCACCGGCGCTGACCAGGCAGGCGGCCGCGCCCTCGGCGAAGATGCCGGTCTCGGGCACGATCTGGGCGTCCCTGGTGAAGGTCTTCTCACCGGTCAGCACCAGGGCGAGCGCCGCCGGATCGGGGTCGGACGCGAGCAGCCGGCCGGCCAGGTCGATGGCCAGCAGGCCCACCGCGCAGGCGTGGTGGGTCACCGTGAAGGCGTTGGCATGCGCCAGTCCACGGGCGTCGAGCAGGTCGTGCAGCGGGTTGAGTGGGTGGGGCACCGCCACCGGCATGCTGCGGGCGTGGATCACGAAGCGGATGTCGCGTTCGCGTCCGCGCAGCTCCGGCAGGTCGTCCAGGGCGGCTTCGAGCAGGTCGGGCAGTTTCCCGGTCGGGTCCAGACGCAGCTGGTCCAGGCCGTGGAAACGGCGGAATAGACGGAGTTGACGTGGGGTCAGGCCGATCCGCTCGCCCACCGCCTCGATGGGCACGGCGTGTGGGGGGAGGTGAACGGCCACTGCCTCCAGTGCGGTCACCCGGGCTAGTATTCCGACGCCCGCCTGGTCGCACAAGTGATCTCGGGCCCTCCGCCGTCGCCGCCACTCTCCGGAAGTCGCCAACTGCGCTCCGCTGCGGCCGCGTTCCCCTTCGTACCGTCGAGCAGGTGGGACATCTCTCATGCCGAATCCTGAACCCCCCTCCCCCGCGTCCGCGTTGAACCAGGAGCTGGTGGCCCTGCTGGTCGAGGTGGCCGGTGCGCCGCCCGGCTGGGCGCGCCACGTCACCCCGGACGCCCGGCTGGACGCCGACCTGCTGCTGGACGAGGCCGAACTCGCCGAGCTGGCCCGCCGGCTGCCCGGACGCTTCGGCCCGGCGGCCGACCTGGCCGCGCTGCGCGCCGGGCTGGACCTGGCCGCCCTGGAGGCCCTGACCGTCGCCGACGTCCAGCGGCTGATCCCCGGCGTCGCCGACGCCCCGCGACCGATCCCCGAGGAGGACGCCCGATGACCAGGTTCCTGCTGGTGATGCCGCCGTTGACCGGCCACGTCAATCCGGCCGCGGGCATCGCCGCCGAACTGACCGCGCGCGGCCACCAGGTCGCCTGGACCGGCACCGAGTCGGTGCTGCGCCCGCTGCTCGGCCCGCGGGCCGAGGTGCTCGGCACCGGCACCCGGGCGTTCCGGGCCCAGGGTGGGCACGGCCTGGCCGCGCTGCGCTCGCTCTGGGAGGGCTTCATCGTCCCGTACGCGCGGTTCACCACGAAGCCGCTGGACGCGATCGTGCGGGACTACCGCCCGGACGTGCTGCTGGTCGACCAGCACACCCCGGCGGGCGCCCTGGTCGCGCACCGGCACGGCCTGCCGTGGGCGAGCTTCGCCCCGGGGGCGATGGAACTGGGGCGCCCCTACCGGGCATTGCCGCAGGTCGAGGCGTGGATGACCGGGCTGCTGCGCGGCCTGTGGGAGCGCGCCAAGCTGCCCGAGCGGGAGTACCTGGACCCGCGCTTCTCCCCCGCCCTGGTGCTGGCGACCACCGGCCCCGCGCTGACCGGCCGCGCCGCGCCGCCGGAGCACGCGCTGGTCGGGCCGGTGCTCGCGGCACGGCCGCACGACGAGACCTTCCCGTGGGAGCGGCTGCGGCCGGGCCGGCGGCGGGTGCTGGTCACCATGGGCACGCTGGCCGGCGAGCTGGGCGCGGACTTCCTGGCCAGGACCGTCCGGGCGCTGGAGCTGTGCGGCGAGGACGTGCAGCCGGTGTTCGCCGCGCCGCGCGAGCTGCTGCCCGAACTCCCCGCCTCTGCGGTGGCCGTGGACCGGGCGCCGGTGCTGGAGCTGATGGCGCGCGGCGAACTGGACGCGGTGCTCTGCCACGGCGGCATGAACACCGTGGGCGAGGCGCTGGCGCACGGCCTCCCGCTGGTCACCGCGCCGATCCGGCACGACCAGCCGTTCGTCGCCGCCCAGCTGACGGCGGCGGGCGCGGGCCTGCGGGTCCCGTTCGCGCGCGTCACGCCGGAGCGGCTGGCGGACGCGCTGCGCTCCGTGCTCGACTCGACGGACCACCGGGAGCGCGCGGTTCAGGTCGGGAGGGAACTGCTGGCCGGGGGCGGTGCGCGGGCCGCGGCGGACCGTCTGGAGGCGCTCGGCCGAGCCGGCCTGACGGCGGCGGCCGGCTCCGTGCCGACGCCCCCTTAGCAGACCGGGAGAGCGCACGTCCATTGGTCTAGGCCATTGTTTCCTGGGCGGGGTTCGCCCTAGGGTGTCGCAGCGGCACTGCCCTTCGCAGGTGCCGGGCCCCGCCTTCCCAGGTGCCGTGGCAGCCCATCCCCGCACGGGAGTTCCGGTTGATCGAGACCGCGGGACTGTGTAAGTCCTACCGCAAGAAGACCTCCCGCCGCAGCGGCGAGAACCCCACCGTCGACGCCGTCCGCGGCATCGACCTGTCGGTCGCCGCCGGCGAGATCTACGGCTTCCTGGGCCCCAACGGCGCCGGGAAGACCACCACCCTGCGCATGCTGGCCACCCTGATCCGCCCGGACGGCGGACAGGCCACCATCGCCGGGGCCGACCTGTTCACCGACCCGGCCGGAGTCCGCCGCCGGATCGGCTACGTCGCCCAGGGCGGCGGCACCACCGACAACGTCAGCGGCCGCGAGGAGCTGGTGCTCCAGGCCCGGATGTACGGCACCCCCAAGGCGCAGGCCGTCCAGGCCGCCGAGGACGCGCTCAAGGCCTTCGACATGGGCGAGTTCGGCGACCGCCCGTGCGCCACCTACTCCGGCGGCCAGCGCCGCCGGGTGGACATCGCGCTCGGGGTGATCCACCAGCCCCGGGTGCTGTTCCTGGACGAGCCCACCGTCGGGCTGGACCCGGCCAGCCGGGCGCACGTCTGGGAGGAGATCCGCCGGCTGCGCACCGAGGGCATGACGGTGGTCGTCACCACCCACTACCTGGACGAGGCCGACGCGCTCTGCGACCGGGTCGCCATCGTCGACCACGGCCAGGTGGTGGCCGAGGGCACCCCCGAGGCGCTCAAGCGCGAGATCTCCGGCGACGTGGTGCTGGTCGGCCTGGACGGCGGGGAGACGGTCGCCGAACGGGCCGCGGAGGTGCTGCGCCCGCAGCCGTACCTGCACCGGCTGGAGCCCAACGGCGACGAGGGGCTGCGGCTGTACCTGGAGGACGGCGCCGCCGCCATCCCGCTGCTGCTGCGCGCCCTGGACGCGGCGGGCGTCACGCCCGGCACCGTGCAGCTCCAACGGCCCAGCCTGGACGACGTGTTCCTGGCCCGCACCGGCCGCTCGCTGCAGCAGTCCTGACCCCCGACCCGAAGCACCCGGACCCGCACAACTCCCTGGGGAGACCGTGAAGCTCGCCCGCGACACCTGGCTGGTCTTCCAGCGCCAGCTGCTGCTCATGATCCGCACCCCGGTCTGGATCGCCGTCGGCATCATCCAGCCGCTGTTCTACCTCCTGCTGTTCGCGCCGCTGCTGAAGAAGGTGCTCGTCCCGGAGGGCACCGGCAGCTACGCCGACGCCTACCAGATCTACGTGCCTGGCCTGTTGGCGGTGCTGTGCATCTTCGGCGGGCTGTTCACCGGCTTCAGTCTGCTCGGCGAGCTCAAGGCCGGCATCATCGAACGCTCCCGGGTGACCCCGGTGAGCCGGCTGGCGCTGCTGCTCGGACGGGCGCTGCGCGAGATGGTCGCGCTGCTGGTGCAGGCCGTCCTGATCACCCTGATCGCGCTGCCGTTCGGGCTGCGGGTGAGCCCGCTGAACCTGCTGCTCGCGTACCTCCTGCTCGGGATGCTGGCGCTGATGACCTCGGCGATCTCCTTCGGCATCGCGCTGATGGTGCCGACGGACGCGGCGATGGCGCCGGTGGTCAACACCCTCGCGCAGCCGATCGCGCTGCTGTCGGGGGTGCTGCTGCCGCTCACCCTGGCGCCGGGGTGGCTCCAGCAGACGGCCAAGTGGAACCCCTTCTACTGGGCCGTGGAGGGCATGCGCGCGCTGTTCTCCGGGCACGCCGGGGACAGCGTGGTCTGGCAGGGGCTGCTGATCGTCGTGGTGATGACCGTCCTGGCGGTGTACTGGTCGGCCCGGCTGTTCTCCACCCGGGTGCGCTGACCGACGACGCGGGAGGGGCCCGGCTCGTTTCCACGAGCCGGGCCCCTCCGTCGTTCCCGGACGGTCTCAGACCGCCATGAAGGCCGCCAGCCTGGCCACCCCGTCGATGATCTGCGCCTGCGTCAGCGAGCTGACCGACAGCCGCAGCCGGTGCTCGCCGCCGCCCGCCGGGTAGAACGGCGCCATCGGCGTCCAGAGCACCCCGTGCTCGCGGGCGCAGCGCTCCATGGCCGCCTCGTCGGCGACGAACGGCACCGTCAGCACGGCGAAGAAGCCGCCGTCGGGCCGGTTCCAGGAGAGGCCCAGCCGGCGCCGCACGGAGGCGGGGAAGTGCCGGTCCAGCTCCCGCAGCAGGGTGTCCATGCCGGCCGCGTAGTGGGCCGTGGCACGGGCGTTGGCGGCCCGCAGGCGGCAGTCGTGGGTCAGCAGCATGCCGCCGATGACGGCCTGGCTGAGCGCGGGCGTGTTGACCGTCGTCATGCTCTTCAGCTTGGCCAGCTCGTCCGCGAGCAGGCTGTGCCGCCCGTCGGGGCCCGCCACCTCCTGGTCGGCGACCACGTAGCCGAGGCGCGCCCCGGGGAAGCAGGTCTTGGCGAAGGAGCCCAGGTAGACGACCTGGCGGCCGCGGTCCATCGCCTTCAGGGTGGGCCGCACTCCCGGGGTGCGGGAGAAGAAGCCGTACGGATTGTCCTCGATGACGAGCACGCCCTCCTCGGCCGCGGCCTCCAGCAGCCCGGTGCGGCTCGCCACCGGCATGCTGGTCCCCGAGGGGTTGGCGAAGTCCGGGACGACGTAGAGGGCACGCGGGCGGCGGCCCTCGGCGCGCACGGCCCTGGCCGCGGCCCGGACCGCCTCCGGGTCGGGGCCGCCGTCCGGGCCCTCGGGGACCGGACGGACGGTCAGGTCGAGCAGCCGGGCCGCGCCGGTGACGCCGACGTAGCAGGGCGAGCTGACCAGCAGCACGTCGTCGGGGCCGGCGCACAGCGCGCGCAGCGTCAGCAGCATGCCCTCCTGGGCACCGACGGTGAGCACCACGGCGGCGGGGTCGACGGTCAGGCCCTCGTCGTTGGCCAGCGAGCGGGCGACCAGCTCGTTGATGACGCCCTTGGTCGGGCCGTACTGGAACAGCGCGGTGCGCACCGCGTCCCGGCCCAGGCCCCGGTCGGCCAGGTGGTCGAGGTAGGTCTCCAGGTAGGCGGGGACGTCCTCGGGTTCGAAGAAGCCCTCGTAGGGGCGGCCGGGGGCGAAGGAGACCGCGTCCGGGTAGCGGGTGGTGACCTCGTTGAGGAAGGTCATCGCGTCCAGCAGTGGGTCGGACAGGGAGGCGTGCAGCTCGTCCAGGCGGAGGTTCACCGCAGGGCCTCCCGGAGGCAGTCGGCCGCGTACGCCTGGGCCTCGGCGGCGGCGTCCAGGGTGCCGGTCATGGCGAAGAAGCCGTGCGGCATGCCCTCGTAGCGGCGCAGCGTCACCGGCACCCCGGCGGCGCGCAGCGCCTCGGCGTACTGCTCGCCCTCGTCCCGCAGCGGGTCGTACTCGGCGGTCAGGACGGTCGCGGGCGGCAGGCCGGCCAGGCTCGCGGCGCGCAGCGGGGAGGCGTACGGGCTGGCGCCGTCGCCCCGGTCGGCCAGGTAGTGGTCCCAGTACCAGGCGACCGAGCGGCGGTTGAACAGCGCCGGGTCGTCGTTCTCGCGCAGCGACGGGGTGTCGGCGGCGTGGTTGGTGCAGGGGTAGACCATCAGCTGGTGGCGCACGGCCGGGCCGCCCTCGGCGCGCAACAGCAGGGTGAGCGCGGCGGTGAGGTTGCCGCCGGCGCTGTCGCCGCCGAGCGCGACCCGGTCCGGGTCGATTCCGAACTCCTCGGCACGTTCGACGAGTTGGACCAGCGCGGCACGGCAGTCGTGCAGCGCCGCGGGAAAGGGGTGTTCGGGGGCGAGCCGGTAGCCGACGGACGCGGTGACGCAGCCGACGGCGTTGGTGAGCCGGCGGCAGATGGCGTCGCTGGTGTCGGGCGAGCCGAGCGTCCAGCCGCCGCCGAACAGGTAGAGCAGGGCGGGCAGTCGGCGGCCGGGCGCCTCGGGGCGGTAGAGCCGCAGGGCGAGTTCGCCGCCGGGGCCCGGGATGCGGTGCTCCTCGACGGCGGCGACCGGCTCGGGCGTTCCGGCGGTCGCGAGGATGTCCGCGAGGTCGGCGGCGCGGGCGTCGTCGACGGTGAGGGTGTAGAGCTGCGGGGTACCGCTGCTCGCGCGCCGGGCGCGCAGGGCCTCGGCCTGGGGGTGCAGGGGCATGGGGCGGGTCCGTTCGGTGCGGTGGGCCGGGCTCAGCGGTCTGCCTCGACGTAGATCGTCTCATCGGTGCGGAAGGCCGTGTCGAGGTCGGCGACGTCGGACCGGACGCCCTGCCGGTAGGCGCACTTGCGGATCCGGTCGGGGTCGAAGCCGGCCCGGGTGAGGACGTGCCGCAGCTCGTCCAGGTCGTAGATCCACTGGTGACCGAAGTGCCGGAAGATCTGGTTGACCAGGAAGGCGGGACGCGCGGGCATCGGGGGGCCGAAGCCGAGGGTGGTCAGCCGGCGCCGGTGCTTGGCGAGGAAGCCGTCGTCGGTGGCGTAGCCGACCAGGTAGCGGGCGAGGTCGGGGGTGGTCACGCGCAGCACGCCGCCGGGGCGCAGCACCCGGCGGACCTCGCGCAGCCAGCCGACGGCGACGGGCATGGTGACGTGCTCGATCAGGTGCTCGGCGTACACCCAGTCGACGCTGGCGTCGGCGAAGGGCAGCGCCTCGGAGATGTCGAGACGGGTGAACCAGCGGTCGCCGTCGACCCGGTAGAGGGTGCCGGGCTCGGCGGTGGCGCCGGGGCTGCGCAGGGTGGCGAGGTCGCTGCCGAGCCCTTCCGGGTGGGCGGTCCTGAACGCGGCGAACTCGATGCCGGTGAGCCCGAGTTCGCGGAAGCCCGCGTGGTCGCGCGGCAGCCCGCCGGGATGTGCTTCGAGCGTCTCGCAGGTGGCGACCTGCTCGCTGAAGGTGTCCAGGCGGGCAGCCAGACCGTCCGGGTCGTCCCAGTCCCAGCCCGGGAATCGCTCGTTCTGCTCATTCATGTGTCGGGCCTCCTGGTGGGATAACGCGGTTCGGGTGCCGCGCGGTTCAACTCGGGTGCCGCGCGGTTCAACCGTCACGCGCGGCGTTCGGTGAGGTGGTGGGTGCGGACCGGCCCTCGCCGGGGCTCAGCGGACCGGGCAGGGCCAGGGCGCGAGGACGGTGCGGTCCAGGTCGGCGAGGGTGGGGCGGCCCAACAGGGCCATGGTGTGCTCCAGTTCCTCGCCCAGCAGGTCGAGCACCCGGCGCACGCCGGCCTCGCCGTCGGTGGCCAGGCCCCAGAAGGCCGGGCGGCCGACCAGCACGGCGCGGGCGCCGAGGGCCAGGGCCGTCACGATGTCGGTGCCGCTGCGCACGCCGCCGTCGAACAGCACCGGCAGTCCGGCGGGAACGGCGTCGACCACCTCGGGGAGGGCGGCCAGGGCCGGGATCGCGCCGTCGAGTTGGCGTCCGCCGTGGTTGGAGACCAGGACGGCGTCGACGCCGTGCTCGACGGCCAGCCGGGCGTCCTCGGCGGTGAGGATGCCCTTGAGGACCAGGGGAAGCCGGGTGCGTTCGCGCAGCCAGACCAGGTCGGCCCAGCTCAGGGTGGGGTCGAACTGCTCGCGGGCGTGTTCGGCGATGCCCGAACTGCCTCCGGCGGCGCGGTGGCTCGCGGACATCAGGGCCGGGTCCAGGTTGACCGCACGGACGGCGGGCGGGATGGCGAAGCCGTTGCGCAGGTCGCGCAGCCGGCGGCCGATCCTCGGGGCGTCCACGGTCAGCACCAGCGCGCCGTAGCCGGCCGCTTCGGCGCGTTCCACCAGGGCGGCGAGGGCGGCGCGTTCGCGCAGCCAGTACAGCTGGAGCCAGAGCGGGCCGGTGGCGGCCTCGGCGATCTCCTCCAGGGTCCGGCTGGCGAACATCCCGGCGACCAGCAGGGCGCCGGCCCGGCCGGCGGCGCGCGCGGTGGCGGTCTCGCCCTCCGGGTCGATCAGCCGGTGGTAGGCCATCGGGGCGATCCCGAGCGGGAGCCGCAGCGGTGCGCCGAACAGGGTCAGCGCCGGGTCGCAGGCGGAGACGTCGACCAGGGTCCGCGGGCGCAGTGCATGGCGTCCGAACATCTCCCGGTTGGCCGTCAGGGTGCGTTCCGCGCCGCTGCCGCCTTCAATGAAATCCCATATTTCCGGTGGGAGTTGCGCACGTGCCGCGCGCTCGATCCCGGCCAGCGTGAGAGCTCCCACGGGCATTCCTCGTTCCAGGACGGCCACGCGCGGACCAGTCCCGATGGGGCAGCGTAGGAGCAACTTCCGCATTGGTATAGACCTTGATTTGACCATTCGTCTGTGCCATGGTCTGGCCACGGAATTGGCCGTTTGGTTTGTTTAACGGCGTCCATGTCAATCCCCTTACTTGTGTGGAGCCGTGTTGACCGGCTTTTCCCCCTCCGTACTTCCGCCTGCCTTCCAGCCGCACTCCGACGCCCCGGACTCCTGGGTCGACCGGCTGCTGCTGGCCGGCCCCGGCGGCGACGAATGCCTGCGCCTCGGCGCGCCGTTCGACCGGGACGCCCTGCGCGCCCTGGTCGAGGAGCAGTCCGGCCGGCTCGCCGCCGCCGGGCTCGGCCCCGGCGGGACGGCGGCCCTGCGGCTGCCGCCCTCCGTGGCGTTCGTCGCGGTGCTGCTGGCCTGCTGGCGGCTCGGCGCCCAAGTCGCACTCCTCGACCACCGGTTGACCGACCATGAGATCGACGCGGCGGTTGCGCGGCTGGCCCCTCAGGTGCTGGTAGGCTCCGCCCATCGGTCCGCGGCGGCCCTGCGCGGCTTCTCCGAAGTCGAGCCGGTGGCCGTTCCGCTGGCGGACGGGCGCCCGGCCCGCACCGGACACGCGTTGATCCAGCTGAGTTCCGGATCCACCGGTCCGGCCAAGGTCATCGCTCGCACCGCGGCCGACCTGCTGCGCGAACTGGACTGCTACCGGAGGCTGGTGGAGTTCCCCGGCGAGGGCGAGCGGGTCATCCTGCTCTCCTCGGTGGTGCACGTGCTCGGCCTGGTCGGCGGGCTGCTCAACAGCCTGCACGCCCGGGTCGCGCTCACCGTGCCGGAGCGGATGACGGCGGCGGGCATCCTCGCCGAGGTCGCCGGGAGCGACCGGCCGACCACCGTGATCGGGGTGCCGTTCCACGCCGAACTGCTGGCGGGAGCGGTCGCTCCCCCGCCGCTGCCCTGGCTGCGGCGGATGATCGTGGCGGGCGAACTCGTCCGGCCCGGCCTGCCCGCGCTGTTCACCGAACGCTACGGCGTGCCGCTCGGCACCATGTACGGGATGACCGAGACCGGGGTGATCGCCACCGACCTCTCCGGCACGCTCCACCCCGCCAAGCAGCCCGTGCACGGCATGCGGATGCGCCTGGTGAAGGGCGAGTTGCAGCTCGGCTCGGCCTCCTCCCCGTACCCCGGGCTGGACGATCCGACCCGCTGGTCGGACGGCTGGCTGCACACCAGGGACGCCGCCGGGCTGGCCCCCGACGGCCTGGTCACCGTGCTCGGCCGGCTGGACTCCCAGGTCTCGATCGGCGGGCTGAAGGTCGACCTCACCGAGGTCGAGCAGACGCTCACCGCGCTGCCCGGGGTCCGCGAGGCCGTGGTGGTCTTCGACGGCGGCGCGATCGAGGCCTACCTGACCACCGAACCGGCCGCCGACCTCACATCCGTCCAGGACGGGCTGGCCCGCCGGCTCGCCGCCTACAAGCGGCCGCGCCGGCTCGCCCTGCTCCCCGTACTCCCCCGCACCGCCACCGGAAAGCTGCTGCGCGACCCGGCCGCCCTGCACGCGAGCGCCGCGGCCGCCGTCGGCTGACCGCAGCCCCGCCGCACCGGCCGTACCCCGGTCGCGGCCCCGATCCGTCCGCACCACCACCCCGACGATCCGCACCACCCCGACAAGGAGCACACCACCATGCAGGACCGCATCCGCGTCTTCGTCCTGGCGGCACTCGCCGAGATGCAGTACGACGTCTCCGAGGTCACCGGGGACACCGACCTCGGCCCGGCCGGGCTGGACCTCGAATCCCTCGCGCTGGCCGACCTGTCCGTGCAGGTCGAGGACGAGTTCGGGATCAAGTTCGACCTGGACGAGATGGAGACCACCGCGCTGATGACGCTGGACGAGTTCACCGCCGACGTCACCCGCCGGGTCGAAGCCCTGGCCGCCACCTCCGGCAGCGCCGCGTGACCGGCACTCCGCTCCGCGACGCCCTGCCGGACCGGGCCGAGGTCCTGATCATGCTGGCGGCGTTCGGGCAGCGCGCCGTCGACGCCGTGCCCGAGGACCTCGGATCGCTCGAACTCACATGGCTGATAGCCGAGTTCGAGCAACGATACGGGCTCCAGCTGGACCTGGACGACGACCGCTTCGGCGCGGTCAGGACCGTCGACGACGCCACCGAGCTGCTGCGCGAGGCCGTCCTCGCCGACCGCGCGGGCGCCCGGCCGTGAACCCCGCCAGCACGGGCTCGGGACCGCCGGGCCCGGCGGCCGGGCGGCCGGTGGTCACCGGCGTCGGCGTGCTCAGCGCCGTCGGGCGCGGCTTCGACGCGCTCACCGAGGCCGCCGCGTACGGCAAGACCGCGTTCGGCCCGGTCACCCGCTTCGACGTGAGCGCCCGCCGCACCACCAGCGCCGCACTGTTCCCCGACACCCTGCCGATGGCCCGCACCTTCCCGCTGGCCGGGGCCGTGCTCGACGCGATCGGCCAGGCCTGCCGACAGGCCGGGCTGACCGCCGCCGAGGGTGCCGGGCTGCCCGTGCTGCTCGCACTGCACAGCGACGAACGCACCCGTGCCACCGCCGACGCGGTGGCCGCGGGACTCCGCACCGACTGGGGCGCACCCGGTGTCACCCGGGTCTACACCGGCGCCTGCGTGGCCGCCGCGACCGCCGTCGCCGACGCCGGAGCCCTGGTGGCCGGCGGACGGCACGAGCGGGTCCTGGTCGCGGCCGGACACCTGGTCGAACCGGGCGTGTTCGCGGTCTTCGACGCCGGACGGGCGCTGGCCAGGGACGGCGAGGCACGCCCGTTC
>NZ_MSJQ01000287.1 GCF_014596515.1 Streptomyces sp. CBMA156
GTGGTGCTGGCCGGGGCCGCGGTCGGCGGCGGCGCGGTGGTGCTGCGCCGGCGGCGCTCCGCCGGCTGATCCGGCGCCCGTCGGGAGGGCCCGGCCTCAGTCCTGGGGCCGGGCCCTCCCCTTGCTCTTCCCCATCTCGGTGGCCCCGGCCGCGGTCTGCTCGGCCGCTGTCTCCGTCTCGGCCTCCGCCTTGTCGGCCGTCTCCAGCAGCGCCCGCCCGTACGCCCTGGTCCGCTCCCGGGCGGCCACCGGGTCGGCCGTCGCCGTCCAGGCCACGCAGTACATCAGCAGCCGGGAGACGAAGTTGATCCACAGCAGCAGCGCCACCGGCGTGGCGAACGCCCCGTACAGGTTCCGCCCGGCGACCGAGCCCAGGTAGGAGGCGAGCAGGAGCTTCAGCAGCTCGAAGCCGACCGAACCGATCAGCGCGCCCTGCACCAGGTCCCGGCGGCGCTGGCCGGTGATCCCGGGGAAGGGCGCCAGCAGGTAGGCGAAGAGCAGCATGTCGCACGCCGCGGCGATCAGCACGCCGACCGCGGTCAGCAGGTAGCCGCTGTTGAGACCGATCGCGTCGGCGATCCGGCCGGCCAGGGTGGTCCCGGCGGCGGAGGTGGCCAGCGAGAGCAGCGACACCAGGCCGAGGCCGGCCAGCACCGCCACGTCCCAGGCCTTGCGCAGCACCGGGTTGCCCTCCTCCTGGGGCAGCTGCCACAGGTCCCGGATCGAGGTGCGCATGGTGTCCACCCAGCCGAGGCCGGAGACCAGCAGCAGCGCCCCGCTGACCAGCCCGACGGTGCCCGCGTTGGACACCAGGGCGGGCAGGTTGATGGCGTCCGAGATCCCCGGCAGCTGGTCGGAGACGTGCTCCTGGAGCTCGTGCACCCGGCCGTCGCTCAGCGTCGCGGCGGCGATCGCCAGGCCCACCGTGAGCAGCGGGAACAGGGCGAGGAAGCCGAAGAAGGTGACGGCACCGGCCAGCCGGTTGCCCCGGGCGGCGGTGAAGTGCTCGTACACCCGGTACGGGCGGCTGCGCAGCACCCGGGCCACGAGCGGGCCGACGACCGGCAGGCGGGTCAGGAAGTCCACCAGACCGGTTATACCGAACCTTCGCCCGAATGGGCGTCAGGTTGACGTCAGCGCTTGACGAGTCGGCGGGCCTTGGCGAGGGCCCGGACGGCCTGGTAGGCGCCGTAGCGGCCGCGGCCGAGCAGCTCGGTGCGCACGCCGTCCACGCCGGCCGGGGGGCGGTAGCCGGCCGGGCGCAGCCGGGCGCAGTGCGCGGCGGCCCGGCGGAAGTACTCGCGGCGGTCGCCGGGCGGGACCCGGCCCGGCTTGGAGACCACGGTGTTGAGGTGGTGCAGCATCCGGCCGTAGACGACCGGGCGCCAGTGGTCCAGGTCGGGGCGGCGGTCGAGGAAGGCGAAGACCAGGTCGTACTGGGCGAAGACGTCGAAGTGCTTGCGGCTCGCGGTGGCCAGGATGTTGCCGCCCTCCTGGCGCTGGCGGTAGTGCACGCCGACCCGGTCGAGCAGGGTGATCCGGGCCGCGGCGAGCAGCGCCGGGTACGTCCAGGGGGTGTCCTCGTAGTAGCCGGCCGGGAAGGCCAGCCGCTGCTCGGTGACGAAGCCCCTGCGGTAGGCCTTGTTCCAGACGACCTGGAGCAGGTCGAGCAGGTCGGGGCGGGCGGCGAGGTCGAAGACGTCGGGCGAGGCGGCGCCGAAGACGTGCGCGGAGGCGGCCCTGGTGATCCGGCCGTCGGCGTAGGTGCGGGCGTAGTCGTAGACCAGGACGTCCGGGTCCCCGGTGGCGGCGAGCCGCTCGTCGACGCTCTTCAGCAGGCCGGGGGTGAGCGTGTCGTCGCTGTCCAGGAAGACCACGTAGTCCCCGGTGGCGACCTCCAGGCCGGCGTTGCGGGCCCGGCCGAGGCCGACGTTCTCCGGCAGGTGCAGCACCCGGACCCGGGCGTCGGCGGCGGCGGCCTCGTCCAGCATCGCGCCGCAGCGGTCCGGGGAACGATCGTCCACCGCGATCAGTTCGAAGTCCGGGCCGTCCTGGCCGAGCACCGAGTCGAGGCACTCGACGAGGTAGTCCTGGACCTGGTACACGGGGACGATCACGCTGAAGCGGGGCACCGGCCCAGCGTAGTGGCCCCGGGGAGGGGTGGGGCCCGGAGGTAGGATCGGGTCGCACGTACGCACCGATCCAAAGTGCGGTCAGGCCCCTCAGGGGCCGCCACGCTCCTCCCGAGAAAGGCCTGCGTAGCCGATGGCTCCCCGCCTCTCCATCGTCGTTCCGATCTACAACGTCGAGCGCTACCTCGTCGAATGCCTGGACTCGATCGCCGCCCAGACCTTCACGGACTTCGAGTGCGTCATGGTCGACGACGGATCGAAGGACGACAGCGCGGCGCTCGCCGAGGCGTACGCGGCCAAGGACTCCCGCTTCCGGCTGGTACGCCAGGTCAACAAGGGCCTCGGCGCGGCCCGCAACACCGGTATCCGGCACATCGACCCGGACGCCGAGTTCCTGTGCTTCGTGGACAGCGACGACTCGATGCCGCCGAGCGCGTACGAGCTGATGATCAACACGCTGGACGAGACCGGCTCGGACTTCTGCACCGGCAACGTGCTGCGCTTCCGCGCCGTGGGCTACTACCAGTCCGGCGGCCACTCGAAGCCGTTCAGGGAGACCAAGCTCAAGACCCACATCACCGAGGTCCCGGCGCTGGTCACCGACCGCACCGCGTGGAACAAGGTGTACCGCCGCACGTTCTTCGACGCGGCCGACCTGCTCTACCCCGAGGGCATCCTGTACGAGGACGCCCCGGTCAGCGTGCCGCACCACTACCTCGCCAAGAGCGTGGACGTGCTCTCCGAGCCGATCTACCACTGGCGCGAGCGCGAGGTCGGCGAGATGTCGATCACGCAGATGCGCACCAACCCCAAGGGTCTGATCGACCGGGTCACCTCGGTCGAGCTGGTCCGCGGCTGGCTCCGGAAGCAGACCGAGCCGCGCTTCGCCGAGTACCTGCGCTCCTACGACGAGAACACCCTCGTCGAGGAGATCCCGATGTTCTTCTGGTCCGTCGTGGACGGCGACAAGGAGTACCGGGACGCCTACCTCCAGAGCGTCAGCCGGCTGCTCCGGGCGATCGGCCCCGAGCAGGTCCGCAAGCTGCGCGCGCCGCTGCGGCTGAAGTACCACCTGACCCTGGCCGGCCGGGTGGACGAGCTGGTCGAGCAGATCAAGTACGAGGGCGAGAGCAGCGGCGGCGTCCAGGCCCGCGGCCTGCTGCGCCCGTACGCCGACTACCCGTTCCTGCGCGGCGGGCGCAAGAGCGTGCCGGCCGGCGTGCTCAAGCTGGACAACTCGCTGGTCATGCGCAGCCGGCTGTACGAGAGCGCCTGGGTCGACGGGAAGCTCCAGCTGACCGGGCACGCCTACCCGGAGCAGCTGGGCGCGGCCAACAAGCGCGACATGGTCCGCACCCTGGTGCTGCGCGAGACCAAGGGCCGCCGGGTGCTCGCGGTGCCGATGAAGACCACGTACAGCCCCGAGGCCACCGCGAGCTGCAACCACGACCTGTACAGCTGCGACTGGTCCGGCTTCACCGTCTCCCTCGACCCGAAGAAGCTCAAGCACCGCGGCCAGTGGAAGGACGGCCACTGGCGCCTCCTGGTGGCCGGCGCGGGCAAGGGCGGGGTGTACAAGGGCCGGATCTCGGCCGGCTGGAGCGACACCGCGCAGTACATCCCGGCGCACTGGGTCGAGCCGGACGTGCGGATCGTGCCGTGGGTCCGGGACAACTTCGTCTACGTGCGGGTGGAGACGGTCCAGGCCCGGGTGACCGGCCTGGCCGCGCAGGGCGACCGGGTGGAGGTCTCGGGCGCGGCCCGCTCCGGCCCGAGCTTCGCCGGGGCGCAGCTGCGGCTCACCCACGTCGAGTCGGACCGCGAGGTGACCGTCCCGCTGGAGCTGGGCGCGCCGGTCGGTTCGCTCCAGCCCTTCACCGCCTCCTTCACGGCCGCCCAGCTGACCGCCGTCCGGGAGGCCTGGGCCGAGCTGGACCCGGTCGCCGCCGACCGCAGCCGGGACCGCTGGGACACCGCGCTGCTGCTGACCGACGGCAGCACCGTCCGGCTGGCCTGGGACGACCGCAACGCGCCCGAGCGGCTGCACCTGGCGCTGAACCCGCAGGCCCCGGTCGGCGAGCGCCGGGCGCTCTACTCCAAGCCCTCCCCCGGCGGGCACCTCCAGTTCTCCGACCAGGTGCTCCAGCCGCTGGTGGAGGAGGTCGCCGCGCGCGGCGCCGACGGCTTCCTGCTGAGCGGCTCGTTCCCGCTGCCCGGCGCGCACCGCTGGGAGCTGGTGGTCCGTCACAACTGGCGTGAGGAGGAGCACGTCTACCCGGTGGAGATCTCGGACGGCCGGTTCCGCACCGCGCTGCCCACCGTCCCGACCGCCTCCTTCGCCGGCCGGGTGCCGCTCGCCAAGGGCACCTGGAACGTCGCCTTCCGCCCGGTCGGCGTTCCGGCGGAGGACCTGCCGGACGGCCACGCGCTGATCGCCCCCGAGTGCTTCGGGACGCTGCCGGTCGAGGTGGAGTCCCGCGGCAAGCGGATCGGGCTGGAGCGCCGCCACCACGACGGCCTGTCGCTGGAGTCGTACGCGGTACTGCTGCCCGAGGAGCGGTCCGGCTTCCGCCAGCGGCTGATCCGCACCGTGGACTACCCGGCCGCCCGCCGGCTGCCGGTGCGCGACACGGTGCTGTACAACGCCGGCAACAGCAGCATGTACGCCGACTCGCCGCGGGCGGTCCACGAGGAGCTGGTCCGCCGCGGCCTGCCGCTGGAGCACCTGTGGGGCAACGACGACCTCCAGGCCGAGCTGCCGCAGAGCGCGGCCTCGGTCCGGCTGTGGAGCCCGGAGTGGATCGAGGCGCTGGCCACCTCCAAGTACATCGTGACCAGCACCCACCTGCCCGACTTCTTCGTCCGCCGCCCCGGCCAGGTGGTCGTCCAGACCTGGCAGGGCACCCCGCTGAAGCAGATCGGCTTCGACTTCGAGAAGGTCTGGTTCACCGACGCCCACTACCTCAAGGGCCTGGCCCGCGAGGTTCCGAACTGGAGCCTGCTGGTGGCCGGCAACCGCTGGTCGGCCCCGGTGCTGCGGCGCGCCTTCGACTTCAAGGGCGAGATCCTGGAGAGCGGTTCGCCCCGGAACGACCTGCTGTTCGCGTCCGACCGGGAGAAGACCGCCGAGCAGGTCAGGGAACGGCTCGGCCTGCCCGAGGGCAAGAAGGTCGTGCTCTACGCGCCGACCTGGCGCGAGGACCGGCGCCGGCCGGACGGCGGCTACCAGATGGACCTGCGGATCGACCTCGCGGCCGCCAAGGCCGCGCTCGGCGACGACCAGGTGCTGCTGGTGCGCCGGCACAACCTGATGTGCGGCCAGATCCCGGGCGCCGGCAACGGCTACATCTGGGACGTCGGCAGCTACCCCGACATGGCGGAGCTGCTGCTGATCGCCGACGTACTGGTGACCGACTACTCGGCCAGCGTGTTCGATTTCGCGTCGACCGGAAAGCCGATGCTGTTCTTCACCCACGACCTGGAGCACTACCGGGACAACCTGCGCGGTTTCAGCCTGAACTTCGAGGCGGAGGCGCCCGGCCCGCTGCTGGCCACCTCCGGGGAACTCGTCTCCGCGCTCGGCCGGGTGGACGAGGTCGCCGCCGAGCACGCGGACAAGGCCGCCGCGTTCCGCGAGGCGTACTGCGACCTGGACGACGGCCAGGCCTCCGCCCGGGTGGTCGACGCGATGCTCCGCATCGAGGGGTAGTCACCGGCCCGCAACAGGAGCGCCCGGCGCGGTTCGCGCCGGGCGCTCCGGCATTTCCTGGGAATTTCCTGGGAGGTTCACCGCCCTTTACGCCCTCATTGCACTCGAACTCACGTTTCGCCAGCGAATTTCCGAGGAAATTCGCCGAACCGTACAGTTGACCCCGGGTGGCGTCCCGGTATGGGATGTCAATTCGGTCCCGGCCCGATCGAAACCGGCCCGGCGACTCCTTCCCGGTGCACCGTCATGCACCGGGACCCCGTCCCCGAAGGGCCCGTCCAGCGATGCCTGTGCTCACACGGTTCGTCCTGCCACACGCCGCTCCCCGTGTGACCACCGGCCGCCCGGACGACGACCAGGACGTCGTCTTCGGGCTGCTGCGCGCCCGCTGGCACGGCCGCGGCCTGGAACTCACCGGCTTCGCCCGCCCGAACGACCGTGACACCGGCCGCCCCGGCTCCGCCTGGACCTGGCTCACCCTGCGCCACCAGGACCCGTCCGAACCGCCGGTGCACCTGCGCTCCAGGCCCCGCCGGATGCCCGAGGTCACCGACGACAGCGCCCAGCCCGAGCACAACCACGACTGGTCCGGCTTCACCGCGCTGATAGAACCAGACCGGCTGCGCCGCGGGGGCGACTGGCTGCTCGGCGAATGGCAGATCGAGACCACGCTCTTCACCCGCCCGCGCCCCACCAGGGTGCGCCGCCAGTACGGCGCCCTCGCCCCGCACTGGTGCGGCTCCGGCGAGTACCCGCCGGCCCGCTGGGTGGACCGCGACGTCCGGCTCCAGCCCTTCTTCGCGGACGACCGGCTCCGGCTGCTGCTGGAGCGCCCGGCCGTCCGGATCACCCGGGTCACCCCCGCCGACGACGGCCTCGACCTCGCCGGCGTCGCCGACGACTGCCCCCCTGGCGCCGTGCTGCGGCTGCGCCACCGGGAGAGCGACGCGGTGGCCGAGCAGCCGCTCGACCGCACCGGCAACGGCTTCACCGTCCGGCTGCCGTACCGGCCGTTCACCGCCGACGGACGCGGCAGCGGCGGACTGGAGCACTGGGACGCCGAACTGCTGCGCCCCGACGGCGGCACCGAGCAGCTCTGCCTCGACGAGCGCGGCGGCCCGGTGGCCGGCCAGCACCGGCTGCCCGGCACCCCGGACCGGGTGCTCTACCTCAAGCACCTCGCCGACGGCCGGCTCCAGCTCTGCGTCCAGCCCGCGGCCGGCCTGGTCGACCGGATCGCCGTGCGGGACGACGGCTTCGAGCTGTCCGGCCACTGCCCGGATCCGGCCGCGGACCGGCTGGAGCTGGTGCTGCGTCACTCCGGCACCGCGAGCGAGGTCCGCACCCCGGTCGACACCGGCCCGGACGGCCGCTTCCGGGTCCGGGTGCCCGCCACCCGCACCGGCTCCGACGGCGCCGCGCTGCCGCTGCGCAAGGGCATCTGGGAGGCCGCGCTGGAGCCGGCCGGACGCCCCGGGGA
Organism: Streptomyces sp. CBMA156; assembly: GCF_014596515.1. Classification (GTDB taxonomy): domain Bacteria; phylum Actinomycetota; class Actinomycetes; order Streptomycetales; family Streptomycetaceae; genus Kitasatospora. Next base: position 7,322 of record NZ_MSJQ01000287.1, read on the forward strand.
CGGCCGCCCGCTGCTCGCCGCCCCCGCCGCGCTGCCCACCGTCCCCGCCGCCGCCACCGCGGGCGGCAAGCGGATCCTGCTGCAGCGCCGCTGGCACGACACCCTGCTGGTGGACTCCACCCCGGTGCTCACGCCCACCGAGCGCAGCGCCTGGGCGCAGAGCCGCCAGCGCGCCGAGCGCTACCCGGCCGCCCGCCACGAGCCGCTGCGCGAGGCGGTGCTGTACGACGTGTTCGGCGGCCGCGGCTACGCCGACTCGCCGCGCGCGGTGCACGCCGAACTCTCGCGCCGGCAACCGGAGTCCGAGCACCTGTGGGTGGTCGACGACGCCCAGGCCGAGGTCCCGCCCGGGGTCGTCCCGGTGCGGATCTGGAGCCCGGAGTGGTACCGCGCGCTGGCCACCTGCCGCTACCTGGTCGGCAACACCCACTTCCCCGACTTCCTGGAGCGCCGCCCCGGCCAGGTCGTCCTGCAGACCTGGCACGGCTCCCTGCTGAAGCGGATCGCCCACGACGTCGAGAACCCCTGGCTGTCCGACCACGGCTACCTGGAGGCGCTCGACCGGGAGACCCCGCAGTGGAGCCTGCTGCTCTCCCCCAGCCCGTTCGCCACCCCGATCCTGCGGCGCGCCTTCCACTTCGGCGGCGAGGTGCTGGAGTCCGGCTACCCGCGCAACGACGTGCTCGCCCGCCCGGACGAGCGGACCGCCGCGGCCGTCCGCCGCCGGCTCGGCATCCCCGAGGGCAAGCGGATCGTGCTGTACGCGCCCACCTGGCGCGAGGACCAGCAGCGCGGCGACGGCGACGGGTTCCGGCTCGACCTCCGGCTGGACCTCGACCACGCCCGGCGCCTGCTCGGCTCCGACCACGTGCTGCTGGTCCGTCCGCACGCGCACGTGCGCGAGCCGCTGCCCGGCGCCGGCGACGGCTTCCTGTACGACTGCGGGGACTACCCCGACCCGCAGGAACTGCTGCTGGTCGCGGACGTGCTGGTGACCGACTACTCGTCGATCATGTTCGACTTCGCCATCACCGGCCGTCCGATGTACTTCTTCACCTACGACCTGGAGCACTACCGCGACACCCTGCGCGGCTTCTACTTCGACTTCGAGTCGAACGCCCCCGGGCCGCTGGTGCCGACCTCGGCCGAACTGCTCGGCGCGCTGCGCGGACTCGCCGACGGCGACGCCGCGCTGCCGCCCGGCTACGCCGAGCGCTACCGGCGCTTCCAGGCCGAGCACAGTGTGCTGGAGGACGGCGGCGCGGCCCGCCGGGTGGTCGACCGGATGCTCGAACTGGGGCGGGCCGCAGGCTAGTTCGGGCCCGGCTCGGATCCGGCTCGGGCCTGCTCCGGCGGCTCAGCCGAAGGAGTGGCTCCGCCAGGGCCGCCAGACCTCGTCCGTGCCGAAGCGGGAGAGGCCGAAGCCCGACACCGTGAAGGCCGCCCGGAAGCCGCGCGCCTGCTCGTACGCCTGGTCCAGCACGTCGTCCGGCAGGCCGTGGGCGACCGTCACGTGCGGGTGGTACGGGAAGGCCAGCTCGCGGGCCAGCGGGCCGGAGCGGATGTCCGCCTCCAGCAGCCGGCACTCCTGCGCGCCCTCCTCGACCCGGACGTACACCACCGGGGAGACCGGGCGGAAGGTCCCGCTGCCGCGCAGCAGCATCCGGAACGGCCGGTGCGCGGCCGCCACCGCCGCCAGGTGCTCCTCGATCTTCGGCAGCTCCCCGGCGGGCACCTCGGTCGGTGGCAGCAGGGTGACGTGCGTGGGTATCGACCGGGCCAGCGGATCGCCGTGCCCGGCCCTGGCGTCCTGGATCGCCGTGCCGTACGGGTCCGGGACGCTCACGGACACGCCGATGGTGACGACCTCGGGGAGGCCGTCACCACCGGGCAGGTGCGTGAGGGGAGTCACCGCTTGGCGGCCGGGAGGAAGCCGATCCGGTCGTACACCGACTCCAGCGTCCTGGACGCCACCTCGCGGGCCTTCTCGGCGCCGTTCGCCAGCACCCGGTCCAGCTCGGCCGGGTCGTCCAGGAAGGTGCGGGTGCGCTCCTGGAAGGGGGTGACCCACTCGGTGAACAGCTCGGCCAGCTCGGTCTTCAGGGCGCCGTACATCTTGCCCTCGAAGTGCTCGACCAGCTGGTCGACCGACTGCCCGCTGAGCGCGGAGTGGATGCGCAGCAGGTTGGAGACGCCGGCCTTCTGCTCCTCGTCGTAGGAGACCACGGTGCCGGTGTCGGTGACGGCGCTCTTGAACTTCTTCGCGCTCGCCTTCGGCTCGTCCAGCAGGCTGACCAGACCCTTGGGCGAGGACGCGGACTTGCTCATCTTCACGCCGGGGTCCTGGAGGTCCATGATCTTCGCCGTCTCCTGGAGGATGTACGGCTTCGGGACCGTGAAGGTCGACCCGAAACGGGTGTTGAACCGGTCCGCGAGGTCGCGGGTGAGCTCCAGGTGCTGGCGCTGGTCCTCACCGACCGGGACGGCGTCCGCCTGGTAGAGCAGGACGTCCGCGACCATCAGGACCGGGTAGGTGAACAGGCCGACGGTGGTGCTGTCGGCGCCGTGCCGGGTCGACTTGTCCTTGAACTGGGTCATCCGGGAGGCCTCGCCGAAGCCGGTGATGCAGTTCATCACCCAGGCGAGCTGCGCGTGCTCGGGCACCTGCGACTGGACGAACAGGGTGCAGTGCTCCGGGTCGAGGCCGGCACCGAGCAGCTGGGCAGCGGAGACCCGGGTGTTCTCGCGCAGCTCCTTCGGGTCCTGGGCGACCGTGATGGCGTGCAGGTCGACCACCATGTAGAAGGCGTCGTTCTCCTTCTGCAGGTCGACCCACTGGCGCACCGCGCCCAGGTAGTTGCCGAGGTGGAACGAGCCGGAGGTGGGCTGGATGCCGGAGAGCACCCGGGGACGGTCCTTGACCGGACCAGTGACCGCTGCGTTGACCATGCGGGCCATTCTTCCAGTTCCACCGCTCGCTCAGGAAACCTCCGCCCCCGGAGGTCCGGCCAGTGTGACCGCACTCACCCCCACCCTGGCGATCCGCCGGCCCTCGACCTTGGCCACCGTCAGCAGCACCTCGCCGTCGCCCTCGACCGGGACGCGCACCTGGTCGCCGTCCCTGGGCAGCCGGCCGAGCGCGGCGACCAGGCAGCCGGCCACCGTCTCGTACGGCCCCTCGGGCAGGGTGACGCCGGTCTCCTCCGCGAAGTCGCCGAGGTTGAGCAGACCGTCCAGCTCCACGCCGCCGCCGGCCAGCCGACGGGTGGGGGCGGCCTCCGGGCGGTCGTACTCGTCCCTGATCTCGCCGATCACCTCCTCGACCAGGTCCTCCAGGGTGACGATCCCGGCGGTGCCGCCGTACTCGTCCACCACGATCGCCAGGTGGTGGCCCTCCCGGCGCATCTCGCCCATCGCCTCCAGCACCCGCTTGGTGCCGGGCAGCAGCTTGACCGGGCGGGACAGGTCGCGGACCTTGGCGGCCTGCTCGCCGCGCGCGCCGTACAGGTCGCGGACGTGGACGAAGCCGACCACCGCGTCGGCGCTGCCCTCGACCACCGGGTAGCGCGAGTGCGGCGAGGTGTCGGCCTGGTGCCGGACGGCGGCCAGCGGGCGCTCGGCGTCCAGGAAGGTCACCTCGGTGCGCGGGACCATCACCTCGCGCAGCTGGCGCTCCCCCGCGGAGAACACGTCCGCGATCAACGCCCGTTCGTCGCTTCCGAGTTCGGTGCTGGCCGCGACCAGGCCGCGCAGCTCCTCGGAGCTCATCGAGCCGCGGCCGGCGGCCGGGTCGCCGCCGAGCAGCCGGACCATCAGGTTGGTGGAGTGGCCGAGCAGCCAGATCGCCGGGCGCAGCACCACCGACATCACGTCCACCACCGGGGCGGCGATGACCGCGATGGACTCGGCGCGCTGGAGACCGATCCGCTTGGGGGTCAGCTCGCCCAGCACCAGCGAGGCGTAGCTGATCACCAGGGTGAGGCCGACCAGTGCCACCGCGTCGGACACGCCCTCGGACAGCCCGGCCCGGACGAACAGCGGGGCGACCTTGCCGGCCAGGGTGTCCGCGCCGAAGGCGGCGGACAGGAAGCCCATGCAGGTCACCCCGACCTGCACGGCGGCCAGGAAACGGTTGGGGTCGGCGGCCAGGTGCGCGGCCCGCGCCGAGCGCCGGGTGCCGCGCGCCTCCAGCGCCCGGATCTGGCCCTCGCGCAGCGAGATCAGCGAGATCTCGGCGACGTTGAACAGCCCGCCCAGCATGATGAAGACGAGGACGAGCGCGGCGTCCCCGAGGGTTTCGTTCACAGCGGGCCAGTGTAGGGCGGCCGGTGCGGGCGGGAGCCGGACACGACGGGGCCGGGGCCGGACACGACGGGGCCGGGGCCGGACACGACGGCGGCCCGCCGCTTCCGGGAGGGAAGCGGCGGGCCGCCGCTGCAGCCGTGCGGGGCGGGCTCAGATGAGGCCGAGCTCCTGGACCGCGTCGCGCTCGTCGGCCAGCTCCTTGACCGAGGCGTCGATGCGGGCGCGCGAGAAGTCGGAGATCTCCAGGCCCTGGACGATCTCGAACGCGCCGTTCTTGGTGGTGACCGGGAAGGAGGAGATCAGGCCGGCCGGAACGCCGTAGGAGCCGTCGGAGACGATGCCCATGGAGGTCCAGTCGCCCTCGGCGGTGCCGTTGACCCAGGTGTGCACGTGGTCGATGGCGGCGTTGGCGGCCGAGGCGGCCGAGGAGGCGCCACGGGCGTCGATGATGGCGGCACCGCGCTTGGCGACGGTCGGGATGAAGTCGCCCTCCAGCCAGGCCTGGTCGCTGCCGACGGCCTCGAAGGCCGGCTTGCCGGCGATCTCGGCCTGGAAGATGTCCGGGTACTGGGTCGCGGAGTGGTTGCCCCAGATGGTGACGCGCTTGATGTCCGAGACCGGGGCGCCGGTCTTGATGGACAGCTGGCCGACGGCGCGGTTGTGGTCCAGGCGGGTCATCGCGGTGAAGCGCTCGGCCGGGACGTCCGGGGCGTTGCGCTGGGCGATCAGGGCGTTGGTGTTGGCCGGGTTGCCGACGACCAGGACCTTGATGTCGTCCGCGGCGTGGGCGTTGATGGCCTTGCCCTGCGGGCCGAAGATGCCGCCGTTGGCCTTGAGGAGGTCACCGCGCTCCATGCCGGCGGTGCGCGGACGGGCGCCGACCAGCAGCGCGACATTGGCGCCGTCGAAGGCCTCGTTCGGCTGGTCGGTGATCGTGATGTCGCGCAGCAGCGGGAAGGCGCAGTCGACGAGCTCCATGGCGGTGCCCTCGGCGGCCTTCAGGCCCTGCGGGATCTCCAGGAGGCGCAGGTTCACCGGCACGTCGGCGCCGAGCAGGTGGCCCGAGGCGATGCGGAAGAGCAGCGCGTAGCCGATCTGGCCGGCCGCTCCGGTGATGGTGACGTTGACGGGGGTGCGAGTCATTTCTACCTTCTCCAGCAAATCGCCAGGCGCCCCAGGCACACCGGCGCTGGAGCCGAGGACGGTCTCTCGACATCGAGAGACCGGCGTCAGGTTATCGCAAAGGGAAGCCTACGCCGCGGGTGCCGGCCTGGCTGATGCGTCACAGAACGCGCCGCGGCCCCCGCGCGCCCCCCGGAATCCGGGGGATCGGGCGGGGGCCGCGAACGACCCGCGCGATCGGCCTGCGCGAACGGCCCGTGCGGGCCGTCGGTGCGGGCCGGTCAGTGCTTGGGCCGGCCCATCAGCTGGCCGATGTTGTCGAGCAGCGGGATCTGCACCCACGGGTTCGGCTGGGCCACCAGCGTCAGCAGCACGATCGAGGCGCCCAGGAAGGTCAGCACGATCACGTCGGTGAAACGGCTGCGCACCGCCAGCATCCCGACCTCGGGCAGTACCAGCCGCAGCACCGCGCCGAGCAGCACGCCGCAGCCGAGGATCAGCAGCCCGTACTTGAAACCGTCCTTGAAGTCGGCGAACCAGGTGACCGCGAGGCCCGCGCCGACCACCAGCAGGACCAGCGTTATCGGCCACTGCCGCACCGGCAGGGCGTGGTCACGCCCGAGGGCCGCGCCCGCGCCCTCGGGCGGCAGGGTGCCGGTGGTGCCGACCGGCCTGCGCCGGGGCTTCGCCGGTCGCGGTTCAGTCATCGCTCGCCGTCCCTCGGGTGTCAGACGCCGGCGCGGCGCTCGGCCGCCTCGACGATGTTGTTGAGCAGCATCGCGCGGGTCATCGGGCCCACGCCGCCGGGGTTCGGGGAGATCCAGCCGGCCACCTCGGCCACGCCCGGGTGGACGTCGCCGACGATCTTGCCCTCGCTGCGGCTGACGCCCACGTCCAGCACCGCGGCGCCCGGCTTGACGTCCTCCGGCTTGACCAGGTGCGGCACGCCGGCGGCGGCCACGATGATGTCGGCCTTGCGCAGGTGGGCGCCGAGGTCCTGGGTGCCGGTGTGGCACAGGGTGACGGTGGCGTTCTCGCTGCGGCGGGTCAGCAGCAGGCCGATCGAGCGGCCGACGGTGATGCCGCGACCGACCACGACCACCTCGGCGCCGTTGATCTCGACGTCGTGGCGGCGCAGCAGCTCGACGATGCCGAGCGGGGTGCACGGCAGCGGGCCGTCGATGCCCAGGGCGAGCCGGCCGAGCGAGGTCGGGTGCAGGCCGTCGGCGTCCTTGTCCGGGTCCATCAGCTCCAGGACCGGGTTCTGGTCGAGACCCCTGGGCAGCGGCAGCTGGACGATGTAGCCGGTGCAGGTCGGGTCGGCGTTGAGCTCGCGGACGACGTTCTCGACGTCCTCCTGGGTGGCGGTGGCGGGCAGCTCGCGCTGGATCGAGGCGATGCCGACCTCGGCGCAGTCCTTGTGCTTGCCGTTCACGTACCAGCGGCTGCCCGGGTCGTCGCCGACCAGGACGGTGCCGAGGCCGGGCGTGACGCCCTTCGCCTTGAGGACCGCCACGCGGGCGGCGAGTTCGGACTTGATCGCGGCGGCGGTGGCCTTGCCATCGAGAATCTGGGCAGTCATGACCCCATTCTCCCGGATCGCGCGGGGTCCCCGTACCGAGGGCGCCCGGCCGGAGCGGAACGGTCCCGGACGATCGTGCGGACGGGTGGACACGCGGCGGACGGGCGGGTGAACGGACGGGTACGAAGGTTCGCCGCACGTTGCGGTTGCGCCACAGTCTTGACCCGGCGCGCGGAACCGGCTGGACAGGGCGCCATCGTCCGGTTGACGATAAGCGCATTCCCGCCGCGAACCGGCCCGGTGACGGGCCGACGGCCCTCGCGGCGGAGCGTTGTACCCCGGGGGAAAGAGCCAGTGAGCCGATCACAGCAGAACGAGCAGTCCGACCGCGGCGGCACCGCCCCGCCGGTACCTCACCCGTCGGCCGACTCGCATCCCTGACGCTCACCACTCTGCCGAGCCGCGGCGCCCGTCACCGCCGCCGGGCTGTCACCCCGCTGCGCTAGCGTCCCCTTCGGCCGGTGACCCGACTCACCAGCCGGCACCGGGCCGTCAGCGTCCCGTCCCCGCGTCCCCGTAACTGCCCGGAGGCATCCATGAGTTACCCGCCCGACCCGAACAACCCGTACGGCCAGCCGCAGGCCGCCGCCCCGGGTTACGGCCAGCCGCAGGCCGCCCCCGGCTACGGCTACCCCCAGCAGGCCCCGCCGCCGGCCGCCGCCCCGGGCTACGGCTACCCGCAGCAGGCCCCGGCCTACGGCTACGTGCCGGTCGCGCCGCCGTCCATGCCGGGCCTGATGACGACCGCCCGGGTGCTGCTGTTCATCGTCGGCGGTGTGCAGACGCTCGCCGCGATCTCCTACATCATCATCGGGGCGGCCGCCAAGGACGTCACCACCGCCGCCAGCAGGACCACCAGCGACGACAACCCGTTCACCGCGCTGGGCGACGCCGCCGCCGGTGTCCTGCTCGTCGTCGGCGTGGTGTTCGGGCTGTTCGCCGCGCTCTCCATCACGCTCGGCGTGAAGTTCGGCAAGGGCGGCAACGCCGTCCGGGTCACCACCATCGTGTACGGCTCGCTGGGCGCCCTGGTCGGCCTGCTGATCCTGCTGGGCGCCGTCTCCGGCGGCACCGCGGTCGGCCTGGTGATGGCCGTGCTCTGGCTGGCGATCAGCATCATCTGGATCACCGCCATGTGCATCCAGGACGGCGTCAACTGGTTCAACCGCCCGCGGTACTGACCGGTCCCCGTGACAGAGCGGCCCGGCTCCCTCCTCGGAGGGGGCCGGGCCGCTCTGTCACACCGTCACGCCGTGGGCGGGATCAGTGGAAGAAGTGCCGCGCACCGGTGAAGTACATGGTCACACCGGCCTCGGCGGCCGCCGCGACGACCTCCTCGTCGCGGATCGAACCACCGGGCTGCACGATCGCCCTGACACCGGCCGCGATCAGGATCGCCGGGCCGTCCGCGAACGGGAAGAAGGCGTCCGAGGCCGCGTAGGCGCCCTTGGCGCGCTCCCCGGCCCGCTCGACCGCGAGCTTGCAGGAGTCCACCCGGTTGACCTGGCCCATGCCGACGCCGACCGAGGCGCCGTCCTTGGCCAGCAGGATCGCGTTGGACTTGACGGCCCGGCAGGCCCGCCAGGCGAAGGCCAGCTCGGCCAGCTCGTCCGCGGCGAGCGCCTCGCCGCTGGCGAGGGTCCAGTTCGCCGGGTCGTCGCCCTCGGCGTGCACCCGGTCGGCGTCCTGGAGCAGCACGCCGCCGGAGACCGGGCGCACCTCCTGGCGGTTCGCCGGGGCCCCGGGGGCCAGCAGCACCCGCAGGTTCTTCTTGCGGGTGAGCACCTCCAGGGCGCCCTCCTCGTAGCCGGGGGCCACCACGACCTCGGTGAAGATCGGGGCGATCTGCTCGGCCAGCGCGACGGTGACCGGACGGTTGACCGCGATCACGCCGCCGTACGCGGAGACCGGGTCGCACTCGTGCGCCCTGCGGTGCGCCTCGGCGACGTCGGCGCCGGTCGCGATGCCGCACGGGTTGGCGTGCTTGATGATCGCGACGGCCGGCTCGGCGTGGTCGTAGGCGGCACGGCGGGCGGCGTCGGTGTCGACGTAGTTGTTGTACGACATCTCCTTGCCGTGCAGCTGCTGCGCGCCGGCCAGGCCGCCGGTGCCGTCGCTGTACAGCGCGGCGCCCTGGTGCGGGTTCTCGCCGTAGCGCAGCACGTTCTGCCGCTCCCAGGTGGCGCCCAGGAACTCGGGGAACCGCTCGTCGCTGGGCGCGTAGCCGTCCTCGAACCAGGAGGCGACGGCCACGTCGTAGGCGGCGGTGTGGGCGAACGCGGCACCGGCCAGGCGCTTGCGGGTGGCCAGGTCGAAGCCGCCCTCCCGCGCCGCCTCCAGCACGTCGCCGTAGCGGGCCGGGTCGACCACCACGGCCACCGAGGGGTGGTTCTTCGCGGCGGCGCGGACCATGCTCGGGCCGCCGATGTCGATCTGCTCGACGCACTCGTCCGGGGTCGCGCCGGAGGCGACGGTGGCCTTGAACGGGTAGAGGTTCACCACCACCAGGTCGAAGGGCTCGACGCCCAGCTCGGCCAGCTGCGCGCGGTGCGACTCCAGCCGCAGGTCGGCCAGCACGCCGGCGTGCACGCGGGGGTGCAGCGTCTTCACGCGCCCGTCCAGGCACTCCGGGAAGCCGGTCAGCTCGGAGACCTCGGTCACCGGGACACCGGCGGCGGCGATCCGGCCGGCGGTGGAGCCGGTGGAGACGATGGCGACCCCGGCGGCGTGCAGGCCCTGGGCCAGCTCCTCCAGACCGGTCTTGTCGTACACGCTGATCAGCGCGCGACGGATCGGCCGGACGTTCTCGGAGACAGGGGGCGTGGTGGAGCTGGCACTCATGCCGGAATCCATACCTTTCGGTCCTCGATGCGGTGACCTTCGCGGGCCAGTCGGCCCACGACGTCGACGAGCAGCTTCCGCTCGACAGTCTTGATGCGCTCGTGCAGCGCTTCGCCGCCATCGGCGTGGTCGGCGTCGGTGACCTCGACGACGCCCTGCGCGATGATCGGCCCGGTGTCCACGCCGGAGTCGACCAGGTGGACGGTGCAGCCGGTGACCCGCACGCCGTACGCGAGCGCGTCGGTGACGCCGTGGGCGCCGGGGAACGACGGCAGCAGCGCGGGGTGGGTGTTGACGATCCGCCCGGCGAAGGCGGCGACGAACTCGGGGCCGAGGATCTTCATGAAGCCGGCCGTGACCACCAGGTCCGGCTGGTACTCGGCGACGGAGGCGGTCAGCGCGCGGTCCCAGTCGGCGCGGTCCCGGAAGTCCTTCACCCGGTGGACGAAGGTCGGCAGGCCGGCCTTCCCGGCGCGCTCCAGTCCGGCGATCCCGTCGCGGTCCGCGCCGACCGCGATGATCCCGGCGCCGTAGGCCGGGTCGGCGACGGCGTCGATCAGCGCCTGGAGGTTGGTGCCGGAGCCGGAGACCAGCACCACCAGTCGGGCCGGACCGGGCGTACGGGGCGGGAAGTGCTGGGCGGGGGCGGCGGCCACTGCGCGTTTCTCCGTAGGTCGGGCGCCGTCCGCTGGTACGTCCACCGGCGGTGGGGCCACTACGAACGGCAGGTCGAGCGAGGGGGAACTCCGGGGAAACCCACCGCGACGCGGGCCCCGGGGAACCTCTGTGGGCTGCTGACCGTCACCACGATAACGGCTGGTCGGACGGCCTCCGCACCCTCCCGGCGGCGCTACGCGCGTAGTTGAGACGGGGATCTCCTCCGGCCCGCCGCACCGGAGTTGCCCCGGCCCGTACCGGCCCTCCCGGGCCCCGGGCACGGCCCGCCGACGGCCCGGCGGACGGCTGCGGGATCATTGGGGCGCGGGAGACCGCTCCGACGCGAGACCCTCCGAACGAGGCCCCGACCGAGAAGGAATGGCTGAACCCATGAGCAGCGGCGACGACACCGGCGAGCGCAACCCCTTCGCGCCGCCGCCGGCGGATGCCCCGGACGAGCCGTGGCAGCCGCGCAGCCCCTGGGCCGGCGGGGGCCAGGACGGTACCGGCGGTCAGGGCGGGCCCGGCGGCCCCGGCGCGCAGGGTGGTCCCGGTGGTCCCGGTGGGCAGGGCGGGCCCGGTGGGCAGGGGGGCGAGCGCCCGCAGCTCCCGTCGCCGTGGGGCCCCGGCAGCGGCGACGGCCGTCCCGGCCAGCGTCCGCCGGCCCCGCAGCCGCCCCGGCTCGACCCCGCCGATCCGGTCCACCGCAAGGCCCGCAAC
>NZ_MSJQ01000288.1 GCF_014596515.1 Streptomyces sp. CBMA156
CCGGAGCTGCCGGTGCTGGAACCCGGCGAGGCCGGCCTGGCCGAACGGCTCGCCGCGGCGGCCCGGCGCGGGTTCGACCTGGCCGCCGAGCCGCCGGTCCGGGCCGAGCTGTACGCCCTCGCCCCCGACCGGCACGTGCTGCTGGTGGTCGTCCACCACATCGCCGCCGACGGCTGGTCGATGGGCCCGCTCTCCCGGGACCTGGCCGCCGCCTACGCGGCCCGCCGCAGGGGTGAGCAGCCGCGCTGGTCCCCGCTGCCGGTCCAGTACGCCGACTACACCCTGTGGCAGCGGGACCTGCTCGGCGACCACGCCGACCCGGACAGCCTGTTCGCCGGCCAGCTCGCCTACTGGAAGCAGGAGCTGGCCGGCCTCCCGGAGCGGCTCCAGCTGCCCGCCGACCGGCCCCGCCCCGCGGCCGCGTCCCAGCGCGGCGACCGGATCGAGGTCCGCCTCGACGCCGGACTGCACCGTGAACTCAGGGAACTGGCCACCGCGCAGGGCGCCAGCATGTTCATGGTGCTCCAGGCCGCACTGGCCGCACTGCTCACCCGTACCGGCGCGGGCACCGACATCCCGATCGGCAGCCCCATCGCCGGGCGGACCGACCAGGCCCTGGACGAACTCGTCGGCTTCTTCGTCAACACCCTGGTGCTGCGCACGGACACCGGCGGCGACCCGGCCTTCACCGAACTCCTCGCCCGGGTACGGCAGAAGGCGCTGGCCGCCTACGCCCACCAGGACGTGCCGTTCGAGTACCTGGTCGAGGCCGTCAACCCGGCCAGGTCGCTCTCCCACCACCCGCTGTTCCAGGTCATGCTGGCCCTGCAGAACGCCCCGGCCGGCGAGTTCGCCCTGCCGGGACTGGAGACCGGGTACGTCGAGGCGCCGACCGGCACCGCGCGGGTCGACCTGACGCTCAGCCTCGCCGAGCGGTACGACGCGGACGGCGGCCCGGCCGGCCTGGTCGGCGCGGTCGAGTTCGCCACTGACCTGTTCGACGCGGCCACCGTGGAGCGGCTGTTCGCCCGCTGGGAGCGGCTGATGCGCGCCGTGGCCGCCGACCCGCGGCAGCCGATCGGCCGGATCGACCTCCTCTCCGGAGCCGAACGCCGGCACCTGCTCGCGGAGTCCGACGACACCGCCGCCGGACAGCCCACGGCCGCCCTGCCCGAGCTGTTCGCCCGGCAGGTGCTCGCCACCCCGGACGCGGTGGCCGTCGTCGCAGACGGCGCCGAACTGACCTACCGGGAGCTCGACCGGCGCGCCAACCGCCTCGCCCGGGCCCTGGCCGGGCAGGGCGTCCGGCCGGAGACCCCGGTGGCGGTGCTGCTGGAGCGGTCGGCGGACCTGGTGGTGGCCGTCCTGGCGATCGTCAGGGCGGGCGGCGCCTACGTCCCGCTGGACCCGCGCTTCCCGTCCTCCCGGATCGACCTGATCCTGCGCGAGACCGGTGCCGCACTGGTGCTCACGGAGGACGTGCTGACCGCGCTGGTCCAGGCCGAGCCGGACGACTCCGACCCCCAGGTGCCGTGTGACGCGCGGCAGTTGGCGTACGTGATGTACACCTCGGGATCGACCGGACGGCCCAAGGGCATCGGCGTCACCCACCAGGACGTGGCGGCCCTCGCGCTCGCGCCCTGCTGGCGCGGCGGTGCCCACGAGCGGGTCCTGCTGCACTCGCCGACCGCCTTCGACGCCTCGACCTACGAGCTGTGGGTGCCGCTGCTGGGCGGCGGGACCGTCGTCGTCGCGCCGCCCGGCCGACTCGGACTCGACGAACTCCAGCGGTCCGTCACCGAGCACCGCGTCACGGGCCTGTGGCTGACCGCCGGCCTGTTCCGGCTGGTCGCCGAGGAACGCCCCGCCGTGCTCACCGGGGTCCGCGAGGTGTGGGCGGGCGGCGACGTGCTCCCGCCGGCCGCTGTCGCCCGGGTGCTCGCGGCCTGCCCCGGCACCGCGGTGGTCAACGGCTACGGTCCGACCGAGACGACCACCTTCGCCGCCCACCACCCGGTCCACACCCTGCCCGAACCCGGCGCGACCCTGCCGATCGGCCGCCCGATGGCCGGCATGCGGGCGTACGTGCTGGACGCCGCCCTCCGGCCGGTGCCCCCGGGAGTGATCGGCGAGCTCCACCTCGCCGGGGCCGGCGTCGCCCGCGGCTACCCCGGCCGGCCCGGACTGACGGCGGAGCGGTTCACCGCCTGCCCCTTCGGCCCGCCCGGCAGCCGGATGTACCGCACCGGCGACCTCGCCCGCCGGCTGCCCGACGGCATCCTGGAGTTCGCCGGCCGCGCCGACGACCAGGTCAAACTGCGCGGCTTCCGGATCGAACCCGGCGAGATCGAGGCCGCGCTCGCCGGCCTCCCCGGCATCGCCCAGGCCGCCGTCCTCGCCCGCGAGGACCAGCCCGGCGACCAGCGGCTCGTCGCCTACCTGGTGCCCGCCGCCGGAGCGGCCGTCCAGGTCGGCGACCTGCCCGACCGGCTGCGCCGCGAACTGCCCGAGTACATGGTGCCGTCCGCGTTCGTCGAGCTGGACGCGCTCCCGCTGACGGCCAACGGCAAGCTCGACCGGGCCGCCCTGCCCGCGCCCGGGCACGGCGAGGAGGGAGCCGGCCGCGGCCCCCGCACACCGCAGGAACAACTGCTGTGCGCCCTGTTCGCCGAGATCCTCGGCCGGGAGCGGGTCGGCGTGGACGAGGGCTTCTTCGACCTCGGCGGGCACTCCCTGCTGGCCGCCCGCCTCGTCTCCCGGGTCCGGGAGACCCTCGGCGTGGACCTCGGGCTGCGCACGCTGTTCGAGGCGCCGACCGTGGCCGGGCTGGCCGCACGGCTCGCGATGACCGACCCAGAGGACGCCTTCGACGTGCTGCTGACGCTGCGCCGGACGGGCGAGCGGCCGCCGCTGTTCTGCATCCACCCCGGCGGCGGCATCAGCTGGTCCTACGCCGGTCTGATGACCCACATCGGCCCCGAGTACCCGATCCACGCCGTCCAGGCGCGCGGCCTGGCCCGCCCCGAGCCCCTGCCCACCTCCTACCGGGAGATGGCGGCCGACTACGCGGACCGGATCACCAAGGCCCAGCCCGTGGGCCCGTACCGGCTGCTCGGCTGGTCGGCCGGCGGGCTCATCGCCCACGCGATCGCCTGCGAGCTCCAGGCCCGCGGCGAGCGCACCGAGCTGCTGGCCGTCCTCGACGCCTACCCCGTCCAGGGCGTGAGCTTCCAGGACGACCCGGTGCCCAGCGAACGGGACGTGCTGGTCGGCATCCTCGACTGCGACCCGGACGAGATCGGGGACGGCGAGCTGACCTACGCCGAGGTCGCCGAGTTCCTGCGCGGGCGCGGCAGCGCGCTGGCCGGGCTGGACGAGCGGCGCATCGAGGCCGTCGTCGAGATCATGATCAACAACGCCAGGCTGGCGCTCGCCCACGTCCCCGGCACGTACGAGGGGGACCTGCTGCTCTTCAACTCCACGATCGACCGGGTCGAGGACTCGGCCGGCGCCGGCAGCTGGCGCCCCCACGTCACCGGCCGGATCGACTCCCACGACATCACCACCCGGCACGACCGGATGACCCAGCCGGGCTCACTGGCCCAGATCGGACCGGTCCTGGCCGCGCGCCTCGCCGAACTCACCGAACTCGCCGGCGAAGCCGCCACCGACACCACCGCCACCACCACCCTGGAGGACTGACCCGTGACCAACCCCTTCGACGACCAGGACGGCACCTTCCTCGTGCTCGTCAACCACGAGAACCAGCACTCCCTCTGGCCGCAGTTCGCCGACGTCCCCGACGGCTGGACCGTCGCCCACGGCCCCGACACCCACGCCTCCTGCCTGGAGTACGTCGAGCACAGCTGGACCGACATGCGGCCCAGGAGCCTCGCCGACGCCATGGACGCCCGGCAGTAGCGCGGCCGAGGTGAACCCGACCGACACGACGGACGAGGCCCGCCCCACGGCGGGCCCGCCCCGGCCCGACGACCTCGCGGCGCTGCTGTACACGCCCGAGGTCCGCCGCGACCCCTACCCCACCTACGCCCGCATGCGCCACGAGAGCCCCGTCCACCGCGGCCCGCAGGGCATCTGGTACCTCACCCGCCACGCCGACATCGAGCCGGCCCTGAGCGACCTGCGGCTGTCCAACGACCGCGACCGGATGACCAGGGCCCTCGGCGCGCTGGGCGGCAACCTCAAGGACCTCAGCCGGCTCACCGACCGGCTCGGCCGGGTGATGACCAACACCGACCCGCCGGACCACGCCCGGCTGCGCAAGCTCGTCAACCGGGCCTTCACCGCCCGGCGGGTCGAGGCGCTGCGCGACGGCCTCCAGACCGTCGTCGACGGGCTCCTCGACGAGGCGCGGGCCGCCGGACCCGGCACGGACCTGATCGAGGACTTCGCCTCCCGGCTGCCGCTCTCCGTCGTCTGCGAACTCTTCGGCATCCCGCCCGAGGACCGGCCCCGGGTCAAGACCTGGTTCCGCCGCCTCGGCAACCTCACCGAGGACATCGCCGAGTCCGAGGCGGTGATCGACCAGTGCGAGGAGTACCTCGCCGAACTCGCCCGGCAGCGCCGGGCGGACCCGGGGGACGACCTGATCAGCGCCCTGGTCGCCACCCAGGCCCACGACGACCGGCTCACCGACGCGGAACTGCTCTCGACCTGCTACGTCCTCATCACCGCCGGCGACGACACCACCACCCACCTGATCGGCAACGGCACCCTCGCCCTGCTGCGCCACCCGGACCAGCTGGCCCTGCTGCGCCGGGACCCGGCACTGATCAGGACCGCCGTCGACGAGCTGGCCCGCTACGACACGCCGACCCAGGCGATCCTGCGCGTCGTCGCCGAGGACCTCCCGATCGGCGGGCGGACCCTGCGCGAGGGCGAGCTGGTCTACCTGTTCCTCGGCTCGGCCAACCGCGACCCCGAGCGCTTCGACGACCCCGACCGGCTCGACCTGACCCGCCCCGGCAACCGGCACCTGAGCTTCGGCAACGGCCCGCACTTCTGCCTCGGTGGCCCGCTGGCCAAGCTTCAGGCCGAGGTGGCCGTCGGGACACTGGTCCGCCGCTTCCCCCGGCTGCGGCCGGCCGACGAGGCGGTCCTGGACTGGCGCCCCAACCCGTTGCAGCGGCGGCTGACCGCCCTGCCGGTCACGTACTGACTACCGAAGGAGTTCCCGATCATGACCCGCGAGTTCCAGGTGCGGCGCGAGCAGCGGCTGCTCACCGCACCCGACCAGGTCTGGCACGCCGTCGCCACCAGCGAGGGCAACCTCGGCTGGCTCTACCCGATGGAGATCGAACCGCGCATCGGCGGAAACGTCTCCCGGGGCGGCGGCACCGTCGTGGAGTGGGAACCGCCGCACCGGTTCGCCGCCCGGGTGACCAGGGACGGCGGCTTCTCCAACACGCTCAGCTACCACATCGAGCCGCGTGAGGACGGCACGTCCCACCTGCGGATGGGAATCCACTGGGTGCACGAGGGCGTCGTCGACGACGGCTGGGACACCAGGGCGGACGCCGCCGAGAAGCACGTCGACTTCTACCAGCACAGCCTCGCCCAGTACCTGACCCACTTCGCCGGCCGCTCCGCCGCCTGTGTCAAGGCCGACCGGCCCCGGCCGACCGCCGACCCCGCCGAGTTCGCCGCCCTGCGGCACCGCCTGGGCGTCCCGGACGGCACGGCGGTGGGCGACCGGCTGGCGCTCGACCAGCCGGGGGAGGACGGCGGCCCGGTCGACGTGGTCGTGGACTACCTGACCCGCGACTTCCTCGGCCTGCGCGGCCCGGACGCGCTCTACCGGTTCTTCGACGGCAGCTCCTGGAACTGGCCGATCTGGGTGGGCCACCACCTGTTCGCGAAGGACGCGGACCCGGAGCGGGCCACCCGGGCGTGGACCGGCTGGCTCAACGACCGTTAACCGACCGGAGGACTTCCGATGGAAACAGTGCTCTTCGCCGCCGAACTCATCGAGGAGAACGGCACCTACAAGCTCGTCGTCCAGGACGTGGTGCGGGACACGGTCCAGACCACCCCCGTCCCCAAGTCCGCGGTCGACCGGCTGCCGACCTTCCTGTCGGTGCTCAGCTCCAAGCTCAACGTCCCGTCGCCACGCAGCGGGCGGTAGCCGCCGGTTCGGGGACGCGCCGCCGCCCGCCCTCGTCCGTACCGGTACGGACGAGGGCGGGCGGCGGGCCCTTCGGCGTCAGGCGGCCGCCACGGACTGGGGGAAGGCGAAGACGCCGTCCGGGTCGTAGCGGCGGGCCACATCCTTCAGCCGGGGCAGGTTCCCGCCGTAGTAGGCCCGGCCCCAGTCGGGCAGCATGCCGTCGATGTAGTTGACGTACGCGCCGCGGGCGCCCAGATCGGCCAGACCGTCGCGGATCGTGTTCACGGTGGCCCGGACCCGGTCCTCGTTGAGCGACGTGGCGGCGCCGTAGACCTGGGCGCTGGCGAGCGAGTCGCGGTGCGGGAACGCCGTGGCGTCCGGGGCGAGCCCGCCGACCGCGCCGCCCAGGGAGTCCAGCAGCAGGTCGACGCCGGTGCGGCCGGCCATCAGCGAGGTGACCCCCGCCGGATCGAGCGGCGCAGAGCCCAGCATCCGGGAGACCGCGACGAAGCCGGCCCGCGGCAGGACGCCGCCCTCCCAGGTGGGGTGGCACTGGGCGATGGTGTCGTTCGAGCAGCCCGCCATGAACTTCATCGCGCCGAGGTAGTCCCTGGGGGAGACGGAGCGCGAGCTCGGGGCGGTGCCGGCCGCCGCCACCAGGCGGTCGAGCAGCGGATCGGCACCGCTCGGGTCGCCCACGTAGCAGCCGACGATCCGGCAGCCGGGCGGCGTGCCGCCGGAGATCTGACAGCTGGCCCAGAGCTCGGACGGGGCCCCGGCCACCCACTGCTGCCAGGCCCCCAGCACCTCGGTCACCGAGCCGGCCGGGAAGGCGAGCACGAAGACGGTCAGGCCGGGCGCGGGGGCGGTGGCGAAGCCGAACCGGGTCACGACGCCGAAGTTGCCGCCACCGCCGCCGCGCAGCGCCCAGTACAGGTCGGGCTCCGTGGCGGGCGAGGCGGTGAGCAGGCGCGAGTCGGCGGTCACCAGGTCGGCCGAGGCCAGCCGGTCACAGGTCAGCCCGTACTTGCGGGTCAGCACACCGATGCCGCCGCCCAGGGTCAGGCCGCTGACCCCGACGGTCGGACAGCTGCCGCCCGGAAGCAGCCGGCCCGCCTGGGCCAGCGCCGCGTACACCTCGATCAGGCGGGCACCGGCGCCGACCTCGGCGGTCCCGTCGGGGTGCACCTGGACATCGGCCATCCGGCGCACGTCGATCACCAGGCCCCGGGAGGGGATGCTGTACCCCAGGTAGCTGTGGCCGCCGCCGCGGGCCGCGATCGGGATCCCGTGCCCGCGCGCCACGTCCAGGCAGGCCCGCACGTCGTCGGCCGACACGCACTGCGCCACGGCGGCGGGCGACTGACCGTCGTTCAGCGTGTTGTACGCGAGCCGGGCGGTCCCGTAGCCGGGGTCCGCCGGGAGCACCAGCCGGGTGCCCAGGCGTGCTCGCAGCGCCCGCCAGTCGGGCGGCCCGGCCGCCAGGCTGCGGGCGCGGGCCGGGAAGGCCACGAGCGCCCGGGCGGGGGCACCGCCGGTGGCCACCACCGTGGCGGCGGCGCCGAGGGTCGCGAGGAAACGTCGTCGGTCCATGGTCATGGCTCGCCCTTCTCCCGGCGGCCGGCGCCCGGTGCTGTCCAGCCGATCGTCACGCAGCGACGCCACGCGGGCCTGCGGAGCTGCGCCTTCCGGGAGCGCGGCGGCGGGCGGGACCGGGCGGACCCCGCGTGGATCCCACCTGGCCCCGTCTGGATCCCGTGTGGCGAACCGTTCGTCAACGACGTGGCTGGATTGCCATTCCGGCGGGCGGTTTGGCCTGGGAATCGGAGGCCTGGTGGACGACCGGCTGTCAGGTGTGAGCAGGGGCGTGCTAGACCGGATGTGTTCAGCACTCGGGGGCGTTCGCGTCGAACGCTCCGTCCCGTGTACGGCAGACAGGCGGCCATGACCCTTCGTCGTATGAGTTCACCGGAGCAGGAGGACGTTGCCCTCGGCGTGCCGCCGGTGCCCGCCGAGAACGTCCGGGACGAGCCGGCCGAGGCGAACGCCGCTGCGGCCGGGCTCGTGGCGGGGCTCCTGGAGGGGCGGCGCTCCGGTACGGACGACGAGACGGCAGACGCCGCCGAGGAAGCGATGAGCATGGATGAGCTGCCCCTGTGGGATGAAGACCCGGCCGTCGGACAGCCGGAGGGCCGGCCGGCAGCGGGAGCCGTGGACCTTCCGGACCTCGGAGCGCAGCTTCGCGAGGTGGCGCAGGCGTGGCAGGAGACCGTGCCCGACGGGCGCGGCACCGCCGACGACCTGCGCGCGGTCCTGGAGGCCGATGTGGAGGCCCTGCACGTCCGGTGGCAGAACGTCGCCTCGCTCCCGGACGGGGCGGAGCCGACGGCCGCCGCCGTGCCGGGCCGGGCGGATGCGCGCGGCGCGGCGGCCGCCGTCGACGCCGCGCTCCGCGACGCCGACCGGCACGCCGAATCCCTGACCGGTGTCCCCGAGTGGCAGCAGGTCCGCATCGTTCGTGACGCGGTCTCCCGGCTCTGGCACACGCTCGCCGAAAGAGCCGGTGAGTCCGCCGGCCGCCTCCTCGGCGACCAGCGGGTGTCCGAGTTCCTCCGCACCGTGTCGGTCCGCGCGTGCGAGACGATCGCCCGGCTCGCCCAGCTGGCGGCCGACCGCCTCCGCCGCGACCGGGTCGCGCTGCCCAGCGCGGAGGCCCTCCTCGCACTCGGCGCGGCGGCGGGCGTCTACAGCCGGTCCGTACGGCGGTCGAACGGTCTGCCCGCGGCGGAGGCGCTGCTGGTCCTCGGCAGCGGGCCCCGGCAGGAAGAAGCCCCGACGCCGTCGGCCGCCGAGGTGGACGTCCCCGGGCTGGTGGCCATGGGGCGCGCCCTCCGGAAGCCAGGACCCGCCATCCAGCTGTCGGCCACCGCCGCACGGCTGCGCTCCGGCGGCCCCGCCCAGGGGCGGCGAGGCGCTCCGGCGGCAGAGCAACCGGCGCACCTCACCCCGGGCGTGACGGAGCAGCGAGGGCGGAAGCCGCACCAGCGCTGAGAGGGCGTCCGCTCCGCTCGGCCGGAAGGGCCGCGGTGACGCGGTGACGGGGCGGCGGAGCAGCCGCAGTTCTCCGGGGATCTTCCTCGTGGAGGCCCCACAGCGCGTCCTCGCCGGCTTCGCACGAGGCCTTCACGCCCTGCCGGCAGTTCTGCGGGCAGGGCGTGAAGGCGTGGCGGGTGCCGGGGGTCAGGGCTGCTGCGGGTCGGTCCGCGGGGAGAGCCGGCCCGCGAGGCGGACCGCGGCGAGGACGACCGAGTACCCGACGGTGAACAGCAGCACCGGGAACAGGACGGCGGTCGGGTTCATGACGGTGTGGCCCACCAGCGTGGGGGTGATCAGGGGTGGCACGGCCAGGACGGCCGCGGTCAGGGCCGCGGAGCGGACCGTGCGGGTGGTGCAGGCGACGGCCGCGCCGGTGACCACGGGGGCGGCGAGGTGGAACACGGTGCGGAAGGCCGTCCCCCCGCCGGTGCCGTGGGTCAGGGCGAGGAGGACGTCCGAGGCCGCGAGCGTGAACACGACCGCCCACGGGACGGCGGAGCGGGGTCGGGTGGTGCGGTCCGGCGGGGCGATCAGCAGCACGAGGGCGTTGAGGGCGAACAGCGCGGCGTCGGCGCCGCCGAGACCGTAGGTGAGCGGGATGTGCACGCCGGGCAGTTCGGGGCGGACGAGGAGGCCGGGCAGTGGTGCCAGGACGACGGTGGCCGCCGCCAGGGCCCTGGCGGCGGTCCATCGGCCGGCCAGGGCCGTGACGGCCATCAGCGCCGCCGGGACGAGCAGCGCCAGCGCGGCGACGAGTGATCCGACGCGTGCCCCGCTGTCCGGGTCGGTGGCTGCCCGCACGGCCCACCAGAGGTGCACGGCGGCGTAGCTGCCGGCCAGTGCCGCGGCGAGCGGGGCCGCGGTGGCCAG
>NZ_MSJQ01000289.1 GCF_014596515.1 Streptomyces sp. CBMA156
CCACGGACAGGTGCCGCTCGCCGCGGCCGAAGGCGGTGTAGACCCACTGCCGGGTGAGCACCGGGGCGGCGTCCTCGGGGAGCACCACCACCGCGCCCGGCCAGCGCCGGCCGAGCGCCTGGTGGACGGTCAGCGCCCAGCCGTGCCGCAGCCTGGCGGCCTCGGCGGGCGGGACGGTCCGGCGCGAGCCGTCCGCGTACTCCAGGTGCAGTCCGGTGGCGTCGCCGTCCAGCACCCGCGCCGGGCGGGTGGTGCCGGGGGCGGGGGAGTCGACCACCCGGTCGCCCGGGTCGAAGCCGCCGAACCGGCCGGGGCCGGGGTTGAGCCTGGCCTTGGCGGCGGCGTTCAGCGCCCGGGTACCGGCCGGGCCGCCGTGGCCAGGGGTGAGCAGCACCACCTGCTCGACCGGGATGCCGAGCGCGCGCGGGATGGAGTCGGTGAGCAGCTGGACGGCGCGGTGGACGGCCTCGCCGCCGTCCTTGGCGGTCAGGATGACCACCTCCTTGTCCGGCGCCTCGACCGGCTGGAGCTCGCCGATGCCGATGCCGGAGACCAGTTCACCGATCGGGCCGAAGTCCGGGGTGCGGGAGGCGACCGCCGGGCAGACCTTGGCGGCGAGCAGGTCGGCGAAGAACCGGCCGGGGCCGGCCGACCAGAGCTGGCCGGGATCGCCGCTGAGCACCAGCCGGGTGCCGTCGGCGAGCGACTCCAGGACGATGGCGGCCAGGTCGACGTCCAGCAGCGGCGCGTCCAGGACGACCAGCAGGTCCAGGGCGAGGGTGCCGTCCGGGGCGCGGCCGGGGCCGGCGGCGCCGGAGAGCAGCTCGGCGAGGGTGACCACGGGGGTCTCGGTGCCGTTCGCGGCGCCGGCGAGCGCGGCGAGGGAGTCCCGGCCCTGGTCGGTCCAGGTGGCGGCCCAGGCCCGTAGCCCGAGGCCCCGGGCGGTGGCGACCAGGGTGGCCGGTTCGGCGCGGGACGCCTCGCCGCCGGTGTGGAGCACCAGGGCGCTGTCGGCGACGGCGCGGATCAGGGCGGTCGCGGAGGAGGACGGGGCGGCCTCGGCGGCGGCCGCCCAGGCGCTCGGACCGGGGGCGGCGGGGGACCGCTCCGCGGGGTCCCCGGCCTCCTCGGCCTCCTCGGCGCCCACGGTGTCCTCGGAGCCGTCGGTGTCCTCGGAGTCCGCGGTGTCCGGCGCGCCCTCGGTGTCCCCGCCCGGGACGAAGGTGGCCATCAGCTGGACCAGCTTCTCGGCGAGGCTCTCCTCCGCCATCGCCAGCCCCGCCAGCCCGAGCAGCGTCTGGGTCGGTGCCTCGTCCTCCTCGTCGCCCCCCGTCGCCTGCGCCTCGGGGCCGGTCAGTTCCTCCTGGAAGGACAGCACCCGCCCGTCCTCGACGGCGGCCCGGATCGCGTCGGCCGGTTCCGGCATCCGGAGCCGCTCCAGGCCGGCCGCCACCTCGGAGAGCTCCAGGGCGGAGTGCCCGCGCAGAGCCGCCTGCTCCAGCAGCCACGGCACCAGCGCCCGGGCGCGGCGCTGGTCGTCCGGGCCGGCGCCGGCGCCGAGCAGTTCCCGGGCGAAGCCGTCCGCGTGCTCGGGCCGGACGCCGGGCAGGCTCAGCACCGCCCACGGGTCCTCGCGCAACCGCGCGGGGGCCTCCTCGCCGAACGCGGCCACGGCGGCCGCCGCCAGCTCGGCCGGGGCGCCGCCGGCGGTCAGCACCTCGGCGGTGGCGCGGAGCGCCTCATCGCGCTGCTCGTCGGAGACCACCGGTGCCGGAGCAGCGGGAGCGACCGGAGCGGCCGGGGCGGGTGGGGCAACCGGGGCAGCCGGCTCCGAAGCCCCGGGCGGCGGCGCGTCGGGCTCCGGAGCCTCGGCCGCCGAGGGCTCCGGGGGCTCCGCCATCGAGGCCTCCGCGCGGGCGGCACCCGCCCGCGCGGCGTTCGACCCGGCGTCCTCGGGCTGCATGCCGCGGATCCGCTGGGCCAGCTCCGCGAACGCCGCGGCCTTCGCCTCCGGGGTCAGCCGGGCCCCGGAGGTCACCTCCGGAGCGCCGTTCCCGGTGTCAGTCATCGTCGTCCGCTCCAAGGGTCACTCCACTGCACGTTCTGTTCGACGACCCGGGCCGGGGTCACAACTCGGTCCAGCCCTGGTCCGGGTAGCGGTGCACCGGCGACGAGATGTCGTCCAGCGCACCACGGATCTCATCCGGAAGCGTAAGCGCCTCCACCGACAGCGCCGCCTGGAGCTGGGTCACCGTCCGCGCTCCGACCAGCGCGCTCGCCACCCCCGGCCGGTCCCGGACCCAGGCCAGCGCGACGGCCAGCGGGCTGCTGGCGAGCCCGTCGGCGGCGGTGGCGAGGGCGTCCACGATCCGCCGCGAGCGGTCCCCGAGGTACGGCTGGACGAACCCGGTCAGGTACGGCGAGGCCCCGCGCGAGTCCTGCGGGATGCCGTGCCGGTACTTGCCGGTGAGCACCCCGCGCCCGAGCGGCGAGCCGGCCAGCACCCCGACCCCGGTGTCCAGCGCGGCGGGCAGGGCCTCGCGCTCGATGCCGCGCTGGAGCAGCGAGTACTCCAGCTGCGCACCGGCCAGCGGCACCCGCCCGTGGTGGGCGTGCTGCCAGGTGGCGGCCCGGGCGAGCTGCCAGCCGCTGAAGTCGCAGACCCCGACGTAGCGGGCGCGCCCGGAGGAGACGGCGATGTCGAGGGCGCTGAGCGTCTCCTCGACCGGCGTCGCGGAGTCGAAGGAGTGCAGCTGCCACAGGTCGACGTAGTCGGTGCCGAGCCGGTGCAGCGAGGCGTCCAGGGCGGCGAGCAGGTGGCCGCGCGAGCCGTCGAAGCGGCGGGCGGACTCGGGGACGCTGCCGGCCTTGGTGGCGATGACGAGCTCGGAGCGGGGGACCAGGTTGTCGGTGAGCCGGGAGATCAGGTACTCGGCGCCGCCGTCGGCGTACACGTCCGCGGTGTCGACCAGGTTGCCGCCGGCGTCGACGAACTCCTTGAGCTGCGCGGCGGCCTCGTGCTCGTCGCTGTCGCGGCCCCAGGTCATGGTGCCGAGGCCGAGCCGGGAGACCTGGAGACCGGTGCGGCCGAGGTGACGCTTTTCCATCGGACGGGTCCTCCACTGGCCGGTGGCCCCGGCAGCCCCGGCAGCCCTGTAAACGCGCAGGTGGAGAGAGTGCTCCCCACCCCGGCCGAGCGTAGCGGCCGGTGCCCGGACAGGGGTGAAGACCCGCAGACGACCATGCGCGGCGGAAACCGGGCGAATGTGACCCAGCCCACCACTACCCGTCAGTAGCATGACGGGTCGGGCGCGGCTACCCTCGCCACCAACCCCAACCCACTGGAAGGTGCGGCAGATGCGACTCGGGATCAACCTCGGATACTGGGGACTCGGCATGGACGCCGACAACGTCGCCGTGGCCCAGGAGGCGGACCGGCTCGGCTACTCGGTCTGCTGGGCGGCGGAGGCGTACGGCTCGGACGCCGCGACCGTGCTCAGCTTCGTCGCCGCGAGGACCGAGCGGATCGACGTGGGCTCGGCCATCTTCCAGATCCCGGCCCGCACCCCGGCCATGACCGCGATGACCGCCGCGACCCTGGACACCCTGTCCGGCGGCCGGTTCCGGCTCGGCCTCGGCGTCTCCGGGCCGCAGGTGTCCGAGGGCTGGTACGGCGTCAAGTTCGACAAGCCGCTCGCCCGCACCCGCGAGTACGTGGAGATCATCCGCAAGGCGATGTCCCGCGAGCGCCTGGTGCACGAGGGCGCCCACTGGACGCTGCCGCTGCCCGGCGGCCCCGGCAAGCCGATCAAGCTCACCGTGCACCCGGTGCGTGAGCACATCCCGGTGTACATCGCCGCGATCGGCCCGAAGAACCTGGAGCTGACCGGTGAGATCGCCGACGGCTGGCTCGGCATCTTCTTCTCGCCCGAGCACGCCGCGATGTCCCTCGACCCGCTGACGGCAGGCCGCGCCAGGGCCGGGAAGACGCTGGAGGGCTTCGACCTCTGCCCGACCGTCAACCTCGCGGTCGGCGAGGACGTCAAGGCCGGGGTGGACGCCCTGCGCTCGTACGCCGCGCTCTACATCGGCGGCATGGGCAGCAAGGAGAAGAACTTCTACAACCAGCTGACCCGGCGGATGGGCTACGAGCAGGCCGCCGACGAGATCCAGGAGAAGTACCTGGCCAGGGACTACGCGGGCGCCGCGGCCGCCGTCCCGCACGAGCTGATCGACGCCACCTCGCTGATCGGCGACACCGCGCGGATCGCCGACCGGATGCAGGCCTACGCCGACGCGGGCGTCAGCACGCTCACCCTGGCCCCGTCCGGGTTCACCCTGGACGAGCGGATCCACGCGCTGCGCACCGGCGTCGAGGCGCTGGAGCGCGCCGGGCTGGCCTGACCGGACGGCCGGCGGGCGGCACGGCGGGCGCTACAGCCAGTCGTGCCGCTTGAACACCCGGTGCAGCACCAGGCAGACCACCACCATCAGCACCAGCACCGCCGGGTACCCCCAGATCTGGTGCAGTTCGGGCATGTGCTCGAAGTTCATCCCGTAGACGCCCGCGATCATCGTCGGCACGGCGGCCAGCGCCGCCCAGGCCGAGATCTTCCGCATGTCGTTGTTCTGCTCCACGCTGACCTGCGCCAGGTTGGCGTTCAGGATGTCGGACAGCAGCCGGTCCATGCCGTCCACCTGGTCGCTCACCCGGGCCACGTGGTCGGCGACGTCCCGCAGGTAGGGCGCGGTCTCGGGGCGGACGAAGCGGGCGCCGCGCTCCAGGGCCAGCATCGGCTCCAGCAGCGGGCCGGTGGCCCGGCGCACCGACATCACCTGGCGCTTGTAGCCGTAGATCCGCCCGGCGGTGTCCCGGCCGACCCGGCCGGGGGAGAAGATGTCCGCCTCCAGTTCGTCCAGGTCGGTCTGGAGCCCGGCGGCCACCTCCATGTAGCCGTCCACGATGGTGTCGCAGACCGAGTGCAGCACCGAACTGGGCCCGTAGCGCAGCAGCTCGGGCTCCTGCTCCAGGGCGGTCCGCAGGCCGCTGAGCGGGCTGTCCTCGCCGTGCCGGACGGTCATCACGAAGTCGGGGCCGAGGAAGACCATCACCTCGCCGACCGTGACGACGTGTCCGCCGGGGTGGTAGCCGAGGGTCTTCAGGGCGACGAACAGCGAGCCCTGGTAGGCCTCGACCTTGGGGCGCTGGTGGGCGCTGACGGCGTCCTCGACGGCCAGCGGGTGCAGCGCGAACTCGGTGCCGACGTGGTCGAGTTCCTCGGTGGTGGGCTCGAACAGGCCTATCCA
Source organism: Streptomyces sp. CBMA156 (assembly GCF_014596515.1). Lineage (GTDB taxonomy): Bacteria > Actinomycetota > Actinomycetes > Streptomycetales > Streptomycetaceae > Kitasatospora. Next base: position 5,308 of record NZ_MSJQ01000289.1, read on the forward strand.
GACGAAACCGTCGGGACCGGCCGCGCGGGCGGCGGCGAGCGCGCCGGCCAGGTCCTCGGGGGCCTCGATCCGGCGGCCGTCGTGGTAGGCGGCGCAGTGGACGATCATGCGGGCCATTGTCACCCGGAAGGGGCCGGCGGGCACGGATACGGGTCCTACCGGTTCCGCCGACCCACCCCGCCCGGTCCCGCCGGCCGACCCCGCCCGGTCCCGGCACCGGGCGGGAGACCGGGGCCCACGGCCGGGCCCCGAGGCCGTAGGGTGGCCCCATGCCGACCCTGCTGCTCGTCCGTCACGGCCGCTCCACCGCGAACACCGCCGGGATCCTGGCCGGTTGGACCCCCGGCGTGGACCTCGACGACACCGGGCGCGCCCAGGCCGCCGCCCTGGCCGGCCGGCTGGCCGGCGTCCCGCTGGTGCAGGCGGTCAGCAGCCCGCTGGAGCGCTGCCGGCAGACGCTGGAGCCGCTGCTGGCGGCCAGGCCCGAGCTGGGCCCGCCGGCCGAGGACGAGCGGCTGGGGGAGTGCCACTACGGCGAGTGGACCGGTCGCCCGCTGGCCGAGCTGGCCAAGGAGCCGCTCTGGCGCACCGTGCAGGACCACGCCGCCGCGGCGGCCTTCCCCGGCGGGGAGTCGCTGCGCGAGCTGAGCCACCGCACGGTGGACGCGGTGCGCGAGTGGAACCGGAAGATCGCCGCCGAGCACGGCGAGGACGCGGTCTGGATCGCCTGCTCGCACGGGGACGTGATCAAGGCCGTGGTGGCCGACGCGCTCGGGCTGCACCTGGACCACTTCCAGCGGATCAGCGTCGAGCCCTGCTCGGTCACCGCGATCCGCTACACCCCGCAGCGCCCGTTCGTGCTGAGGATGGGCGACACCGGCGACCTCGCCCCGCTCGCGCCGCGGCCGGGACCGGCCGCGGCCACCCCGACCGGTGACGCGGTGGTCGGCGGCACCGCCTGAGCCGTTCCGCCGACGGGCCGTCCGGGGAGGCGCCGTCCTGGGCGGCACCGTCCGATTCCCCGGGTGCCACCCCGCCCGCGGCCGTCGGCTCGGCTCCCCGGCCGGAGCCCGAAGGTCGTAGGGTGACTGATGAGTCCATCCGGTCGCGATCCGCCCCCGGCGGAACCGCGCCGACCGACACGATCCGGAGCGAGAGCGTGCCCCGTCAGGTCTACTTCTACGACCAGCCCGAACGGTTCGTGGCCGGCACCGTCGGCCAGCCCGGCGCCCGGGCGTTCTACCTTCAGGCCAGTGCCCGGGGCCGGATCACCAGCGTGCTGCTGGAGAAGACCCAGGTCGCGGCGCTCGCCGAGCGCATCGAGGAGGTCCTGGACGAGGCGCTGCGGCGCAGCGGCGGCGACTCCGTCATCCCGGCCGCCGCCCCGAAGGACCTGCTCGACACGGCCCCGCTGGACCTCCCGCTGGAGCAGGAGTTCCGGGTCGGCACCATGGCGCTGGCCTGGGACAGCGCGGACGGCTGCCTGGTGGTCGAGGCGCAGGCGCTGATCGAGGACGAAGAGGAGGAGGAGGCCGCCGAGGCGGTCTTCACCGACGACGAGAACGGCCCGGACATGCTGCGGGTGCGGCTGTCCGGCGCGATGGCCCGGGTCTTCGCCAAGCGCGCGCTGGACCTGGTCGCGGCCGGCCGCAAGCCCTGCCCGTTCTGCAACCTGCCGCTCGACCCGGAGGGCCACCTGTGCCCGCGCGCGAACGGCTACCGGCGCTGAACACCGACACCCCGCCGCAGGCCGACCCGGCGGCGGCCGCCGCGCTGGCCGCCGACGTGCCCACCGCCCTCGCGCTGCTGCGCCAGGGCGAGCTGACCGCGCACGGCCGCCTCACCGAGGCCTCCAACGCCGCGCTGTACTGCACGGTGGCGCACGGTTCGCTGAGCGCCCAGGCCGTCTACAAGCCGGTGGCCGGCGAGCGCCCGCTGTGGGACTTCCCGGACGGCACGCTGGCCGGCCGGGAGGTCGCCGCGTACGAGCTGTCGGCCGCGACCGGCTGGGGGCTGATCCCGCCCACGGTGCTGCGCGAGGGCCCGCACGGGCCCGGCATGGTGCAGCTGTGGGTGGAGCCGGACCCGGGGGCCGAGCCGCTGCTCGCGCTCCAGGACCCGCGCGGCCCCGAGGAGGGCTGGCTGCCGATCGTCCGGGCCGAGGTCGAGGGCGGGCGGACGGCCCTGCTGGTGCACCACGACGACCGGCGGCTGCGCAGGCTCGCCGTCCTGGACGCGGTGCTCAACAACGCCGACCGCAAGGGCGGCCACCTGATCCCGTCCGCCGACGGCCGGGTGTACGGGATCGACCACGGCGTCACCTTCAACACCGAGGACAAGCTGCGCACCCTGCTCTGGGGCTGGGCCGGCGATCCGCTGCCCGACGAGGCGCTGGAGGTGCTGGCCCGGCTGGCCGGGCAGCTGGACGGCGAGCTGGCCGAGCGGCTCGCCCCGCACCTGACGGCGGCGGAACTGGACGCGACCCGGGCCAGGGTGGCCGGGCTGCGCGGGTCCGGCCGGCACCCGCTGCCCCCCGAGGACTGGCCCGCGATTCCCTGGCCCCCGGTGTAGCCCCGGGGCGCCGCCGGGGGCGGGACGCCGCCCCCGGAGCGCGGGCGGTCCCGACCGGTCCTCGAAATCGGCGGCAGATGGTCTGGACCTGTCCCCGGAATAGGTCGCACACTGCTCCGATGGATGTGCGACGGACCACCCCCACCCCCCGAGTCACGCCGGACCTGCCGTTGCACCGGTTACAGGTCCCGCTGCCCCATCTGCTGCCCTTCGCCGTCGGAAGTTTCGACGCGATCGGCCCGCTCTCGCGGGCCGGCTTCCCCCACCGCCACTCGTTCTACGAGATCGTCCACGTCACCGGCGGCCACGGCGCCCACGTCCTGGACCTCGTCCACCGGCCTTTGGCGCCACCGCAGTTGTGCGTGATCAACCCCGGCCAGGTGCACTACTGGGCGGATACCGAGGAACTGACGGGCCGGGTCGTCCTGTTCAACGAGGACTTCCTGCTCGGTCACCCCCAGGACCTCGCCGCCCTGCGGGCCCTGTCCACCCGTCCTGCCCTCGCGCTCGGTGAACAGGCCGACGCGGTCGGCGCGTTGCTCGACGACATGGAACACGAGTACCGGACCAGGGCGCCCGGCTACCAGGGTGTGCTGCGGGCCAGCCTGCACATCCTGATCGTCCGGGCGCTGCGCGCCTGCGCACCCGCCGACCGCCCGGCGGTGCCCAGCCGCCCGGCCGAAGTGGCCGCCGCCTTCACCCGGTTGATCGCCCGGCCGGGCGGGGTGCGGCACTCGGTGGCCTCCACCGCGCAGGAACTCGGCGTCTCGCCGGGGCACTTGCAGACCCTGGTGAAGCAGGCCACCGGCCGGACCCCGGGCGGACTGATCCGCCGTCAGCAGACCCTGGAGGCCAAACGGCTGCTCGCCTGCACTGATCTGACGATTCGTCAGGTGTCCAAGGAGGCCGGCTTCGTCGACCCCGCGTACTTCTGTCGCTTCTTCCGCCGGGAGACCGGGATGACGCCGGGGGAGTTCCGCTCCCGGGTCGACGGAAATCACCACGATCCCCGGATCATGTCCATCGCGGTAGCGCCGGACGGCCCGTAACTTTACTGCTGGCCACCGGTGGCCGGTCCGGCGCGCGTGGACGGGCGACCGGTCCGGCCCTTGTCATGCCCCCACCATGGCAAGGGCCGCCCCCACCCCCGCCTCACGAAAAGGAGACGGCGCATGCCCACGCCCGACGGCATGATCAGCCGCAAGTCCGTCCTGAAGGCCGCCGCCGCGCTAGGGGCTGCCCCGCTGCTGGTCGGCGGCGGAGTCGCACTGGCCCGGGACCAGATCGGCACCGGCGAACCGCTCAGCCTCACCCCCGAGTGCCACGACGGGGACGCCCCCACCATCGAGCAGACGGAGGGCCCGTACTTCAAGCCCAACTCCCCGCTGCGCAGCTCGATGGTCAACGACGGCCCCGGCACCCACCTGATCGTCAGCGGCTTCGTCTTCGGCCGCGCCTGCCGGCCCATCTCCGGCGTGCTGCTGGACTTCTGGCAGGCGGACAACAACGGCGACTACGACAACGTCACCTACACCTTCCGCGGCCACCAGTTCACCGACGCCAACGGCGCGTACAAGCTGGACACCATCGTGCCCGGCCTCTACCCGGGCCGCACCCGGCACATCCACGTCAAGCTCCAGGCCCCCGGCCGCCCGATCGTCACCACCCAGCTGTACTTCCCGGGTGAGCCGCGCAACAGCACGGACACCATCTACGACGCCCGGCTGCTGATGAACGTCCGGCAGAACGGCAACACCCGTGAAGGCAGCTTCGACTTCGTGCTGAACGTCGCGCAGACGCCCGGCACGCCGAGCCCGACGCCCACCACGCCCACGCCCACCGCCACCAACACGGGTGGTCCGACCACGCCGCCCGGCGGCACCTGGACCCCGGGCACCCTGTACAACGCGGGCGACCGCGTGACCTACTCCGGCGTCTCCTACACCTGCCTCCAGGGCCACACCGCCATGGCCGGCTGGGAGCCGCCGAACGTGCCGGCCCTCTGGAAGCGGTCGTAGCGGCTCCGGCCGCATCCCCAGGGGTGCCGGGCGCCCGGTCGGCGGCAGGGCCGACCGGGCGCTCACCCGCGCCCGGAGCCGGGCGGTTCCGTTCATTACCAGTCGGGAAACCGCCGGGCAACGCCAGGAAGCGAATCCAGTCGATCTTCCGCACTGGTTGGGCTTTCAAATGTTCGCAAGGTTAAAGTTGTTTCCATGCATGCCTGGCCCGCCTCCGAGGTTCCCGCCCTGCCTGGTCAGGGGCTCCCCCTCCGTATCCACGACACCGCAGCGGGAACGGTCCGCGAGGTGGTGCCGCAGGACGGCACCGCCCGGATCTACGTCTGCGGCATCACCCCCTACGACGCGACCCACATGGGCCACGCCGCCACCTACAACGCGTTCGACCTGGTGCAGCGCGTCTGGAAGGACGCCGGCCACGACGTCCTGTACATCCAGAACGTGACCGACGTCGACGACCCGCTGCTCGCCCGCGCGGTCGAGACCGGTCAGGACTGGACCGCCCTCGCCGAGCGCGAGACGGCCCTGTTCCGCGAGGACATGACCGCGCTGCGGATGCTCCCGCCGGCCCACTACATCGGCGCCGTCGAGTCGATCCCGTGGATCGTCCCGATCGTCCAGAAGCTCCTGGCCGCGGGCGCCGCCTACCAGGTGGACGGCGACATCTACTTCTCGGTCGACGCCGACCCGCACTTCGGCGAGGTCTCCGGCCTCACCGCCGAGGCCATGCGCCCGGTCTTCGCCGAGCGCGGCGGCGACCCGGACCGCCCGGGCAAGCGCAACCCGCTGGACGCCCTGCTCTGGCTGGCCGCCCGCCCGGGCGAGCCCGCCTGGGACACCGAGCTCGGCCACGGCCGGCCCGGCTGGCACATCGAGTGCGTCGCCATCGCCCTCCAGTACCTCGGGATGTCCTTCGACATCCAGGGCGGCGGCAGCGACCTCTCCTTCCCGCACCACGAGATGGGCGCCGCGCACGCCCAGGTCGCCACCGGCACCCACCCGTACGCCAAGGCGTACGTGCACGCCGGCATGGTCGGCCTGGACGGCCACAAGATGTCCAAGTCCCGCGGCAACCTGGTCTTCGTCTCGGCGCTGCGCCGCGAGGGCGTCGACCCGGCGGCGATCCGCCTGGCGCTGCTCGCGCACCACTACCGCGCGGACTGGGAGTGGACCAAGAGCACCCTGGACGATGCCGTCGAGCGCCTCGCCCGCTGGCGCGCCGCGGTCTCCCGGCCGGACGGCCCGGCCGGTGAGCAGCTGCTCACCGAGGTCAGGGCGGCGCTCGCGAACGACCTGGACGCGCCCGCCGCGCTGGCCGCGGTCGACCGCTGGGCGGCCCGGCAGGAGGCCGAGGGCGGCACCGACATCGGCGCGCCCGGTCTGGTGACCCGCACCGTGGACGCCCTGCTCGGCGTCGCGCTGTAGGCCAGGGCCCCGCACCACACGCCGAAGGGGCGTCAGGACACCTGGTCCTGACGCCCCTTCGGCGGTTCCGGCGCCCGTGGGCGGGGGCTACTCGTCCTCGGCGCCGTCCTGGCTCTCCCTGGCGGTGCCCGGCGTCTCCGGATCGGCCGGCCGCTCCGCGGTGGCGTGCCCGGCCACCGGCTTCTCGCCGGTCGGCCCGACGTTCTCCCGGCGGCGCAGGTAGCGCTCGAACTCGCGGGCGATGGCGTCCCCGGAGGCCTCCGGCAGCTCCGCGGTGTCCTGCGCCTCCTCCAGCTGCTGGACGTACTCGGCGACCTCGCTGTCCTCGGCGGCCAGCTGGTCCACGCCGAGCTGCCAGGCCCTGGCGTCCTCGCCCAGCTCGCCCGGCGGGATGCGCAGGTCGAGCAGGTCCTCCAGCTTGTTGACCAGGGCCAGCGTGGCCTTGGGGTTCGGCGGCTGGGAGACGTAGTGCGGCACGGCCGCCCAGAGCGTCACGGCCGGCACCCCGGCGTGGGTGCAGGCCTCCTGGAGCACCCCGACGATGCCGGTGGGCCCCTCGTAGCGGCTCTCCTCCAGGTCCAGCCGGCGGGCCAGCTCGGGATCGGAGGTGACCCCGCTGACCGGCACCGGGCGGCTGTGCGGGGTGTCCCCGAGCAGCGCGCCCAGGATCACCACCAGCTCGACGCCCAGCTCGTGCGCGAAGCCCAGCAGCTCGTTGCAGAACGAGCGCCAGCGCATGCTCGGCTCGATGCCGCGGACCAGCACGATGTCCCTGGTCGTCGGCTCCGTGACCCGGACCACCGAGAGCCGGGTGGTGGGCCAGGTGATCCGGCGGACGCCGCCGTCCAGCCAGATCGTGGGCCGGTTGACCTGGAAGTCGTAGTAGTCCTCCGCGTCCAGGGCGGCGAACACCTTGCCGCTCCAGGTCTCGTCCAGATGTGCCAGAGCCGCGGAGGCGGCGTCGCCCGCGTCGTTCCAGCCCTCGAACGCGCAGACCATCACCGGGTCGATCAACTCGGGAACATCTTCCAGCTCGATCACCCAGCGTCTCCCTCCGGTCGGCGGTCGGACCTGCGCCGCCCCGGCTGGCCTGCCGGGGCGCCGACGGGCCGGCTGCCGACTGTCGAACCTCTCGTCTCCCATGGAACGCCTCGCTCCATGGTCCCTACCTGCCCAGCCTACGGGCTTTGATGCGCACCGCGGCCGGGCACCGGGACAGTCTGGGGGAGCGGGCCGCCCCGATCCAGCGGATATCGGGGGCCCGGGGCTGACGGCCCGTCAGGTGATCGGCGAAGGCGGAGAGTGTCCGGGCCGTGCCACGGCGTGACGGTCGCCCCGTCGTGGCAGGGTCCCGCCGGTCCGCCGGCGGCGCCGCTACTCCGCGGCCACCCAGCCGCTGCGGTACGCGGCCCAGTGCTCGGGCCGCGAGGCGAAGTCCACGTACAGCGCGACGCCGAAGTTCGCCCGCCGCCGGTCCTCCCGGCCCAGGCCCAGCCGGACGCCCCGGACGGCCGCCCGGACGGTCTCGGCGTCACCCCAGTGGCCCCACTTGTCGTCCCAGAAGAACGGCAGGCCCATCAGCAGGTCCACGTCGGCCGGGGTGGCCCGCAGCGCCAGCTCGGTCTGCCGGGCGACGTAGCCGCCGTACAGCGGCTCGGTGGGCATCGAGGTGTCGTAGCTCATCACCGCGATCTGGTCGACCCGGCGGGCGGTCTCGGTGAAGTACGCCGCGTCCCACCACTTGCCGTGGCCGGTGAGCAGGATGCCGGCCGTGTGCAGGCCGGGGACCGGGTCGATCTGCGGGGCCGCCACCGACAGCTCGGCGCCGCGCGCCGCGGTGACCGGACGGACCTGGTCGAGCAGGGCCAGCCAGCCGGCCGAACCGGGGCGGATCGGCTCCATGTCGAAGTGCACGCCGTCGAAGCCGAGGTCCAGCACCTGGCGGGCGGAGGCGGTGACCCGGTCCCGGGTGGGGCCGTCCTCCAGGTCCAGGCCGTCCTTCTCCGGCCTGACCTCGTCCCCCAGCCAGCTCTGCAGGCGCACCCCGGGCAGGGCCCGGTGCACGGTGTCGGTGAACCAGCGGCCCCTGGGGTGCACGGCGGGCGGCAGCGAGCCGTCGTGCTCCAGCGGTCCGGTGTGCACGTACAGGTCCCTGATGCCGGTTCCGGCCAGTTGCCGGACCAGCGCGGCCACGTCCGCCTCGGTCCTGCGGCCGTCCACCCAGGCGTGGCCGAGCCAGAGCGCGTCCCGGCCCCTGGTGCGGGCCTCGGCGGCGGGCTCGCCGGTGTAGTGCAGCCGGAACACCACGAACACCGAGCCCAGCGCGGTGGCCGGTACGGCCGCCACCAGGGCCAGGACCAGCAGGGCCCGGCGCCACCGGGACCAGGTCCGCCAGCGGTCGCGCAGCGCGCGGAACGGGGCCCCCAGGGCCCGACCGGCACGCCGCGCGGAGGTCCGGAATCCGGCCACGCGCTTGCTCCCCCCTTGCGGTCGAGCGCTCAGGATACGGAATGGAACGGCGGGCGGAGCCGTGGGCCGGATACTCTGGCCACGTGCGTGCCCGAGCAAGCGGGTCGCAAAGCCGACAGCCGTCGCACCAGGGAGAAGCCCCATGGCCATTGCCGCCACCCCGTCCATCACTCAGCAGAGCCGCGCGAACGCGCTGCGCGAAGCGCTGGCCACCCGGGTGGTGGTCGCCGACGGTGCCATGGGCACCATGCTCCAGGCGCAGGATCCGACGCTGGAGGACTTCCAGAACCTCGAAGGCTGCAACGAGGTCCTCAACGTCACCCGCCCCGACATCGTCCGGTCCGTCCACGAGGCCTACTTCGGCGTGGGCGTGGACTGCGTGGAGACCAACACCTTCGGCGCCAACTTCAGCGCGCTGGGTGAGTACGAGATCGCGGGCCGGATCTTCGAGCTGTCCGAGTCCGGCGCCAGGATCGCCCGCGAGGTGGCCGACGCCCACACCGCCGCCGACGGCCGCACCCGCTGGGTACTCGGCTCGATCGGCCCCGGCACCAAGCTGCCGACGCTCGGCCACGCCCCGTACGAGACGCTGCGCGACGGGTTCAAGGAGAACGCGGCCGGTCTGATCGCCGGCGGCGCCGACGCGCTGCTGGTCGAGACCAGCCAGGACCTGCTCCAGACCAAGGCGGCCATCCTGGGCTCCAAGCGGGCGCTGGCCGAGGCGGGCCTCGACCTGCCGGTGCTGGTGCAGGTGACGGTGGAGACCACCGGCACCATGCTGCTCGGCTCCGAGATCGGCGCCGCGCTCACCGCGCTGGAGCCGCTGGGCGTGGACTACATCGGCCTCAACTGCGCCACCGGCCCGGCCGAGATGAGCGAGCACCTGCGCTACCTGGCGAAGAACGCCAGGATCGGCCTGTCCTGCATGCCGAACGCGGGCCTGCCGGTGCTCGGCAAGGACGGCGCCCACTACCCGCTCTCCCCGGTCGAACTGGCCGACGCCCACGACGTGTTCACCCGCGAGTACGGCCTCTCGCTGGTCGGCGGCTGCTGCGGCACCACCCCCGAGCACCTGCGCCAGGTGGTCGAGCGGGTCCAGGGCCGCCCGGTCACCCCGCGCGATCCGCAGCCCGAGTCCTCGGCGGCCTCGCTGTACCAGGCGGTGCCGTTCCGCCAGGACACCTCGTACCTGGCGATCGGCGAGCGCACCAACGCCAACGGCTCGAAGAAGTTCCGCGAGTCGATGCTGGCCGGCGACTGGCAGGCCTGCGTGGAGATCGCCCGCGACCAGATCAGGGACGGCTCCCACCTGCTGGACCTCTGCGTGGACTACGTCGGCCGCGACGGCGTCGCCGACATGAAGGAGATCGCGGGCCGGCTGGCCACCGCCTCCACCCTGCCGATCGTGCTGGACTCCACCGAGCCGGACGTGCTGCGGGCCGGCCTGGAGGCGCTCGGCGGCCGCGCGGTGCTCAACTCGGTCAACTACGAGGACGGCAACGCCCCGGACTCGCGCTTCGGGAGGATCGCCTCGCTGGCGCGTGAGCACGGCGCCGGCCTGATCGCGCTGACCATCGACGAGGAGGGCCAGGCCCGCACCGCCGGGCACAAGGTCGAGATCGCCGAGCGGCTGATCGCCGAACTCACCGCCGACTACGGCGTCGACGAGGGCTCGATCCTGGTCGACTGCCTCACCTTCACCCTGGCCACCGGCCAGGAGGAGTCCCGCAAGGACGGCGTCGAGACCATCGAGGCGATCCGCGAGCTCAAGCGCCGCCACCCGAAGGTGCAGACCACCCTGGGCCTGTCCAACATCTCCTTCGGCCTCAACCCGGCCGCCCGGGTGGTGCTCAACTCGGTCTTCCTGCACGAGTGCGTGGAGGCCGGCCTGGACTCGGCGATCGTGCACGCCTCCAAGATCCTGCCGATCTCCCGCATCCCCGAGGAGCAGCGCGAGACGGCGCTCGACCTGGTCTACGACCGCCGCCGGGACGGCTACGACCCGCTGCAGCGCCTGCTGGAGCTGTTCGCCAACGTCTCCGCCGCCTCGGTCAGGGCCTCCAAGGCCGAGGAGCTGGCCGCGCTCCCGCTGGACGAGCGGCTCCAGCGCCGGATCATCGACGGCGAGCGCAAGGGCCTGGAGGCCGACCTGGACGAGGCGCTGACCGTGCGCCCGGCGCTGGAGATCATCAACGAGACCCTGCTGGCCGGCATGAAGGTGGTCGGCGAGCTCTTCGGCTCCGGTCAGATGCAGCTGCCGTTCGTGCTCCAGTCCGCCGAGGTGATGAAGACCGCGGTGGCCCACCTGGAGCCGTACATGGAGAAGTCCGACAGCGAGGGCAAGGGCACCATCGTGCTGGCCACCGTCAAGGGCGACGTCCACGACATCGGCAAGAACCTGGTCGACATCATCCTGTCCAACAACGGCTACAACGTGGTCAACCTGGGCATCAAGCAGCCGGTCGCGGCGATCCTGGACGCGGCGCAGGAGCACAACGCGGACGTGATCGGGATGTCGGGACTGCTGGTCAAGTCCACGGTGATCATGAAGGAGAACCTGCAGGAGCTGAACCAGCGCAAGCTGGCCGCGAGCTACCCGGTGATCCTCGGCGGTGCCGCGCTCACCCGGGCCTACGTCGAGCAGGACCTGCACGAGATCTACGAGGGCGAGGTCCGCTACGCCAGGGACGCCTTCGAGGGCCTGCGGCTGATGGACGCGCTGATCGCGGTCAAGCGCGGCGTGCCCGGCGCGGCCCTGCCGGAGCTCAAGCAGCGCCGGCACGCCAGGGTCGAGGTGGAGGAGCCGGAGCCCGAGGTGAACCTCGGCCAGATCCGCTCCGACGTCACCGTCGAGAACACCGTGCCCACCCCGCCGTTCTGGGGCGACCGGATCGTCAAGGGCATCCCGTTCGCGGACTACGCCTCCTGGCTGGACGAGGACGCGCTGTTCAAGGGGCAGTGGGGGCTGAAGGCCTCCAGGGCCGGTGACGGCCCCTCGTACGAGGAGCTGGTGGAGACCGAGGGCCGGCCGCGGCTGCGCGCCTGGCTGGACCGGCTCCAGACCGAGGGCTGGCTGGAGGCGGCCGTGGTCTACGGCTACTACCCGGCCAACTCCAAGGGCGACGACCTGATCGTCTTCCACGAGGACGGCACCGAGCGGACCCGCTTCACCTTCCCGCGCCAGCGGCGCGGGCGGCGGCTCTGCCTGGCCGACTTCTTCCGCCCGGAGGAGTCCGGGGTGCGGGACGTCGTGGGCCTCCAGGTGGTCACCATGGGCAACCGGATCTCGGAGGCGGCCAACGAGCTGTTCGCCGGGAACTCCTACCGCGACTACCTGGAGCTGCACGGCCTCTCGGTGCAGCTGGCCGAGGCGCTGGCCGAGTTCTGGCACGCGCGGGTCCGCTTCGAGCTCGGCTTCTCCGGCGAGGACCCGCAGGACGTCAGGGACATGTTCGCGCTCAAGTACCGCGGCGCCCGCTTCTCGCTCGGCTACGGGGCCTGCCCCGAGCTGGAGGACCGGGCCAAGATCGCCGAGCTGCTGAAGCCGGAGCGGATCGGCGTGGTGCTCTCCGAGGAGTTCCAGCTCCACCCGGAGCAGTCGACGGACGCGATCGTGATCCACCACCCGGAGGCGAAGTACTTCAACGCCCGGTAACCCCCGGTTCGCCCCGCGTCCGCTCCTTCCGGACGGAGCGGGCGTATCCTGGATGATCCTGAACGGGCCGGTCCGCTCACCAGCGGGCCGGCCCGCGCCCTTCCCCGGAACGCCCCGGGCCTGCCGGAAGGACCCCACCATGACGACCAGTTCCACCGCCACGCGCCTCCTCGACCACGGGGACGACCGCGGGCTCCAGGCGGTGCTGCTGGACATGGACGGGACCCTGGTGGACACGGAGGACTTCTGGTGGCAGGCCGAGGCCTCGCTCTTCGCCGAGCTGGGCCACGAGCTGGACGAGGCGGACCGCGCCCACGTGGTCGGCGGCCCGATGACCAGGGTGATGGACTACCTGGTCGCGAGGACGGGCGTGGACATCGCGCCGGCCGAGCTCGGCGTGCTGGTCAACCAGCGCTTCGTCGACCTGCTGGCCGGCGGCGTGCCGCTCATGCCGGGTGCCGAACGGCTGCTCAACACCCTTGCCGCGCACGGCGTCCCGGCCGCCCTGGTGTCCGCCTCGCACCGGCACGTGATCGACATCGTGCTGCGCTCGCTGGGCGCCCACCACTTCGCCTTCACCATCGGCGGGGACGAGGTGCCGCGCACCAAGCCGTTCCCCGACCCGTACCTGGAGGCGGCCCGGCGACTGGGCGCGGAGCCGTCCCGCTGCGTGGTGGTCGAGGACACCCCGACCGGGGTGCAGGCGGGCGAGGCGGCCGGCTGCCCGGTCGTCGCGGTGCCCTCGGTGGCGGCGATCGAGCCGGCTCCCGGGCGGCTGGTGCTGCCCTCGCTGGAGCGGGTCGACCTCGACCTGTTGCGTTCGCTGGTCGCTTCCCGAGTGTGATAGTCATCTCATTGCGACCCGGACCTACTCGCCGGTACGCGACCTGACGGGGCTCCGGACCGGAGCTGCCGGGGGAGAAAACGGGCATTGGCTGACAACTCGTCGGGTGCGTCGTGATGCCCCGAACCACCGTGTCCCAAACGTCATCTGCACGGGTACCGGTCGTGCGTGTTCGATATGGCACGCTACTCCAGTTCGTGCCACCCAGAAGGACGCGCCTCGTGAAGACTTCAGCTGAACGCCTGGCAGCACTCGGATGCGCCGGCCTGGTCGCCGTTACGGTGGCGGGCTGCGGATCGGTGACCGACGTGGTCAAGGGGGACGGCGGCAAGTCGATCACCATGGGCACCAGTCAGCTGACCGGTGTCCTGGACCCGGCCGCCGCCTACGACTCCGGTTCCTGGCTGCTGCTGCGCAACACCTTCCAGTCGCTGCTCACCTTCCAGGCGGCCGCCAGCGCGCCGTCCCCGGATGCCGCGCAGTCCTGTGAGTTCACCGGTGGCGAGGCCACCGAGTACCACTGCGTCCTGAAGCCCGGTCTGAAGTTCTCCAACGGGCACCCGATGACCGCCCAGGACGTGGTCTTCTCGATCGAGCGCACCAAGAAGATCAACGACCCGAACGGTCCGGCCGAGCTGCTCGACTCGATCAAGTCCGTCGAGGCCAAGGGCGACAACGAGGTGCTGTTCCACCTCTCCACGCCCGACGCCACCCTGCCGGCCAAGCTGGCGAGCCCGGCCGGCGCCATCGTGGACCACCAGGCCTACCCCGCCGACAAGGTCGTCCCCAACGACAAGCTGATCGGCTCCGGCCCGTACCGCATCGACTCGGTCGAGAACATGAGCGGCGGCAAGCAGCTGGGCAAGGTCGTGCTGGCGGCCAACGACAAGTACGGCGGCGAGGCCAAGCGGCGCAACGGCAAGTTCACCGTGCGGTACTTCGACAAGCCGGACGACCTGAAGACGGCGCTGGACAAGGGCGAGGTCGACCTCACCGACAACAGCCTGGAGCCGAACACCGCCGCGCAGGTCCGCTCCGACCAGCAGGGCGGCAAGACCGACCTCCAGGTGACCGAGGGCGACAGCAACGACACCCGTTCGCTGGTCTTCAACACCAAGGACCAGCTGATGAGCAACGTCGCGGTCCGGCAGGCCGCGGCCCAGCTGATGGACCGCAAGGCGCTCGCCCGCGACGTCTTCGCCCGCACCGTCCAGGCGCTCTACTCGCTGGTCCCGGCCGGCCTCCCCGGCCACACCACGGCCTTCTTCGACCGCTACGGCGACCAGGACGTGGCCAAGGCCAAGAAGATACTCACCGACGCCAAGGTCCAGACCCCGGTCAAGTTCACCCTCACCTGGTCCCGTTCGCGGGCCGGCAGCAACGAGGCCGAGACCCTGAAGAAGCAGCTGGAGACCGGCGGCCTCTTCCAGGTGACGCTGGCCCAGGAGCCGGACTGGGACTCGTACCGCAAGGGCTGGACCGAGAGCAAGTACCAGGCGTACATCATCGGCTGGTTCGCCGACTACCCGGACCCGGACAACTACCTCGCCCCGCTGCTGGTCAACGGCGGTGCCTACCACCACGGTTGGGACGACCAGCGGATCAGCGGGAAGCTGGTGCCGGACGGCCTCAAGCAGACCGACCGCAGCGCCGCGGCCGGCACCTACGCGCAGATCCAGCAGATCGAGGCCGAGTCCGTGCCGCTGATCCCGCTGTACCAGAACAAGTCCTTCTTCGCGTCCCGCTCGTACGTCACCGGTGTCGAGTCCACCGTCGACACCACCGGCTACTTCCGCTTCTGGGAGATCGGCCGGACCAACAAGTAGCGCCCGCAGGACGGCGGCCCGCCCGCTTCCCCACCGGTACGGGGGAGCGGGCGGGCCGCCGTGACGTTTCCGCGCGCCCCGGGGGCCGCGGCGGGCCTCAGAGGGCGCCCGGGCGCACCAGCCCGCTCTCGTAGGCGTACACCGCCGCCTGCACCCGGTCGCGCAGCTGGAGCTTGGTCAGTACGTGGCCCACGTGGGTCTTCACGGTGGTCTCGCTGACGAACAGCTCGGCCGCGATCTCCGCGTTCGACAGCCCGCGCGCCACCAGCTTCAGCACCTCCAGCTCACGCTCGGTCAGCGCGCTCAGCGCCTGCGGCGGCGCCTCGTCGCCCGAGGGCAGCTTGGTGGCGTACATGTCCAGCAGCCGGCGGGTGATGCTCGGCGCCAGCATCGCCGCGCCGTCCGCGACCACCCGGATCGCCTGCACCAGCTCCTCGGCCGGGACGTCCTTCAGCAGGAAGCCGCTGGCGCCCGCGCGCAGCGCCTCCACCACGTACTCGTCCAGGTCGAAGGTGGTCAGCACCAGCACCTTGGCCGGGCCGTCCCGGCCGGGGCCGGCGATCCGGCGGGTCGCCTCGACGCCGTCCATCCTGGGCATCCGGATGTCCATCAGCACCACGTCGGGCTGGAGCGCCCGCACCTGGTCCAGCGCCTGCTGGCCGTCGCCGGCCTCGCCGACCACCACGAGGTCGGACTCGGCCTCCAGAATCATCCGGAAACCGGTGCGAAGCAGCGGCTGGTCGTCGACCAGCAGCACTCGGATCGTCACCTAGGACTCCTTGCTCATCGGATCCCCCGTGGGATCGCTTTCATCCGACGTACGAGCCACCGGCAGCGGGTACGGCGGCGGGGTGCCGCCGAACTCCGGGCAGCTGGCCTGGTGGTCACACCAGTCGCAGAGGCGGTTGCGGGTGGCCGGGAAGTCCCCGGTGGCCACCGCCTGGCCGATCCGCTCCCACAGTGCCTGGAGCTTGCGCTCCACCGCGAGCAGGTCCGCCTGGTCCGGGTCGTACGAGACCACGTCCCCGCCACCGCCGAGGTAGACCAGCTGGAGGCGCCTGGGGATCACGCCCTTCCAGCGCCACACCACCAGGGCGTAGAACTTCATCTGGAACATCGCCTTGCCCTCGAAGTCCCGCGAGGGCGCCCGGCCGGTCTTGTAGTCCACCAGCCGGACCTCACCGGTCGGGGCGACGTCCACCCGGTCGATGTAGCCGCGCAGCAGCAGCCCGGACTCCAGGGCCGTCTCCACGTAGAGCTCCCGCTCCGCCGGGTGCAGCCGGGTCGGGTCCTCCAGCCGGAACCACTGGCCGACCAGCTTCTCGGCGTCCGCCAGCCAGCGGGTGAGCGCGGCGCCGTCCGGGTCCTCGGGGAACAGCCCGCCCAGCTCGGGGCGCTCGCCCAGCAGCCGCTCCCACTGCGGGCGCAGCAGGCCCAGCGCCCGCTCCGGCGTCCGGTCGGCCGCCGGGCTGTCGAACAGCCGCTCCAGCACCGCGTGCACCAGGGTGCCCCTGGTCGCCGCCGCGCTCGGCGGCTCCGGCAGCCGGTCGATCACCCGCAGCCGGTACAGCAGGGGACAGGTGAGGAAGTCCCCCGCGCGGGACGGGGAGAGCCCGGTCGGAGGTGCCGCCGGACGCCCGGCGGCACTGCTGGTCTCGGTGTGCTGCATGGCCACGAGCCTATTGCCCTTTGCTGTCATCCCGCTGCCACGGTGCTGCCGCAGCGGCGGAGGAGTGGGTATGAAGCCAGAAGGAGGGGCCCGCAGCGCCCGCGGCCCGCGATCACGTAGCGTGGGCGCACCGGGGCACGACGGGGGAGACGACCGAAGGGATCACGGTGAGCGACAGCAGGGGGCAGCGACCCTCCGAACGGCCACCGCACGACGACGGCCGGCGCCCGGCCGGGCCGCCGCCCGAGCGCGGCGGCGGCATCCTGATGGGCCGGCCCTTCGGCGTGCCCGTCTACGTGACCCCCTCCTGGTTCCTCATCGCCGCGCTGATCACCTGGGTGTTCGGGGGGCAGCTGGGCGACGTGCTGCCCGACCTCGGCGGCGCCCGCTACCTGGTCGCGTTCTTCTTCGCGGTCGCCTTCTACGCCTCCGTCCTGGTGCACGAGCTGGCCCACACCCTGGTCGCCCTGCGCTACGACCTCGGGGTGCGGCGGATCCAGCTCCAGTTCTTCGGCGGCGTCTCGGAGATCGAGAACGAGGCCCAGAGCCCCTGGCGGGAGTTCTGGCTGGCCTTCGTCGGCCCGCTGCTCTCGCTGCTGCTCGGCGGCGTGTTCTACCTCGCGGTGCGGGCGGTGGAGCTGGCCACCGTGCCCGGGGTGCTGCTCACCGGCCTGATGGTCTCCAACCTGGTGGTCGCCGCCTTCAACCTGCTGCCCGGTCTGCCGCTGGACGGCGGCCGGATGCTGCGCGCGGTCGTCTGGGCGATCAGCGGCAAGCCGATGACCGGCACGGTGGCCGCCGCCTGGGTCGGCCGCGGGCTGGCCGTCGCGGTGCTGTTCGGCCTGCCGCTGGCGAGCGCCGCCCGCGGGGTCGAGCGGACCACCACCGACACCCTGGTGGACGTGGTGCTGGCCGCGGTGCTCGCCGCGATCATCTGGAACGGCGCCACCGGCAGCCTGCGCAACGCCCGGCTCAAGGAGGTGCTGCCCGGCCTGCGGGTGCGCGAGCTGGCCCGGCGGGCCGTCGAGGTCACCGCCGACACCCCGCTCGGCGAGGCGCTGCGCCGTGCCCGTGAGGCCGAGGCCGGCGCGGTGATCGTGGTGGACGGCCGGGGCGAGCCGATCGCCCTGGTGCGAGAGTCCGCGGTCCGGGCGGTGCCCGAGCACCGCCGCCCCTGGGTGGCCGTGGGCCCGCTCGCCCGCGACCTCGAACCCGGGATGCGGCTGGACGCCGACCTCGGCGGCGAGGACCTGCTGAGGGCCGTCCAGGCCACTCCGGCGGGGGAGTACCTGGTCGTGGAGCCGGACGGTCGGGTGTTCGGCGTCGCCACGCTCAGCGACATCGAACAGCGGCTGACCGCCGCCGTCACCGGCCGCTGATCACCCGCGTCCCGCGAGCCGGTCCGCTTCCCTTAGGATTGGGCACATGTCCGAACCGACCGGTGCCGCCCGCCGACGCGGGCCCTTCCAGGTCGGGGACCAGGTCCAGCTGACCGACCCCAAGGGTCGCCACTACACGTTCACGCTCCAGGCCGGGAACCAGTTCCACACCCACAAGGGTGCGTTCCCGCATGACGAGCTGATCGGCGCTCCCGAGGGCACGGTCGTGCGTACGACGGGGAACGTCCCGTACCTCGCGCTGCGTCCCCTGCTCCCCGACTACGTCCTGTCCATGCCGCGCGGCGCCGCCGTGATCTACCCCAAGGACGCGGGGCAGATCCTGGCGATGGCCGACATCTTCGCCGGTGCCCGCGTCGTCGAGGCCGGTGTCGGCTCGGGCGCGCTCAGCACGTACCTGCTGCGCGCCGTCGGAGAGCAGGGCTCGCTGGCCTCCTACGAGCGCCGGCAGGACTTCGCCGACATCGCCAAGGGGAACGTCGAGCGCTACTTCGGCGGTCCGCACCCGGCGTGGAAGCTCACCGTCGGCGACCTCCAGGACAACCTGGTCGAGACCGACGTCGACCGCGTCATCCTCGACATGCTCGCCCCCTGGGAGTGCCTGGACGTCGCCTCCAAGGCGCTCGTCCCCGGCGGCCTCATCTGCTGCTACGTGGCCACCACCACGCAGATGTCGAAGACCGTCGAGGCGCTGCGCGACCACGGCACCTTCACCGAGCCGCAGGCCTGGGAGACCATGGTCCGCACCTGGCACCTGGAGGGCCTGGCGGTCCGCCCGGACCACCGGATGATCGGCCACACCGGCTTCCTGCTCACCGCCCGCCGCCTGGCGGACGGCGTCGAGCCGCCGCTGCGCCGCCGCCGCCCGGCCAAGGGCGCGTACGGCGAGGACTACGACAGCGGGTCGACCGAGTCCACCCTCCGGGAGCGCGCCGCCGCCCGCAAGGCCGCCCTCGGCGCGGAGACGGAGCAGCCCGACCTGGGCTGATCCCGCAGACAGTCAAGGGGTGGTACGGGCTCTGCGCCCGTACCACCCCTTTCGCATTCCGCCGGCCACGGTGTGGGACGATGCTCGCTCACGCAGACCAGCTCCTGGAGCTCTGGAGGGGACGCCTGGTGGAGACCGCGGTCGGGACGACGGCGACGGCTGGACAGCAGACACCGCGGGGCCGCACCGGGCCCGGGCACGCGCGAACCGCCCCCTGGCACTGGGCCGTCGCCCTGGCCGGCTGCGGCGCGGTGGTGGGCGCCGCGCTCGCGGCCTCGCCGGCGACCGGCAGCCCGGTGCCCGTGCACGGCAGCACCGCCGGGCCCCTCGCCGCGAGCGCGGCCCCCGACCCGGCCCTGGCCCAACTTCCGCTGGACTGCGGCCCGTTCCCGGTCAAGACGGCGCTCAGAGTGCCCGCGAAGCTCGGCGACGGGCGCCCCGGCACGGTGGTCGCCGCGCACTGTGCCGCCGAGACCGGCACCCCGCCGGACGCGGTCTTCCTGCTCGGCTTCGGCAAGGGCGGGAGCCCCGAGGTGGTCGCCACCCTGCTGCCCGAGCGCGAGAACCTCACCGTGAGCCGCATCACGGTGCGCTCGGACGGCGCCATCACCGGCCACGCGCAGGGATATTCGAGCGAGGACGTGCCGCGCTTCAAGCCCGACATCTCACTCGACCTCACCTGGACGCACAGGGGCGGCGGCTGGGAACGCTCCCAGACCGCCGCCCCGGTCTCCGCCGTGTGACGACCGCCACCCGCCCGGACGCGGACTACTCCGCGTCCGGGCCGTAGACCTCGACCCGGTCGGCGACCCGGCGCACGTGGATGCAGTCGCCGGGGCACTCCTTCGCCGAGTCCACCACGTCCTGAAGGATCGTCAGCGGCACCGGGGCGCTGTCCCCGGGCTGCTGGCGCAGCTCGTCGTCCGGGCCCTTCACGTAGGCCAGCCCGTCGATGTCGAGCTCGAAGACCTCGGGTGCGTACTGCACGCAGATGCCGTCGCCGGTGCACAGATCCTGGTCGATCCACACCTCCAGCCCCTCGGCCGCTGCCGCTGTCTGCTCGGTCACCGACATGGTCCCCTGCCGTTTCTGTCCCGGGTCGCCCCTATTCCTGGAGCAATCCCGCCATTCGTACAACGATCGGACCTCTACTTGTGGTCGCGATCGGATATCACTTCGCTCGACGATACATCTGGCCCGCTTTGGGTGGTGCGCGGTGGGTATCCCCTTAGCAGAGGGGAAGCACGCTGGGGCGAAGATCGGACACGCCCGTTCCATCTTTCTTGATCTAGGGGTTTACGGACCCCTGGTCCCAGGTAGGGTCTGGAAGCGTCCAGCTCCCCGGAGGAGGTGAGGACCGTGGCAGCCCACGATGACGACTACACCCGCAGCACCGGCAGGCCCGCTCGTGGTTCCGACGAGGCCGCTCAGGTCTCGTACCTTGAGCAGGAAATCGCAGTGCTGCGCCGCAAGCTCGCCGACTCGCCGCGCAATTCGAGGATCCTCGAAGAGCGGATCGTCGAGCTCCAGACCAACCTGGCGGGCGTGACCGCCCAGAACGACCGGCTCGCCTCCACCCTGCGTGAGGCCCGCGACCAGATCGTGGCCCTCAAGGAGGAAGTGGACCGGCTGGCACAGCCCCCGGCCGGTTTCGGCACCTTCCTCGACGCGAACGAGGACGGCACCGCCGACATCTTCACCGGCGGGCGCAAGCTCCGCGTGAACGTCAGCCCCGACGTCGCCCTCGACGAGGTGCGGCGCGGCCAGGAAGTGATGCTCAACGAGGCCCTCAACATCGTGGACGCGATGGCCTTCGAGAACATCGGTGAGATCGTCACCCTCAAGGAGCTCCTGGAGGACGGCGAACGCGCCCTCGTCCTGGGGCACACCGACGAGGAGCGCGTGGTGCGGCTCGCCGAGCCGCTGCGCGGGCTGACCATCAGGCCCGGGGACGCCCTGCTGCTGGAGCCCCGCTCCGGCTACGTGTTCGAGGTCGTGCCGAAGTCCGAGGTCGAGGAACTGGTCCTCGAAGAGGTCCCGGACATCGACTACCGCCAGATCGGCGGCCTGAGCAACCAGATCGAGCTGATCCGCGACGCGGTCGAGCTGCCGTACCTGCACGCCGACCTCTTCAAGGAGTACGAGCTGCGCCCGCCCAAGGGCGTGCTGCTCTACGGCCCGCCCGGCTGCGGCAAGACGCTGATCGCCAAGGCGGTCGCCAACTCGCTGGCCAAGAAGGTCGCCGAGGTCACCGGCCGCCCCCAGGGCAAGAGCTACTTCCTCAACATCAAGGGCCCCGAGCTGCTCAACAAGTACGTGGGCGAGACCGAGCGGCAGATCCGCCTGGTCTTCCAGCGGGCCCGGGAGAAGGCGAGCGAGGGCACGCCCGTCATCGTCTTCTTCGACGAGATGGAGTCGCTGTTCCGCACCCGCGGTTCCGGCGTCAGCTCGGACGTGGAGAACACCATCGTCCCGCAGCTGCTCGCCGAGATCGACGGCGTGGAGGGCCTGGAGAACGTCATCGTCATCGGCGCCTCGAACCGCGAGGACATGATCGACCCGGCGATCCTGCGGCCCGGCCGGCTGGACGTCAAGATCAAGATCGAGCGCCCGGACGCCGAGGCCGCGAAGGACATCTTCTCCAAGTACCTCAAGGACTCGCTGCCGTTCCACCCGGACGACCTCAAGGAGCACGACGGCTCCGTCGACACCACGGTGGCCGCGATGATCCAGTCGGTGGTGGAGCGGATGTACTCCGAGACCGAGGAGAACCGCTTCCTGGAGGTCACCTACGCCAACGGTGACAAGGAGGTCCTGTACTTCAAGGACTTCAACTCCGGCGCGATGATCCAGAACATCGTCGACCGTGCGAAGAAGATGGCCATCAAGGACTTCCTCGACCACGGTCAGCGCGGTCTGCGCGTCTCCCACCTGCTCGCCGCCTGCGTGGACGAGTTCAAGGAGAACGAGGACCTCCCGAACACCACCAACCCGGACGACTGGGCCCGCATCTCCGGCAAGAAGGGCGAGCGGATCGTCTTCATCCGCACGCTGGTCACCGGCAAGCAGGGCGCCGAGTCCGGCCGCTCGATCGACACTGTCGCCAACACGGGGCAGTACCTGTAAGCACGCGGTCGACCGGGCCGGCAGCGGCCCCGGAGCCGTACGCACACCGTCCGGCTGTGGCGCCTCGCGGCCCCGCAGCCGGACGGCGCGTCTCCGGGCCCGCCGGTCGGCGCCCGGTCCTAGGCTCGACCCACCGTCCGCGGGCAGAGGAGTCCGGCGTCGGTGTTGTTCGGCGGTACGTCAGAGTGCTCCGCCCGTCGGGGGCGGCGCACCGGGCAAGGAGGGCCGCATGACCGTACGGCGCGTGATGGGCATCGAGACCGAGTACGGGATCTCCGTGCCCGGGCACCCCAACGCCAACGCCATGCTCACCTCGTCCCAGATCGTCAACGCGTACGCGGCGGCGATGCACCGGGCGCGGCGGGCCCGCTGGGACTTCGAGGAGGAGAACCCGCTGCGCGACGCACGGGGGTTCGACCTGGCCCGCGAGGTCGCGGACGCCAGCCAGCTGACCGACGAGGACATCGGCCTCGCCAACGTCATCCTCACCAACGGGGCCCGGTTCTACGTGGACCACGCGCACCCCGAGTACAGCTCGCCCGAGGTGACCAACCCGCGCGACGCCGTGCTCTGGGACAAGGCCGGCGAGCGGATCATGGCGGCGGCCGCGCAGCGCGCGCTGGAACTGCCCAACGGGCAGAACATCCACCTGTACAAGAACAACACCGACAACAAGGGCGCCTCCTACGGCACCCACGAGAACTACCTGATGAAGCGGGCGACACCGTTCGCCGACATCGTCCGCCATCTGACCCCGTTCTTCGTCTCCCGCCAGGTGGTCACCGGCGCCGGCCGGGTCGGCATCGGCCAGGACGGCTCGGTGCACGGCTTCCAGATCAGCCAGCGGGCGGACTACTTCGAGGTCGAGGTCGGCCTGGAGACCACCCTCAAGCGCCCGATCATCAACACCAGGGACGAGCCGCACGCCGACGCCGAGAAGTACCGCCGGCTGCACGTGATCATCGGGGACGCCAACCTCTCCGAGATCTCCACCTACCTCAAGCTGGGCACCACCTCCCTGGTCCTGGCGATGATCGAGGACTCCTTCATCGCCGCGGACCTGGCCGTCGACCAGCCGGTGCGCACCCTGCACCGGGTCTCCCACGACCCGACGCTCAAGCACCTGATCACCCTGCGCAACGGGCGCAGGCTCACCGCCGTCCAGCTCCAGCTGGAGTACTTCGAACTGGCCCGCAAGTACGTCGAGGACCGCTTCGGCACCGACGCGGACGAGCAGACGGTGGACGTGCTGGCGCGCTGGGAGGACGTCCTGGGCCGGCTGGAGCGCGACCCGATGTCCCTGTCCAAAGAGCTGGACTGGGTCGCCAAGCGGGAGATCCTGGAGGGCTACCGCAGCCGGGACGCCCTGGAGTGGGCCAATCCGCGGCTGCACCTGGTCGACCTCCAGTACAGCGACGTACGGCCCGAGAAGGGCCTCTACAACCGCCTGGTGGCCCGCGGGCGGTTCGAGCGGCTGCTCACCGAGGACGAGGTCGAGCGGGCCGTCTCCAAGCCCCCTGAGGACACCAGGGCGTACTTCCGCGGGCGCTGCCTGGAGCAGTACGCGGAACACGTCGCGGCGGCCTCCTGGGACTCGGTGATCTTCGACCTGCCCGGCCGGGACTCGTTGCAGCGGGTGCCCACGCTGGAACCGCTGCGCGGCACCCGCAACCACGTCAAGGAGCTGCTGGACCGCTGCCGCACGGCGGAGGACCTGCTCCGGGTGCTGTCCGGCGGGTAACTTTTCGATCACCATGGGTGAACGTCCGCCGAATGGGAATCATCCGGGGTGGCAGCGGGCGTTGGACAGTAAGCGCCACCGGCAAACCGGGAGCGGCAGTCGCACCCTGTGTATAGGGTCGGTGCAGCAGCAGCGACCGAACCGTGCCAGACGAATCGAGCGGGGTGAGGGAAATGGCGAGCAAGGACACCGGCGGCGGCCAGCAGCGGGCAAACCGTTCCTCCGAGGAGGTCGAGGAGCAGGCCGCGGAAAGCCAGAATTCCGACGACCTCAAGGAGCGCCAGGAAAAGCTGAGCGACGACGTCGACGCGGTACTGGACGAAATCGACGAGGTCCTCGAATCCAATGCCGAGGATTTCGTCCGTGGATTCGTCCAGAAGGGCGGGCAATAGCCCGGCCCGGCCATTCGGGAAATCACGGTCGCGACCGTCGGAGGCGGCCGGACGGGGAACACCGTCCGGCCGTCCGGCACCGGCCCCTCCACCCGTGGACGGTGATCGTCGGGCGGGTAGGGTGCGGGCAGCGCGCGCTTCAAGCTACCTGGAAGGAATCGTGTGGAAGCCAACACTCGTGGCACCGGGCGTCTACCGGCTGCCTTCCTGACCCCGGGGTCCTCCTCGTTCCTCGACTTCCTCGCCGAGCACCGGCCGGAGCTGGTCCCCGGCGGCCGGCGGGGACTCCCCGAGGGCGCCGTGGTCGAGGCCCCGCACGGGACCACGATCGTGGCCGCGGTCTTCGACGGCGGCGTGGTGATCGCGGGTGACCGCCGGGCGACGATGGGCAACGTGATCGCCCAGCGCGACATGGAGAAGGTCTTCCCGGCCGACGAGTACAGCGCGGTCGGCATCGCCGGCACCGCCGGCCTCGCGATCGAGATGGTCCGGCTGTTCCAGCTGGAGCTGGAGCACTACGAGAAGATCGAGGGCACCACGCTCTCGCTGGAGGGCAAGGCCAACCGGCTCACCACCATGATCCGGGGCAACCTGGGCATGGCGATGCAGGGCCTCGCGGTGGTGCCGCTCTTCGCCGGCTACGACGTGGAGCTCGGCCGTGGCCGGATCTTCAACTACGACGTCACCGGCGGGCGTTCCGAGGAGCGAGGCTTCACCGCGACCGGCTCGGGCTCGGTCTTCGCCCGCGGTTCGATGAAGAAGCTCTACCGCGAGGAGCTGACGGCCGACCAGGCCGCCACCATGGTCGTCCAGGCGCTCTACGACGCGGCGGACGACGACTCCGCCACCGGTGGCCCCGACCTCGCCCGCAAGATCTTCCCGATCGTCTCGCTGATCACCGAGGACGGCTTCCGCCGGCTCACCGAGGCGGAGGTCACGGAGATCGTCGTCGCCATCACCGACGAGCGCCTGACCCGGCCCAACGGCCCGCAGGCCCCGCTGATCTAGCCATCACC
The DNA here is from genome assembly GCF_014596515.1 of Streptomyces sp. CBMA156. Taxonomy (GTDB): domain Bacteria; phylum Actinomycetota; class Actinomycetes; order Streptomycetales; family Streptomycetaceae; genus Kitasatospora. The sequence continues at coordinate 30,445 of NZ_MSJQ01000289.1, forward strand.
TCACAGGAAAGGGACGACCGCCGGTGTCGACACCGTTCTACGTCTCGCCCCAGCAGGCCATGGCGGACCGCGCGGAGTACGCCCGCAAGGGCATCGCCCGCGGCCGCAGCGTGGTCGTGCTCACCTACGCCGACGGCATCGTCTTCGTCGCGGAGAACACCTCCAGGGCGCTCCACAAGGTCTCCGAGATCTACGACAAGATCGCCTTCGCGGCGGTCGGTCGCTACAACGAGTTCGAGAACCTGCGCATCGGCGGCGTCCGCTACGCCGACCTGCGCGGCTACTCCTACGACCGGGCCGACGTCACGGCCCGGGGCCTCGCCAACGTGTACGCCCAGACCCTGGGCACCATCTTCTCCTCGGTCGGCGAGAAGCCGTACGAGGTCGAGCTGATCGTGGCCGAGGTCGGCCGCACCAGCGACCAGGACCAGATCTACCGGCTCACGCCGGACGGCTCGGTCGTCGACGAGAAGAACTACGTGGTGGTCGGCGGCAACGCCGACTCGATCGGCAACTACCTGGGCCAGAGCCACCGCGCCGGCCTGAGCCTCACCGAGGCGGTGAAGGTCGCGGTGGACTCGCTCGCCCGCGACCCCAACGGCGGCAGCCCGCGCAGCCTCACCCCGGAACAGCTGGAGGTAGCGGTCCTCGACCGCCAGCGGTTCCAGCAGCGCAAGTTCAAGCGGATCCTGGGCAACCAGCTGGGCCGGCTGCTCGACGGTGACCAGTCCGCCGAGGCGGACGACGAGGAGAACCCGGCGGACGGCACGCCGGTGTAGCAAGTGCCTGCGGAGTCCCGTGCGGCGGCCCTGCCGCCGCCGTGCGGGACTCCGGTGCCCCTGCGGCGGCCCAGTCGTCGTGGAGGCGGTTTCGGACAGCTCCGACAGAGAATGGAGTGCTCATGGACCGCCGGATTTTCGGGCTGGAGAACGAGTACGGCGTGACCTGTACGTTCCGAGGGCAGCGACGGCTGTCACCGGACGAGGTGGCGCGGTACCTGTTCCGCCGGGTCGTCTCCTGGGGCCGCAGCAGCAACGTCTTCCTGCGCAACGGCGCCCGCCTGTACCTCGACGTCGGCTCCCACCCCGAGTACGCAACCCCCGAGTGCGACGACGTCGTCGAGCTGGTGACGCACGACAAGGCGGGCGAGCGCATCCTCGAAGGACTCCTGGTGGACGCCGAGCGGCGGCTGCACGAGGAGGGCATCGCGGGGGACGTCTACCTCTTCAAGAACAACACCGACTCGGCCGGGAACTCCTACGGCTGCCACGAGAACTACTGCGTGGCCCGGCACGGCGAGTTCTCCCGGCTGGCCGACGTGCTGATCCCGTTCCTGGTCACCCGGCAGCTGATCTGCGGGGCGGGCAAGGTGCTCCAGACCCCGCGCGGCGCGGTGTTCTGCGTCAGCCAGCGGGCCGAGCACATCTGGGAGGGCGTCAGCTCGGCCACCACCCGCTCGCGCCCGATCATCAACACCAGGGACGAGCCGCACGCGGACGCCGAGCGCTACCGCCGGCTGCACGTGATCGTCGGCGACTCCAACATGTCGGAGACCACCACGCTGCTCAAGGTCGGCTCCACCGACCTGGTGCTGCGGCTGATCGAGGCCGGCGTGGTGATGCGCGACCTCACCCTGGAGAACCCGATCCGGGCGATCCGCGAGGTCAGCCACGACCTCACCGGCACCCACCAGGTGCGGCTGGCCAACGGCCGGGAGGCCAGCGCGCTGGACATCCAGGAGGAGTACTACACCAAGGCCCTGGAGTTCGCGGACCGCAAGGGCATCAACACCGGCACCGTCGCCCGGGTGCTCGACCTCTGGGGCCGCACCCTGGAGGCCGTGCGGTCGGAGCGGCTGGACGGGGTGGCCACCGAGATCGACTGGATCATGAAGTACAAGCTCATCGAGCGCTACCGCGAGAAGCACCAGATGAGCATGTCCAACCCGCGGGTGGCCCAGATCGACCTCGCGTACCACGACATCCACCGCCGCCGCGGCCTGTTCTACCTGCTCCAGGGCAAGAACCAGGCGCAGCGGGTGACCACCGACCTCAAGACCTTCGAGGCCAAGTCGATCCCGCCGCAGACCACCAGGGCGCGGCTGCGCGGGGACTTCATCCGCCGGGCGCAGGAGCAGCGCCGGGACTTCACGGTGGACTGGGTGCACCTGAAGCTGAACGACCAGGCGCAGCGCACGGTGCTGTGCAAGGACCCGTTCCGTTCGGTGGACGAGCGGGTGGAGAAGCTGATCGCGGGGATGTGACCGCGCGGCGGCGCGAGCGAGCCGTGTGAACGCGTGGTGTGACCGAGTCCGTGATCAAGATGCCATGATCAAGACCCTGGAGCCGGCCCCGGTGGTGTCTACCGGGGCCGGACGCGTGCCGGGCATACGCTGTCCGTCGAGTCAGGAGAGACGACTTCGACCGACAGTTAGGACCACCGTGCGCCGCACCGCCGGTTTGCTTCTCACCCTGCCGCTGCTGCTCGCGGTCGCCTGCAGCAGCTCGCCCAAGGCAGCCGGCCCGGCGACACCGTCCTCGGCGAGTGCCGCCCCGACGGTGCCGGCGCCGGTCGCCGAGGCGTCGCCGATGCCCACTCTTTCGGGTGGCGGGTTCGGCAGCAAGGCCACCATCACCATCCCCGAGGGCCAGCAGCCCAGCGGCCAGTTCGTGGTGAACACGGTCAGCGAGGGCGAGCGCGCGACCGTCGGCAAGGGCGACTGGGTGACGGTCAACTACACCGCCAAGAACTGGACCACCGGCAAGGACCTGCCCAGCTCGTACGACGCCAACGGCAAGCCGCAGCTGTACCAGGCCGGCAGCGGGCAGCTGGTGCCGGCGCTGGACCAGAGCGTGATCGGCAAGAAGGTGGGCACCCGGCTGCTGGTGGTGGCCCCGCCGGCGGCGGCCTTCGGCGAGCAGGGCTCCGGCCAGCTGGGCGTCAACAAGGGCGACACCGTGGTGTTCGTGCTGGACATCATGGAGAGCCTGCCGCCGGACTCCACGCTGACCGGGAACATGACCGAGCCGGCCGCGACGATGCCGCAGGTCAAGGACAACGGCAAGGCGGCCGCGACGATCACGATCCCGGCCGGGCAGGCCGCGCCCACCGACCTCCAGCAGGCGGTGCTGATCAAGGGCGAGGGCAAGCAGGTCAAGAGCGGGCAGACCCTGGTGGTGCAGTACACCGGGGTGCTGTGGGCCGACGGCCAGCAGTTCGACGCCTCCTGGACGCACGGAGGCGCGCAGGCGGTGCAGATCGGCACCGGCAGCGTGATCGAGGGCTGGGACAAGGGGCTGGTCGGGCAGAACGTCGGCAGCCGGGTCCTGCTGGTGGTGCCGCCCGCACTCGGTTACCAGGACAAGGCCCAGGGCTCGGTGCCGGCGAACTCGACCCTGGTCTTCGTGATCGACATCCTGGAAGCGGTCTAGGAAGATCCCAGGGGGATTCCGTACGCTTGGGCGGACGCTCGTACAACGAAGCGTCCGCCCTCATCCTGAGCTGTCATACTGCCCACGCACTGTGGCAGGCGCCGCCCGGTGCCGAAGGTCCTGGGCGGGCGGTGCGACCGCAGCCGGCGTGCCCACGCCGGGCGCAGACCTGGAAGACCTCGTGGCGAGATGGATGGGGAGTCATGACTGAGAAGACGCCGAGCCCGGGCGGGGCCGGTACCGCGGCGAACGACAGCTCTGCGGGTGACCCGGCCGCCTCCCGTCCCGGCGGTCAGGTCGGCGGGGACCGCGAGTCGATCGTCGTTCCGCCGGCGATCCTGGCGCAGCAGGCCGGCTGGGCGCAGCCCGGCGAGGCGCCGCGCCCCGCGGGCGGGACCAAGACGGACGACGCCCCGCAGATCTTCGCCTCCAACGTGCGCAAGGCCGACACCTCGGAGGCCGGGTACGACGAGAACCCGCCCGGCGTCGGCAAGCTGGGCGTGGTCCTCGGCACGGTGCTGGCCCTGCTGCTGGTCGGCAGCGGCATCACGCTCTACGTGGTGAACAAGGACGACGGCAAGGACACCGCGGCGGCCAAGCCGGACTCCACCACCGCGCCGCCCACGCCGACCGCCGATCCGGTGCCGCCGATCAAGGACAGCGCCAAGGTGCTGCCGACGGTCACCGGCGACTTCGGCGCGAAGGCCGAGATCCAGGTGCCGGGCGAGCCCTCCGACGGCTCCTTCGTGGTGAAGGTGCTGTCCGAGGGCAACGGCCCCAAGGTGGAGAAGAACTCCTGGGCCTCGGTGGACTACACCGCCAAGGACTGGAACACCGGCAAGGACATCCCGAGCTCGTACGACTCCGGGAACAAGCGGCAGATCTTCCAGGCCGGCACCGACGCGCTGATCCCGGCGCTGGACCAGGCCGTGGTCGGGAAGAAGGCCGGCAGCCGGCTGCTGGTGGTGGCCCCGCCGGCCGCCGCCTTCGGTTCCCAGGGCAAGCCCGACATGTCGATCGGGGCCAAGGACGACCTGATCTTCGTGATCGACGTCCGCAACAGCACCGCGCCCGACGCCGTGGTGAGCGGTACCGTCACCCCGCCGCCGGCGGACTTCCCGCAGGTCAAGGACAACGGCAAGAAGCCGGCCGAGATCACCCCGGTCGCCGGGGCGAAGGACCCGACCGAGCTGAAGTCGCACGTCCTGATCAAGGGCACCGGCCCGAAGGTGGAGAAGGGCGAGAAGGTCGTCGTCCAGTACACCGGCGCGCTGTTCTCCAGCGGCAAGGTGTTCGACTCCTCGCTCAGCAAGGGCCAGGCGTTCACCTTCCCGGTCGGCGGCAGCCAGGTCATCGCGGGCTGGGACCAGGGCCTGGAGGGCCAGACGGTCGGCAGCCGGGTCGAGCTGGTGATCCCGGCCGCGCTGGGCTACGGCGACAAGGGCCAGGGCGACATCCCGCCGGGCGCTGCGCTCGTCTTCGTGGTGGACATCCTGGACGCCGGTCAGGGCTGATCCACTTTCGGGTGACAATGGTGGACGTGTGACCTTCGGGTCCGGCCGCGTGGCCGGACCCGGACGGGCGGCGGGTGCCCGTACGGTGGTCTGCCCGGACGGTCGTCCGGGCGGACCGGGTGCGGGCGCCCGCCGCTTGGTCGTGAATGCAAGCGAACGTGAGAAGAGGGACCGTGAACCTGAACGAGAAGCCCGAGATCGACTTCCCGATCGGTGACGCTCCGAAGGAGCTGCAGATCCGCGACATCGTCGTCGGTGACGGCGCGGAGGCCAAGCCGGGCCAGAACGTCAAGGTCCGCTACGTGGGCGTGACCTTCGAGACCGGTGAGGAGTTCGACGCGAGCTGGAACCGGAGCCCCAACGAGTTCAAGTTCCCGCTCGGCGGCGGCCGTGTCATCAAGGGCTGGGACCAGGGCGTCGTCGGCATGAAGGTGGGCGGCCGTCGCGAGCTGACCATCCCGTCGAACCTGGCGTACGGCGCCCAGTCGCCGACCTCGGCGATCCCGCCGCACTCGACCCTGATCTTCGTGGTCGACCTGCTGGGCGTCTGAGCCTGCCGGGGCCGTGGGCCGGACCCCTCCGGGGGCCCGGCCCACGGGCCTGTCCGGGCCGGAACGGCCCGGCGCGGGCAGGAGGTGCGGGAGGCCGCTTTTGCCGTGCGTACCGCTACCGGTACGGTCGGTCCCGCCGGGTGGTGATCGCCCGGTTGGCGCACCCCGCGCGCGGCGCGGCACACCGGAAGGGTCAGCGATGGCGATCGCCAAGGCAGAGCGGCTGATGAATCTCGCCCTGTGCCTGATGAACACCAGACGTCCGCTCTCCAAGAAGGAGCTGCGGGAATCCGTCGAGGCGTACCGCGAGGCCTGGCAGAACGGCAGCGAGGACGCCTTCAACCGGATGTTCGAGCGGGACAAGGACGATCTGCGCGAGCTCGGTCTGGTGATCGACGTCGACGAGAGCACCCTGGACGGCGAACTCGGCTACCTGGCCCGCGCCGACCGCAACCGGCTGCCCGAGATCGCCCTGGACGCCGAGGAGGCGGCCGCGCTGACCCTGGCCGCCAGGGTCTGGCAGCAGGCCAAGATGTCCGGCGCGGCCAGCGGCGCCCTGCAGAAGCTGCGCGCGGCCGGGGTGCCGTTCACCGAGGCCGAGGGCCGGACCGCCCTGGAGCCGCGCATTCCCGCCCGGGAGGCCGCGTTCGAGCCGCTGCTCACCGCCGCCCGGGACCGCCGTCCGGTCACCTTCGAGTACCGCAAGGCCGGTGCCGCCGCCGCCGAGCAGCGCGGCGTGGAGCCGTGGGCGCTGGAGTGCTGGCGCGGGCACTGGTACCTGGCCGGGTACGACCGCGACCGGGGCGACGCCAGGGTGTTCCGGCTCAGCCGGATCACCGGCCGGGTGAAGACGAAGCCCGGGGCCTTCGTCGGCACCGTTCCCGAGCACGTGGACGTCCGGGCCACCGTGGCGAAGTTCGCCGGCGAGGGGGCCACCGCCAGCGCGACCGTCCGGGTCCGCCGCGGCGCCGGCTTCCCGCTGCGCACCAAGGCGCTGAGCAGCTCCCGGGTGGACGAGGTCTGGGACGAGCTGGAGATCCCGTACGGGAACGGGCTGGGCGCCGACCTGGCGGAGTTCGGGCCCGACGTGCTGGTGCTCGGGCCGGAGGAGCTGCGGGCGGATGTGATCGACCGGCTGCGGGCGGTCGCGGGTATCGAGGGAGAACGCGCGTGAGCAACGCCATCGACCAGACGCGACGGATGCTGTCGCTGGTCACCTACCTGCGCGAGCGGCCCGGGGCCGAGGTCGCCGAGGTGGCCAGGGCGTTCGGGATCAGCGAGCGCGAGCTGATCGGGGACCTCAACGTGCTGCCGATGTGCGGCACCAGCTTCCGCGGCGGCGACCTGCTCGACATCGACACCGACGGCGAGCGGATCTGGTGGCACAACGTCGACGACGTGGCCCAGCCGCTGCGGCTGGCCGCCGACGAGGCGACCGCGCTGCTGGTGGCCGCCCGCGCGGTGGCCGGGCTGCCCGGCCTGCGGGCCGGGGACCGGGAGGCGCTCACCCGGGCCGTCGCCAAGATCGAGAACGCGGCGGGGGAGAGCGCCGAGGGCAGCGCCAGGGTCGGGGTGACCTTCGAGGCGGAAAGCCACGTCTTCGCCGACATCGACCGGGCGCTCAGCGAGGGCCGCCGGCTCTGGCTGCGCTACTACTCGCACGGGCGCGGCGGGATGACCGAGCGCGAGGTCGACCCGATCCGGCTGCTCACCGAGGGCCACACCTACCTCGAGGCGTGGTGCCGCACCTCCGAGGACCACCGGATGTTCCGCCTCGACCGGGTCGCCGAGATCCGCGTCCTGGACGTCCCGGCCGACCCGCCCCGGCGCGAGCCGCGCGACCTGAGCGGCGGGCTGGTCAACCCGGCGGCGGACGACCCCGAGGTGGTGGTCGAGGTCTCCTCCGGCGGGCGCTGGGTGGCCGAGTACTACACCCACGACCGGGCCGAGGAGCTGCCGGACGGCGGCCTGCGGATCACCATGCGCAGCGCCGACCCCTCCCAGCTGCGCCCGCTGGCGCTGCGGCTGGGCCGGGACGGCCGGATCGTCTCGCCGCCCGAGCCGGCCGAGCAGGCGCGCTCGGCCGCGCGGGAGGCGCTGGCCGCCTACGGGGAGGGGCGGGCCTGAGCGGTGGAACCCGGGACCAGATTCAAGGTGTACTGCTCCGAGTGCCGGGAGAAGGTCGAGCTCCCGGCGGAGGAGTTCCGGCTGACCCTCGGTCGCACCCCGGCCCAGGCGCACTACAGCTTCGGTTGCCCGCGGTGCGGGGCGGCGGTGCGCAAGCCGGCCGGGGAGAAGATCGTCGAGGCGCTCACCGGGGCCGGGGTGCGCACCATGCGGCTCGTGCCGGCGGAGGGCTGACGCCCGTCCCGGTGGGGGCCGGCGCTCGTCCCGGCGGGGGACCGGCCCCCGTATAGGGTGGGGCGCATGTCCTGGATGCTCGTCGCCGCCGTCCTGCTCGCCACCGCGGGCCTGCTGGTCCTCGGGGTCCTCGCGATCCGGCTCTGGCTGGACGTACGGGCGCTCGCCAAGGGCGTGGACCGGGCCGCGCGGGCGCTGGCCGTGGCGGCCGAGGACCTGGCGGACGCGGTGCCCGGCGGAGGCGACCGGGCCGCGGAGCACAGCGCCCCGGCCGCATAGCACGGCCGGAACCGCAGGGGTACGGGGGCTGCTGCGAGCGGGTGGGGGCGGGTTACGCTCTCAAGTGGCTCCTGAACTGCGTACCGGGGGCCGCTGTCCCGTTCGGGCGGCCGTCGTCGTGGCGTCATCCGCAGCGGTTACCATCCGCAGCGGACGGCCCGTCGGGCCGCCATGACTGAAGGTGGTCGCGCATGCGCATCTCGATGACTGCGATCGTGGTGATCGTGGTTCTCGCCATCGTGCTGTTCGGAGCCAAGCGGCTGCCGGACCTGGCGCGCTCGCTGGGCAAGTCGATGCGGATCCTGAAGAGCGAGGCCCAGGCGATGCGTTCGGACGGCGAGTCCGAGCCGCAGGCCGCACCGGCTCCGGCGCCGGTGGCCGGCACCGCGGGCAGGGCCGTCCAGACCGCTCCGGGCGCGTCGGCCACGGCCCGTCCGGTGACCGAGCCCGCCGCCGGGGCCTCCGCACCCGACGGCGACCGCCCGCACTGAGCGCGGGGCACGTGACGCGCCTGACGCGCGTCGCACGTCCGGCGTGCGCGACGCACGCGACCACGGAGGCCCGCCGACCGGCGGGCCCCGACGCACGAGTTGAGGACCGGGGTTGAGCAAGCTCTCCAAGGCGTCGAAGACGTCAAAGGATCCTGAGGGGCGGATGGCCCTCGCCGACCACCTGCGGGAACTGCGCAACCGCGTGGTCAAGTCGGTCCTGGCGATCGTGCTGATCACCATCGTGGCGGCGATCTACCACAAGCAGCTGGAGGACTTCCTCCTGAAGCCGCTGCCGCGGTGTGACACCCCGGAGCTGGCCGAGCACTACCACGGCAAGTGCGCCCAGGTCTCCAACATCGGTCTGACCGCCGGTTTCACCTGGATGCTCAAGGTGGCCCTGACGGCCGGCGTGGTGGCCACCGTGCCGATCTGGCTGTACCAGGTCTGGGCCTTCGTGGCGCCCGGTCTGCACCGGCACGAGAAGAAGTACACGGTCGTCTTCCTGCTCTGCGGGACGCCGCTGTTCCTGGCCGGTGTGGCCGTGGCCATCCTGGTGCTGCCGACCACGGTCGACGTGCTGATCTCGTTCACCCCGAACAACACCACGCCGATCCTGCCGCCCGAGGACTACTTCGACATCGCCACCCGGATGGTGCTGGTCTTCGGCCTCGCCTTCGAGTTCCCGCTGCTGCTGGTGATGCTGAACGTCATCGGCATGGTCACCGGCAAGCGGCTGCTGGGCTGGTGGCGCGGCATGGTCATGGGCATCACGGTGTTCGCGGCCTTCGCCACGCCGAGCGCCGACCCGCTGAGCATGCTCGCGCTGGCCGCGCCGATCTGGGCGCTGTACTTCATCGCGGTGGCGATCGCGATCTTCAACGACAAGCGCAAGGCCCGCCGCAACCCGGACGCAGGGCTGGACGACGAGGAGGCCTCGCAGGTGGACCTCTCGGTGCAGCCGGTGTCGGGCGCGGAGAACGTCCAGGCCTCGGCGGCCCCGGCGGCCGGTGCGGCGGTGCCGGCGTCCCGCCGTGAGGAGATGGACGACATCACCTGAGCCGGCCGGTCCTGAGGGAGCCCCGGTCCGCCGCCGCCGAGCGGTGGGCCGGGGCTCTTCGCTGTCCGGGCCCCGGTACTGCCCTGCCCCGGTACGGCCCGGCCCCGGCTGTCGATCCGGACTTTCCGCTGGTCGGGGGGTTCGCGGGTTTCGGCGGGTGGTCTTGGCAGCTTGCATGGCATGTGACATATTACTGATGTGCTGAAGACCGAGAGACCTCCCCTGGACGTCGTCGTGGTCGGCGCCGGTGTGGTCGGCGCCGCCTGCGCCTACTACGCCGCCCGCGCCGGGCTCGCCGTCGCCGTCGTGGACCGCGGGCCGGTGGCCGGCGGCACCACCGGCGCGGGCGAGGGCAACCTGCTGGTCTCCGACAAGGAGCCGGGCCCGGAACTCGACCTCGCCCTGCTCAGCACCCGGCTCTGGCACGAACTCGCCGAGCGGATCGGCCCGGCGATCGAGTACGAGCCCAAGGGCGGTGTGGTCGTCGCCTCGACCGCCGCCGGGCAGGACGCGCTGCGCGCCTTCGCCGCCGGGCAGCGGAAGGTCGGGGTCGAGGCCGAGGAGGTGCCGGGCGAGCGGCTGCGCGAGCTGGAACCGCACCTCGCCGAGGGCCTGGCCGGAGGCCGCCGACCGGGCCGTCGGGCAGCTCGCCGAGCCGGCCGCCTTCGAACCGCACCGGCAGCGGGCCGGCGAACTGGCCGAGCGCTGCGCCGGCATCGCCACCGCCGCCGAGGCCGAGCCGCTGGGCCTCGAACTCGGCGCCCAGAGCGAGGCGTTGCAGACCGTCTCGGAGCTGGTCGGCACCCTCGACCTGGCCGACGCCACCACCCGCACCGCGATCCTCGACCGGCTCGCCGACGTGCTCGGACTGCTCAACCGGGCCAGGACCGCCCTGACCGTGCGCCGCCGGGAGCTGCGCACCCGCGAGGCCGCCGCCGAGTTCGCCGCCGAGACCGCCCTGCTCGGCCAGGCCACCACCGCCGCGCTCGCCGCCGCCGACACCCCCGAGGCCTGCGACGAGCAGCTCGGCCGGCTGCTGCTGCGGATCGAGCAGCTGGAGACCCGCTTCGCCGACGCCGACCCGGCCCTCGGCGAACAGCTCACCGCCCGGCGCACCGAGATCCACGACGCGCTCACCGCCCGCCGCCAGCACCTGCTGGAGGAGCGGGCCCGGCGCGCCGACCGGCTGGCCGCCTCCGCCGACCGCATCCTCGACACCCTGCACCGGCGGCTGGCCGCGCTGGACACCGCCGCCGAGATCGACGCCGCCCTGGCCGCCGATCCGACCGCCGTCAAACTCCGCGAGCTGGCCGGGCAGTTGACCGGGCTCGGCGACCGGGTCAGGGCCGAGGAGCTGACCGGCCGGCTGCGCGCCGCCCGCTCCCGCGCCCACCGGGCCCTGCGCGACCGCGCCGAACTCGCCGGGGACGGCCCCGGCACCCTGCGGCTGGGCCGGCACCTGTTCGCCGTCACCACCCAGCGGCCCGAACTCGCCCTGGTCCCCTGGCGCGGGCGCCCCGCCTTCACCCTCACCGGCACCGACTACCGCTCCCCCGTCACCGACCCGGCCTTCGCCGCGACCGAGCGCTACTGGGACCGCCCGCTGCCCTCGGAGACCCCCCGGCTGTACCGCGCCGAGTACCTCGCCGCGAGCCTGCTGCCGGCCGCCGAACCGGGGGCGCTGTCCGGTTCGCTCTCCGGCGAAGCCGAGCTGCTGGAGTACGTCCGGCGGGCGGCCGAGCAGCGGCCGGACGAGGGCTACCAGCGCGGCGTGCACGACCACGACGCGGCGCTGCTGCTCCGCGCCCTGCTCGAACTCGGCGCCGGGGCCGGCCTGTTGCGCCACCCGGCGGGCGCCAGGGCGGCCGCGCAGCTGTACTGGGCGCACGGCGCCGACGGGCGCCGGCGGCTGCTCTGGCACACCAGGGCCCGCTCGCTCGGCCTCGCCAGGGACGCCTTCGGCGGCGCCCCCGCGCAGGGCGCGCTGGACGCCCTGGCCGCCGAACTCTCGGCCGCCG
>NZ_MSJQ01000029.1 GCF_014596515.1 Streptomyces sp. CBMA156
AGATTGCCCACGTGTTACTCACCCGTTCGCCACTGATCCACCCCGAAGGGCTTCACCGTTCGACTTGCATGTGTTAAGCACGCCGCCAGCGTTCGTCCTGAGCCAGGATCAAACTCTCCGTGAATGTTTACCCGTAGTCGGGTTCACACTCGCGTTGAGCGGCACGGCAACCACCGGAATAGGGTGATCCCGCGCACTGCGTCCTCGCTAGTGTTTGTTTCAAAAGGAATCTCCAACCCCAGGAAACCTGAGGCCGGGGATGTCAACATATCTGGCGTTGACTTTTGGCACGCTGTTGAGTTCTCAAGGAACGGACGCTTCCTTCGGACTGCCTTCCAGCAGACCCTCCGGGCTTCGTTCTTTCGTGTTTCAAGCTTATCAGATGTTTTCCGCTCCGTTTTCCGGAGTTTCATTCATTTGATCCGCTTTTGCCTTTCGGCGCTCCCGGACTCTATCAGAATCTCTCGGTCCGTTTTCCCCGGTCGTTCTCGAATTCACATTCGAGTCCGTTTCCGAGGGGCCGTCCCGTGGGGCAACCCGGAGAACATTACGCACCGGGTCGCCCCACGTCAAACCAGCCTCAGCCGGTGTTGAGCGAGCGTCAGACCTCGACCACGACGGGCAGGATCATCGGCCGGCGGCGGTAGTTGTCCGCGACCCACTTGCCGATGGTCCGGCGGACGAGCTGCTGCACCTGGCGGGGGTCCAGCACGCCGTCGCTCGCCGAGCGGTCCAGGGCCTCCTGGAGCTTGGCGACGACCGGAACGAACGCGTTGTCGTCGATGCCGGAACCACGGGCCTGGATGGTCGGGCCACCGATGATCTTGCCGTTGGTCGAGTCGACCGCGACGAAGACCGAGATGAAGCCCTCCTCGCCGAGGATCCTGCGATCCTTGAGCGAGGCCTCGGTGATGTCGCCGACCGAGGAGCCGTCCACGTAGACGTAGCCGGCCTGCACCTTGCCGACGATCCGGGCGACGCCCTTCTCCAGGTCGACGCAGACACCGTCCTCGGCGATGACCACGCGGTTGCGCGGCACCCCGGTGGCGATGCCCAACTCGGCGGCCGCGCGCAGGTGGCGCCACTCGCCGTGGACCGGCATCAGGTTGCGCGGCTTGCAGATGTTGAAGAAGTAGAGCAGCTCGCCGGCCGAGGCGTGGCCGGAGACGTGCACCTTGGCGTTGCCCTTGTGCACGACCTTGGCGCCCCAGCGGGTCAGGCCGTTGATCACCCGGTAGACGGCGTTCTCGTTGCCCGGGATGAGCGAGGAGGCCAGGACGACGGTGTCGCCCTCGACGATGCGGATCTGGTGGTCGCGGTTGGCCATCCGGGACAGCGCGGCCATCGGCTCGCCCTGCGAGCCGGTGCAGATCAGCACGACCTCCTTGTCCGGCAGGTCGTCCAGCTGCTTGACGTCCACGACCATGTTGCCGGGGACCTTCAAGTAGCCGAGGTCGCGGGCGATGCCCATGTTGCGGACCATCGAGCGGCCGACGAAGGCGACCTTGCGCTTGTACTCGTGCGCGGCGTCCAGCACCTGCTGGATGCGGTGCACGTGGCTGGCGAAGGAGGCGACGATGATGCGCTTGTCCGCGTTCGCGAAGACGTTCCGCAGCGCGGCCGAGATGTCCCGCTCGTGCGGGATGAAGCCGGGGACCTCGGCGTTGGTGGAGTCCACCAGCAGCAGGTCCATGCCCTCCTCCGCCAGCTTGGCGAAGGTCGGCAGGTCGGTCAGGCGGCCGTCCAGCGGGAGCTGGTCCATCTTGAAGTCGCCGGTGGCCACGACCATGCCGGCGGGGGTGCGGACCGCCACGGCGAGGGCGTCCGGGATGGAGTGGTTGACCGCGATGAACTCGCAGTCGAAGGGGCCGATGCGCTCGCGCTCGCCCTCCTTGACCTCCAGCACGTACGGCCGGATGCGGTGCTCGGCGAGCTTGGCCTCGATGAGCGCCAGGGTCAGCTTGGAGCCGATCAGCGGGATGTCCGGGTTCTCCCGCAGGAGGAACGGGACGGCGCCGATGTGGTCCTCGTGCCCGTGGGTCAGGACGATGCCGTCGACCTTGTCGAGACGGTCCCGGATGTACGTGAAGTCCGGGAGGATCAGGTCCACGCCGGGCTGCTCGTCCTCGGGGAAGAGGACGCCGCAGTCGATGATCAGGATGCGGTCCCCGTACTCGAGGACCGTCATGTTGCGGCCGATCTCGCCGAGGCCGCCGAGCGGGGTGATCCGGAGGGCGCCCTCCTTCAGTGCCGGGGGCGCGCCGAGCTCGGGGTGCGGGTGGCTCAAAAGACTCTCCTCACGACGCACGCCATATGCCCGGGGTCCTCCCCCTGGAGACATATGGCGTGCGTACTCAGTGTCGTTTCCTACTGGGTCTGTGCTCTCGCGCCTTCGGTCCGGTCCAGCGGCGGACCCTGGGAGGTCCGGCGAGCCGGGGCGCGCACGTCCGTGTCTGTTAGAGGTGTACCCCGCCGGCGGCGAGATCCTGCCTCAATCGCGCGATCTCCTCCGGCGTCGCTCCGACCAGCGGCAGCCGCAGCGGGCCGGCCGGCAGCCCCTGGAGTTCCAGCGCCGCCTTGCCGAGAATCACGCCCTGGGTGCGGAACATACCGCTGAACACCGGCAGCAGGCGCTGGTGGATGCTCGTGGCCTTGACCACATCGCCCGCCAGGAAGGCCTCGATCATCGCCCGCAGGTCCCCGGCCACCACGTGCCCGACGACGCTGACCACGCCGACGGCTCCGACGGACAGCAGCGGCAGGTTGAGGATGTCGTCACCGGAGTACCAGGCCAGGTCGGCGCGGGCGATGGCCCAAGCCGCGGCGCCGAGGTCGCCCTTGGCGTCCTTGTTGGCGACGATCCGCGGGTGCTCGCCGAGGCGGACCAGCGTCTCGTGGCTCAGCGCGACCCCGCTGCGGCCCGGGATGTCGTACAGCATGACCGGCAGCCCGGTCGCGTCCGCGACGGCCACGTTGTGCCGGTACAGGCCCTCCTGCGGGGGCTTGCTGTAGTACGGCGTGACGACCAGCAGGCCGTGCGCTCCGACCGCCTCCGCCTGCCGGGCCAGCTCGACGCTGTGGTGGGTGTCGTTGGTGCCGACGCCGGCCACCACGTGGGCGCGGTCCCCGACCGCCTCGACCACGGCACGGACCAGCTGGGCCTTCTCGGCGTCGCTGGTGGTCGGGGACTCACCGGTGGTGCCGTTGACGACCAGGCCGTCGTTGCCGGAGTCCACGAGGTGCGTGGCGAGGCGCTGGGCGCCGTCGAGGTCGAGTCCGCCGTCGGCGGTGAACGGGGTGACCATCGCGGTCAGGACCCGGCCGAACGGCGTCTGGGGGGTGGAGGTCGGAGCCATGCGTCCAAAGCTACTCGTAGGCGGTGGGGCGGTACCCATGCCGGTCCGCTGTTCGGACCGGCGCAGCGCGCCGGGGGTGTGGACGTGGGATTCCGGTGCTGCCCGCTCGGGGGTTCGGGCAGCACCGGAATCCGTGTTCACGAATGTAGGGAGCGGCTAGAAAAGCCGCAATCCAGACATGCCAGACACTCTGCCCGGATGCCTGTCGTCCCAGGTCAGGGGGCGACCCGGCCGTGCTTCTCGAAGGCCGCATGGGTGAGCGGCATGAGCCGGGCCCACTGCTCCTCCATCTGCTCGGCGACCATCTCGATCTCGCGCTGCGGGAACGACGGCACCGCCGAGTTCTCCCGCTTGGTGCGCAGGGAGAGGAAGTGCATCAGCGAACGCGAGTTGCAGGTCGCGTACATCGAGGAGAACAGGCCCACCGGCAGCACCGCGCGGGCCACCTCGCGGGCCACCCCGGCGGCCAGCATCTCCTGGTAGCGGACGTAGGACTCGCGGTACGCGGCCTCCATCGCCTCGGTGGTGGTCCTGTGCTGCTCGGGCGTGCCCTCGAAGAACTCGTACTTGCCGGGACGGCCCTGCTGGACCAGCTTGCGCTCCTCGCCCGGGACGTAGAAGACCGGCTGGAGCTCGCGGTAGCGGCCGGACTCCTCGTTGTACGACCAGCCGCTGCGGTGCCGGTGGAACTCCCGGAACACGAAGATCGGCGCGCTGATGAAGAAGGTCATCGAGTTGTGCTCGAACGGCGTGCCGTGCCGGTCGCGCATCAGGAAGTTGATCAGGCCCTTGGACTTCTCCGGGTCCTGCTGGACGGCTTCCAGGGACTGCTCGCCCGCGGTCGAGACCCGGGCCGCCCAGATGACGTCCGAGTCGGCGGCGGCGCTGCGGACCAGCTCCACCGTCACGTCACTGCGGAAGCTGGGGGCCGTCGGTTCGTCGCTCACGCGTTACTCCTTGCGGGTTCGGTGCTGTGCAGCCTGATGGCGTGCTGCATGGTCTTGCGGGCGCGCGGGGTGTCGCCGGCGTCGGCGTAGGCCACGGCGAGGCGGAACCAGACCCGCCAGTCGCCCGGCGTGTCCTCGGCCTCCGTCCGGCGGCGCGCGAACACCGCGTCGGCCGAGGCCCGGTCGATCCGCCCGCCCTTGCTGCGCTCCAGTTCGTCCACCGGCAGGCCGCCCTCGGCCTCCAGCTCGCGGGCCAGCCGCTCGCTGTCCCGGCCGAAGCGGACGGTCTGGCGCAGGAACCAGACCCCGATCACCGGGACCACGAAGGCGCAGACGCCGAGGCCGATGCCGAGCGGCTTGCCGGTGGCGATCAGCTGGACGCCCTCGCCCACGCAGACCAGGGCGACCAGCAGCAGCACGCCGGACAGGGCGAAGAAGCCGGTGCGGGAGGTCATGACGCACTCCTGGAGTTCGGCACGGTCACAGGTCCAGGAAGTGTTCGAGGCCGAAGGTCAGCCCCGGCGTCCCGACGACCCTGCGCGCGCCCAGCAGGATGCCCGGCATGAAGCTGCTGTGGTGCAGCGAGTCGTGCCGGATGGTGAGCGTCTCGCCGGTGTCGCCGAACATCACCTGCTGGTGGGCGAGCAGGCCGCGCAGCCGCACCGCGTGCACCGGCACCCCGTCCACGTCGGCGCCGCGCGCGCCGGGCAGGCTGTGGGTGGTCGGGTCCTGCTGCGGCGGCCGGCCGGCCTCGGCCCTGGCCGCGGCGATCAGCTGGGCGGTGCGGGTGGCGGTGCCGCTGGGGGCGTCGGCCTTGCGGTCGTGGTGCAGCTCGACCACCTCGACCGACTCGAAGTACCGGGCGGCGATCTGGGAGAACTTCATGCCGAGGATGGCGCCGATGGAGAAGTTCGGCGCGATCAGCAGGCCGAGCTCCGGGGCCTCGTCCAGCCAGCCGCGGACGGTGGCGAGCCGCTCGTCCGTCCAGCCGGTGGTGCCGGTGACCACGTGGATGCCGTGGTGCAGGCAGAAGTCCAGGTTGCCCATCACCGAGTCCGGGTGGGTCAGCTCGACGGCGACCTGCGCACCGGCCCCGGTCAGCTCCTCCAGCGCGGAGCCGCGGCCGAGGGTGGCGACCAGCTCCAGGTCCGGCGCGGCCTCGACGGCCTTGACCGCCTCGGAGCCGATCCGTCCCCCGGCGCCGATCACGGCGACACGCAGCGTCATAGCGAAAGTCCTCTCACCAGCAGTCTCGGTCTCACACCAGCAGATCGGCGAGCCTGGCGGCCCGCTTGTCGTTGACCGGGCCGATCAGCGCCAGCGACGGCCGGTACGCGCCCAGCACATCACGGGCCACCGCGTGGACGTCCTCCAGGGTCACCGACGCGATCCGCTCCAGCATCTCGTCCACCGACAGGTGGTGCCCGTAGCTGAGCTCGGCCTTGCCGATCCGGTTCATCAGCGAGCCGCTGTCCTCCATGCCGAGCACGGTGGAGCCGGAGATCTGGCCGATCGCCCGGTTCAGCTCCTCCTCGGTGATGCCCTCCTCGACCACCTTGGCCAGCTCGGCGCGGCAGATCCGCAGCACCTCCTCGACCCGCTTGGGCTGGCAGCCGGCGTAGATGCCGAACAGGCCGCTGTCCGCGTAGGACGAGGAGTACGAGTAGACCGAGTACGCCAGGCCGCGCTTCTCGCGGACCTCCTGGAACAGCCGGGAGCTCATCCCGCCGCCGAGGGCCGCGTTCAGCACGCCCATCGCCCAGCGGCGCTCGTCGTGCCGCGGCACGCCGGGCACGCCCAGCACCAGGTGGGCCTGCTCGGTGGAGCGGTTGAGCACCTCGACCCGGCCGGCCGTGCGCAGCGCCTTGACGCCGCGGCGGGCCTCGGCGGGGGCCGCGGTGGAGGCCGCCAGCACCGGCGCGAAGGCCTGCTCGACCTGCTTGACGACCTTGCGGTGGTCGAGGTTGCCGGCCGCCGCGATGACCAGGTGCTCGGGCCGGTAGCGGCGGCGGTAGAAGCCGGCGATCTGGTCCCGGGTGAGCGTCCTGATGGTCTCCTGGGTGCCGAGGATCGGACGGCCCAGCGGGCCGCTGCCGTAGATCACCTTGGCGAACAGGTCGTGCACCACGTCGCCCGGGTCGTCCTCGGCCATCGCCATCTCCTCCAGGATGACGCCGCGCTCGGCCTCCACGTCCTCGGCGCGGATCAGCGAGCCGGTGAGCATGTCGCAGACCACGTCGATGGCCAGCGGCAGGTCGGTGTCCAGGACCCGGGCGTAGTAGCAGGTGTTCTCCTTCGCGGTGAAGGCGTTCATCTCGCCGCCGACCGCGTCCAGGGCCGCCGAGATGTCCAGCGCGCTGCGCCGCTCGGTGCCCTTGAAGAGCAGGTGCTCCAGGTAGTGGGTGGCGCCGTTGAGCTGCGGGGTCTCGTCCCGCGAGCCGACGCCGACCCAGATGCCGAAGGTCGCGGAGCGCACCGTCGGCAGGGTCTCGGTGACGACCCGAAGGCCGCCGGGGAGGACGGTGCGGCGCACCGTGCCGGCGCCGTCGACGCCCTTGAGCAGGGTCCGGGTGGTGCCGGGACGCTGCTTTACCGCCGGGGCCTGCGCCACGGGGGGTACCTCCAGAGGAAACGCACGTGCGCGGGGGCACGTACGGACGAACGCGTGGACAACGGGGTGCGGCCCGCACGCCGGGAGGCGTACGGGCCGCGGGAATCAGCTAGCGGCGCTTCACTCGGAAGCGGCCTCGCCGCCCTCTTCGCCCTCGACGACCGGGATCAGGGAGAGCTTGCCGCGCGGGTCGATCTCGGCGATCTCGACCTGCACCTTGGCGCCGACGCCGAGGACGTCCTCGACGTTCTCCACGCGCTTGCCACCGGCCAGCTTGCGGATCTGCGAGATGTGCAGCAGACCGTCCTTGCCCGGCATCAGCGAGACGAACGCGCCGAAGGTCGTGGTCTTGACCACGGTGCCCAGGTAGCGCTCGCCGACCTCCGGCATGGTCGGGTTGGCGATCTGGTTGATCGTGGTGCGGGCGGCCTCGGCGGCCGGGCCGTCGGCGGCACCGATGTAGATGGTGCCGTCGTCCTCGATCGTGATCTCGGCGCCGGTGTCCTCCTGGATCTGGTTGATCATCTTGCCCTTGGGGCCGATGACCTCACCGATCTTGTCCACCGGGATCTTGATGGTGATGATGCGCGGCGCGTTCGGGGACATCTCGTCGGGCGAGTCGATGGCCTCGTTCATCACGTCGAGGATGTGCAGGCGGGCGTCCTTGGCCTGCTTCAGCGCGGCGGCGAGCACCGACGCCGGGATGCCGTTCAGCTTGGTGTCCAGCTGGAGGGCGGTGATGAAGTTGCGGGTACCGGCGACCTTGAAGTCCATGTCGCCGTACGCGTCCTCGGCGCCGAGGATGTCGGTCAGCGTGACGTAGTGGGTCTCGCCGTCGATCTCCTGGGAGATCAGGCCCATGGCGATGCCGGCGACGGCGGCCTTCAGCGGCACACCGGCGTTCAGCAGCGACATGGTCGACGCGCAGACCGAGCCCATCGAGGTGGAGCCGTTGGAGCTCAGCGCCTCGGAGACCTGGCGGATGGCGTACGGGAACTCCTCGCGGGTCGGCAGCACCGGCAGCAGGGCGCGCTCGGCGAGCGCACCGTGGCCGATCTCGCGGCGCTTGGGCGAGCCCACGCGGCCGGTCTCACCGACGGAGTACGGCGGGAAGTTGTAGTTGTGCATGTAGCGGCGGCGCGTCTCCGGGGAGAGCGTGTCCAGCTGCTGCTCCATGCGCAGCATGTTCAGCGTGGTGACGCCCAGGATCTGGGTCTCGCCGCGCTCGAACAGGGCCGAGCCGTGCACCCGCGGGATGGCCTCGACCTCGGCGGCCAGGGTGCGGATATCGGTGACGCCGCGGCCGTCGATGCGGACCTTGTCCGTGATGACGCGCTCGCGGACGACCTTCTTGGTCAGCGCGTTGTAGGCGGCGCTGATCTCCTTCTCGCGGCCCTCGAACTCGGGCAGCAGCTTCTCGGCGGCCAGCGCCTTGACGCGGTCCAGCTCGTTGTTGCGCTCCTGCTTGCCCGCGATGGTCAGGGCCTGCGCGAGCTCGTCCTTGACGGCGGCGGTCAGCGCGGAGAGGACGTCGTCCTGGTAGTCCAGGAAGACCGGGAACTCACCGGTCGGCTTGGCGGCCTGGGCGGCCAGCTGCGCCTGCGCGGCGCACAGGACCTTGATGAACGGCTTCGCGGCCTCCAGGCCGGAGGCGACGATCTCCTCGGTCGGCGCGTCGGCGCCGCCCTCGACCAGCTTGATGGTCTTGTCGGTGGCCTCGGCCTCGACCATCATGATCGCGACGTCGCCGTCCGGCAGGACGCGACCGGCGACGACCATGTCGAAGACGGCCGACTCCAGCTCGCTGTGGGTCGGGAAGGCGACCCACTGGCCGTTGATCAGCGCGACGCGCACGCCACCGATCGGGCCGGAGAACGGCAGGCCCGCCAGCTGGGTGGAGGCGGAGGCGGCGTTGATCGCGACCACGTCGTACAGGTGGTCGGGGTTGAGCGCCATCACGGTGACGACGACCTGGACCTCGTTGCGCAGGCCCTTGACGAAGGACGGGCGCAGCGGGCGGTCGATCAGGCGGCAGGTGAGGATCGCGTCCTCGGAGGGCCGGCCCTCGCGACGGAAGAACGAGCCGGGGATGCGGCCCGCGGCGTACATCCGCTCCTCGACGTCCACGGTCAGCGGGAAGAAGTCGAAGTGCTCCTTCGGCTGCTTGGACGCGCTGGTGGCCGACAGCACCATGGTGTCGTCGTCCAGGTAGGCCACGGCGGAACCGGCGGCCTGACGGGCCAGACGGCCGGTCTCGAAGCGGATGGTACGGGTGCCGTAGGAACCGTTGTCGATCACGGCCTCGGCGTAGAACACGTTCTCTTCCACCTGGAAGATCTCCTCTTTCGTACGTCTCCGGGAGAGCGTCCCCGCGCACTGCCTCGGTGGGCCCATGGCCCTCGTCAGGGAGGGCGGCAGTCGGGCCGGTCTTCGATCGAAGCCTCCGGAGTGTCCCGCTCGGTCTGCGGGGTTCCGACGGCCACTACCGAGGACCGGCGCCTCACGGCTGCCTGGCCGGGGAGGGCGGTTCGCGTCTGGACGCTCTCTCGGATGCGGGCGGCTTCCGTTTGAAGCCTTCGTCCCGCGGGGGGTTCGGGTCCTTCTGCCCGGGTGGCGCGCTGGTGCGCCATCACCCGGCATGCCCACAACCCTACGGTGCAATCCTCGGCCACCTGGGGAGGTGCGCGCGAGTTGTTATGTCAGGGCGCCGAGGCTCAACAGCCGCGGCATACGCGCGAGGGGCGGCTCCCCGGTGGAGGGGAGCCGCCCCCTGGCGGCGTTCTCAGCGGGCGCCGCCGGCGGCACCGCGGCGGATGCCCAGGCGGTCGACGAGCGTACGGAAACGCTCGATGTCCTTCTTGGCCAGGTACTGGAGCAGGCGGCGACGCTGGCCGACCAGGATCAGCAGGCCACGACGCGAGTGGTGGTCGTGCTTGTGGGCCTTGAGGTGCTCGGTCAGGTCCGAGATGCGACGGGAGAGCATGGCCACCTGGACCTCGGGGGAGCCGGTGTCGCCCTCCTTCTGGCCGAACTCGGCGATGATCTGCTTCTTGACGTCAGAGGCGAGAGCCACTGCAACTCCTTCGGGGTCTACCGAGCGGTCCTGGTCGACAGCACAGGACTCATCGAGAACTCGGTGTCGTGAGCGCGGCCGGCACGGTGCAGCCCACGGAGGGGATGCAGACACACGGCTGCGCTCGGAGGCCAAGCGTACCAGTGCCGCCCATCCGGCCGTCCGGCGGGCGGCGGGTGGGCGGCGGGCGGGCGGCGGGCGGGCAACAGGCGGGCGGCAGCGGGCCGGCCGGAGGGTCAGCCGGTGGCGCCGCGGACCAGCCGGTAGATCTCCAGGACGGCGAGCGCCAGCGGGACGAGCGCGATCAGGGTGAGGCTGTCCACCAGGTCCAGGATGCGTCCCCAGAACGGGGAGACCCCGAGCCGCGGCACCACCAGGGCGATCGCGGTGAGCAGCGCGGCGCCGAAGGCGATGGAGGCGGTCAGCCAGACCGTGCGCAGGTCGAGCTCGGTGGTGGAGCCGGCCACCCGCAGGAAGAACTGCGGGGTGTGCAGGGAGAGCCCGACGATCAGCAGGCACAGGCCGAGCAGGCCGGCCACGGTGAGGCTGAGCACCTGCGCGGTGTAGCGGAACAGCCGGGCGCGCAGCATGGTGGCCAGGCCCAGGGCGAGCGCGAGCAGCTCCGGGAAGGTCTCGTCGGTGAAGCCGAGGACGGCGCAGGCGCCGACCACGACCGCGGCGCAGCCGCCGACCAGGCCGACCAGCACCTCGTGGCCGCGGCGGGCCTGGTGCGCGATCCGCTCGTACTGGACGGCCTCGGCGCGCTCGGCCTCCTCGTCGTAGTCGCGGCTGCGGGTACGGGTCTGGCCCGGGGCGCTGAAGCCGACCGGCAGCCGGGCGAAGCGGGCGGAGAGGCCGGGCAGGAAGCCGACCACGGCGACAGCCGCGACACCGGTGACGGCGGCGATGTGCCCGGCCGGGGTCTGCGGCAGCAGGACGGCCGCGAAGGTGGCGAGCGAGCCGGCGGTGGAGACCAGGGCGGCGGCGACGAACACCGCGTCCCGCTCCGGCAGCAGGCCTGCCAGCAGCACGGAGACCACCAGGACGGCGACGCAGCCGGCCAGGAACTGGAGCCGTCCTGGGCCGTCCCACGGGTGGGCGACGGCGATGACGCCGCTGCCGCCGATCATGGCGTGCGGCAGCGCGCCGAGGCCGAGCGCGACGGCCGCGGGGGCGTCCTGGTAGACCCGGGCGCGCACCCCGGCGAGCGCGGTGAGCACCACGGCGGTGACCCCGGCCAGGACACCGGGCAGGCCGTGCATGTCGTGGCGCAGGTCGGAGAACCAGAGCGCGAAGCCGAGCAGCGTGAGCAGCACCCCTGCGCCGATCAGGCCGAAGCCGCGCATCAGCTCGGCGGTCCAGAACCGGCGGTCGGCCTCGACGGCGCTGGCGATCGCGTCGGCGACGTCGTCGTAGACGGCCGGCGGGAGCGACTCGGCGAAGGGACGCAGCGCCAGCAGATCGCCGTCGCGGACCTGTTGGGCGGCCAGCGGCAGTCCGCTGTCGAGCACCGTGCCGTCGCGGCGGACCAGGTGGAAGCCGGTGGGGGTGCCGTCGGGCTGGCTCTGGTTGGCCAGCCGCAGCACCTCGGGGTAGACGTCCGCGAGCGGGACGTCCTCGGGCAGGGCGACGTCGATCCGGCGGTCCGGGGCGACGACGGTCACCCGGCAGTAGCCGGTCGCCGCAGCGCTCATGCCCCCACCTCGCCGCGCTCGGCGGGCACCCCGCCCGGTGCGCACCCGACGGCGAGCCCGCTGCGCTCGCTCATGAGTGCCCCCACCTCGATCCTTCGACGCACGTGGCGCTCCCCCTTGTTGACGGTGCCGAGGCACGGCGGCGCTCGGTGTGGCTGTGGAACCGGCCCGGCCGGGCCGCGAGTTGGCGCGGCGTTACCCTACCCGTTCGGTTCGTGCCCGCTGCCGGTGCGTACCAGGCCCCGGCGGGCGGCGCGTACCGGGCCCTGGCGGGCGGTGCGGGGGCGACCGTTAGGATCGGCGCCTGCGCAAAGGTACGGGGGCTGCGCTGGGTGGGGCGTCCTCGGCCACCGGATTCCCGTACGGACCGTGCGCAAGCGCGTGAGGGCTGATGCCGAAGTGATCGATCGACGCCGCGGGGTGGATGACACATGGGTGTGATCACGGTCAAGCGACCGGCCAGGGCGTACCCGCCCACCGTGCCGGACGAGCCGGTGGAGCTGGTGAGTCCGCCCGAGCTGCCCCGGCAGGGCGGCGAGGACTGGCTGATGAGCATCCTGCCGATGCTGGGCATGGGCGGCTCGGCGGTGTTCTTCTTCTCCCCGGGGGCCGCGGCCCCGATGAAGATCATGGGCGGCCTGATGGTCGCCTCGACGCTGGGCATGGTGCTGGCGCAGATCGTCCGGGCCCGCAAGGGCGGCTCGACCGCGATGGCGGACGAGCGGCGCGACTACCTGAAGTACCTCCAGCAGACCCGCCGCCAGGTGCGCCGCACGGCGGAGCGCCAGCGCGGCGCGCTGCTGTTCCTCAACCCGGCGCCGGACCAGCTGTGGTCGATCGTCGAGGACGGCCGGCGGCTGTGGGAACGGCGCACCGGGGACGGCGACTTCGCGCAGATCCGGGTGGGCCTCGGGCCCGTCCAGCTGTCCACCCCGCTGGTGGCGCCGCAGACCGCGCCGATGGACGAGCTGGAGCCGCTGTCGGCGGCCGCGATGCACTCCTTCCTGAAGGCCCACGGCACCCTCCAGGACCTGCCGCTGGCGGTCTCGCTGCGCGCCTTCTACCACATCACGGTGTGCGGGGACCCGGACTCGGTGTACGGCAACGTGCGCGCGATCCTCTCCCAGCTGACCACCCTGCACTCGCCGGACGACCTGATGGTGGCGGTCGCGGCGGCGCCCGGCGCGGCCGAGGAGTGGGAGTGGACCAAGTGGCTCCCGCACAACCAGCACCGCAAGGAAGCCGACGGCGCGGGCTCGCGCCGGCTGTTCGCGACCGACCTGGGCGACCTGGAGTACCTGCTCCAGGACGAGCTGTCCGGCCGCCAGCGCTTCGTGCGCGAGGTGGCGCCCCCGGCCGACCAGCCGCACCTGGTGGTCGTCATGGACGGCGCCGGGGTGCCGCACGACTCGCTGCTGGCGAGTCCGGAGGGCGTGCAGGGCGTGACGGTCATCGAGGTGGTGCCGGGCGAGGTCGACGAGCCCAGCGGGCACCTGATGGTGACGGTCGGTGCCGACAAGCTGGTGCTGCGCTCGGCCTCCGGCGCGACGTACACCGGCAAGCCCGACCTGCTCTCGGTGTGGCAGTCCGAGGCGCTGGCGCGGCAGTTGGCGCCGTACCGGATCTCGGCCGGCGGCGACGACGAGCCGCTGCTGTCCAACCTCGACTTCACCGACATGATGAGCTCGGGGGACCCGGGCTCCTTCGACGTGGCCCGCAGCTGGCGCCCGCGCGCCCAGCACGAGCGGATGCGGGTGCCGATCGGCATCGGCGCCAACGGCGAGCACGTCTACCTGGACATCAAGGAGGCCGCGCTGGAGGGCATGGGCCCGCACGGCCTGTGCGTGGGCGCGACCGGTTCCGGCAAGTCGGAGCTGCTGCGCACGCTGGTGCTGGCGCTGGCGATGACCCACACCTCGGAGATCCTGAACTTCGTCCTCGCCGACTTCAAGGGCGGTGCGACCTTCTCCGGCATGGCGGACATGCCGCACACCTCCGCGGTGATCACCAACCTGGAGGGCGAGCTCACCCTGGTCGACCGCATGCGCGACGCGATCGAGGGCGAGCTGCACCGCCGCCAGGAGCTGCTGCGCTCCGCGGGCAACTACGCCAACATCCACGAGTACGAGCGGGCCCGGGCGGCCGGCGCGGCGCTGGACCCGCTGCCCTCGCTGGTGCTGATCATCGACGAGTTCTCCGAACTCCTCGCCGCCAAGCCCGACTTCATCGAGATGTTCATCCAGATCGGCCGGATCGGCCGCTCGCTGGGCGTGCACCTGCTGCTGGCCTCGCAGCGCCTGGAGGAGGGCAAGCTGCGCGGCCTGGACACCTACCTGTCGTACCGGATCGGTCTGCGCACCTTCTCGGCCGCGGAGTCCCGGGCGGCGATCGGCGTGCCGGACGCCTACCACCTGCCGCCGGTGCCCGGTGTCGGCTACCTCAAGTTCGGCGAGGACGTGATGGACCGGTTCAAGGCCGCCTACGTCTCGGGGCCCTACCGGGCACCGGGGCAGCAGCGGTCGACCGGCGGCCGGCGGATCAACGCGCACCCGGTGGAGTTCACCGCGGCCTTCGTGGACCTGCCGGACCCGGTGGAGGAGGAGGTCGCGCCGCAGGCCCCGGAGCAGGACGACGCGCTGGTGGACACCGTGCTGGACGTGTTCGTCCAGCGGATGGCCGGCCAGGGCCCGGCCGCGCACCAGGTGTGGCTGCCGCCGCTGGAGGAGGCGCCGAGCATGGACCACCTGCTGCCGCCGCTCCAGGTCGTGCCGGAGCGCGGGCTGACCGCGCCCGGTTACCCGGCGGGCCGGCTGCGGGTGCCGATCGGCATCGTCGACAAGCCGCGCGAGCAGAAGACGGACATCCTGGAGGTCGACTACGCGGGGGCGGCCGGCCACGGCCTGGTCGTGGGCGGCCCGCGCTCGGGCAAGTCGACCGTGGTGCGCACCACGGTGGCCTCGTTCGGCCTCACCCACACGCCGCTGGAGGTGCAGTTCTACCTGCTCGACTTCGGTGCGGGCAGCTTCCAGTCGCTGGCCGGGCTGCCGCACGTCGGCGGGGTGGCCGGGCGCCTGGACGTGGACAAGGTGCGCCGGATGGTCTCCGAGGTGCACGGGGTGCTGAACCGGCGCGAGGAGCTGTTCCGGGTCGCCGGGATCGACACCATCGCCACCTACCGGGCCCGCCGGGCGGCCGGGGGGCTGCCGGACGAGGCCTTCGGCGACGTCTTCCTGGTGATCGACGGCTGGAACACCTTCAAGCAGGAGTTCGAGGGCCTGGAGCCGGTGATCGGCGACATCGCCCAGCGCGGCCTCGGCTACGGCGTGCACCTGGTCATCACCGCGACCCGGTACGCCGAGGTGCGCCCTGCGCTGAAGGACCTGCTCCAGAACCGGACCGAGCTGAAGCTCGGTGACGCGATGGAGTCCGAGGTCGACCGCCGGGTGGCGCAGAACGTCCCGGCGCTGGCCGGGCGCGGCATCACCGCGGAGCGGCTGCACTTCCTGTCCGGCCTGCCGCGTCTGGACGGCTCCTCCTCGGTGGACGACCTCCAGGACGGCGTGGCCGGGCTGGTCGGCGCCGTCGACGGCGCCTGGACCGGGCCGCGCGCCCCGCAGGTCCGGATGCTGCCGGCCGTCCTGGACGGCAACTCGCTGCCGAAGGGCTCCGAGCACCCGGAGCGCGGCGTCGCCTTCGGCGTGGACGAGGCGGAGCTGGCTCCGGCCTTCGTCAATTTCGAGACCGACCCGCTGTTCATCGTCTTCGGCGACACCGAGTCCGGGAAGTCGGCGGTGCTGCGGATGCTGATCAAGCAGATCACCGAGCGGTACACCCCGGACCAGGCGGGCATCGTGGTCGGCGACTACCGGCGCGCGCTGCTCGGCACGGTGCCGCAGGAGTACCTGGTGGAGTACGCGGCCGCGCAGCCGGCCATGGCGGCCATCGTGGACATGCTGCGCGGGGCCTGCTCGCGCCGTCTGCCGGGCCCGGACGTGACCGCCGAGCAGCTGCGCAACCGCAGCTGGTACAGCGGCAAGGACATGTTCGTGATCGTCGACGACTACGAGCTGGTGGCGACGAGCTCGGGCAACCCGCTGGCCCCGCTGGCCGAGTTCCTGCCGTTCGCCCGTGACATCGGCCTGCGGGTGATCGTGGCCCGCAGCGCGGGCGGCGCCGGCCGCTCGCTGTACGAGCCGGTGCTGCAGCGGATGCGCGAGCTGGGCGGGCAGGGCGTGATCCTCTCCGGCAACCGGGACGAGGGCGCGCTGCTGGGGACGGTCAAGCCGCAGGCGCTGCCGCCGGGCCGAGGCGTCTACGTGTCACGCAGGGTGACCGGTGGGCAGATGGTCCAGACGGGCTGGCTGCCGGTGGCGTAGCCGCGCCGCCCGTCACGGACGGTGATCGAAGGGGCCGGACTCGTGGAGTCCGGCCCCTTCGGCGTCCCGGGTTCCGAAACGTTACCTGGCACTTTCCGGATGGCGGCTGCGGTTCCCGTACCCGGCCCAGGCGTTGCGGGGCGCTCCGGGGCCGCCTGGGCCTGTCGCCATCCATCCGGAAGACGACCTTCGAATCACATCCACCCTCTTTTGTTAACCTTCGATTCAATTGGAATGTGGCCAAGGTAACAAGTCGGGCAAAGCTCGCAATGACTGAATGTGATCATCGGATCGTATGCCTGTGCCGTTCTTCGCAACGGATTCCGAAGCAGTTCCGACGTTGACGCGATCGATACGCCCAAGGTTCCATGGCGGCCCGGGAGCGACTGGAAACGGACACCGAGCAACCAGCCAGCGGAGGCGATACCGCTCCCACTCCAGGACCGCACAGCCGATCGGAAGCCACATGACCGACACGCTTCGCCCGCCACAGACCGTAGCCGCCCCGGCGGCCGAGGCGGCAGCGCCCCAGCAGCTCAAGCGCTCGATCGGCGTCGTGGGCGGCACACTGCTCACGCTGTCCTGCGTCACACCGGCCTCGACGCTCTTCGTGATCGTGCCAGAGCTGTTCTCCAGCATCGGCAGCGCCACCGCGCTGGCCATCGCGATCGGCACCGTGCTCTGCGTCGCGGTCGCCTTCTGCTACTCCGAACTCGGCACCCTGATCCCCAGCGCCGGCGGCGAGTACGCCATGGTCGGCACCCTGGCCGGCCGGCTGATGGGCTGGCTGGTCTTCGTGCTCTCGCTGATCGTGGTGATGATCGTCCCCTCGGTCATCGCCCTCGGCACCGCCGACTACCTCGCCCCCGTCCTGCACCTGGACAAGGCCATGACCGGCGCCGCCGTGATGCTGGCCGCCACCCTGGCCGGCCTGCTCGACCTGCGCGCCAACGCCTGGATCACCGGCGTCTTCCTGGTGCTGGAGGTCATCGCGGCCGGCGTGGTCTCGGTGCTCGGCTTCGCCCACACCAACAGCGACGCCCCCAGCCTGCTGCACGGCGTGGTCACCGGGGAGGGCGGCGCCACCACCACGGTCAGCGTGGGCGCCATCGTCGGCGCGCTCGGCATCGCCCTGTTCATCACCCAGGGCTTCTCCACCGCGGTCTACCTGTCCGAGGAGCTGGAGAACCCCCGCCGCAACGTCTCGCGCACCGTGCTGTGGACGCTCGGCATCTCCTCGGCCATCATCCTGGTCCCGGTCGTCGCCATCACCATGGGCGCCCCCGACCTCCAGACCCTGGCCGCCGGCGACATCTCCGGAATGGTCACCGCCTGGAGCAACTCCGCGGTCGGCACCTTCATCAGCCTCTGCGTCGCGCTGGCCATCATCAACGCCGGCATCGTCATGGTCATCCAGAACTCCCGGGTGCTGTTCGCCTCCGCCCGCGACAAGGCCTGGCCGGAGCCGGTCAACAAGGCCTTCGGCACCCTCGGCCGGTTCGGCTCGCCGTGGATCGCCACCCTCGCGGTCGGCCTGCCCGGCGCCGCGCTCTGCTTCGTCAAGGGCGAGCTGCTGAGCAACATCACCGGCGTCGCCGTCACCGGGATGTACCTGCTGGTCGCGATCGCCGCGCTGCTCTCCCGCCGCGCCCACCACAAGCACGCCTCCGCCTGGCGGATGCCGCTGTGGCCGGCCGTCCCCGTCGTGCTGATCGTCGTCCTGGTCTACGTGATCACCAAGCTGGACGCCGAGCCCCTGCTGTGGACCGGCGGCATCACCGCCGCCGCCACCCTCTACTGGCTGTTCTACCTGCGCCCCCGGCAGGACACCCGCTGGGTGATCAGCCTCCCCGAGGACCAGCAGGACTGACCCCCACCCCTCCCCCACACGGCGGTGCCCCGGGCCTCCCCCAGCCCGGGGCACCGCCACATCCGCACGGGAGTTCCGGCGGGCCCCGGTGGGGCCGACGGGTCCCGGTGGGCGGCTTCCGCCGGTCGTCAGTCGGCGGACCTGCGCCGCTGGTCGCGCAGCACCACGCCGCCGCCGATCAACAGGGCGACCAGCAGGGCGCCGATGCCGAGGACGTACGTCGCGGTGCGGCCGTCGCGGTCGGCCTGGGTCTCGCCGAGGCCCACCGGGCGCGGCACGATCGGCGCGGCGGCGAGCTGCACCGGGGCGTCCGGGGCCGCCGCGAAGGGCGCGTCGTCGGGCGCCTTGGTGACCGCCCTGACCGGGTCCACCACGCCCCAGCCGACGAACTCGTCCGGCTCCCGCTGGGTGCGCTGCGCGGTCTGCTCGATCCAGGCCCGCACCTGGGCCGCCTTCCAGCGCGGGTGGGCGCCCCTCAGCAGCGCGGCGAGCCCGGAGACGTACGGGGCGGCGAAGCTGGTGCCGTTGTCCACGCACTGGCCGCTCCCCGGCACGGTGGACAGCATGTCGACACCGGGCGCGGCGACCTTCACGAAGCCGCCGTACTGGGAGAACGGCGCCCGCTCGTTGTTGCGGTCGGAGGCGCCGACGGCC
Source organism: Streptomyces sp. CBMA156 (assembly GCF_014596515.1). Taxonomy (GTDB): domain Bacteria; phylum Actinomycetota; class Actinomycetes; order Streptomycetales; family Streptomycetaceae; genus Kitasatospora. The sequence goes on from NZ_MSJQ01000029.1 coordinate 18,582, forward strand.
AGCACGGTGGGGAAGGCTCCCGGGTAGGTGTCGCCCTCTTTGCCGTCGTTGCCGGTGGAGGCGACCACCACGACGTCCTTCGCTTCGGCGTACTCGACGGCGGCCTTCAGCTCCTGGTAGCCGCCGAAGTGGGCGTCGCCCGCGCCGCGGACGTCCTGGGAGATGTTGATGACCCTGACACCGGGCTGGTCAACCGCCTTCCTGATCGCCGTGACCAGGGTGGAGACGTCGCCGTTGCCGTCGCTGTCGTTCTGCCGGACCGAGAAGATCCGGGCGTCGGGAGCCAGCCCGACGAAGCCCGTCCTGGGGCTGCGGCCAGCGGCGATGATGCCGGCCACCTTGGTGCCGTGGCCGACCGGGTCCTCGATGGACTTGCCCTGGACCGCTTCCTTGGTCTCCCGGTTGACCAGCAGGTTGGGGCCCTCGTCGACCTTGCCGGTCAGCTGCGGGTTGGTGATGTCCACCCCGGTGTCGATGACCGCGACGGTGACGCCCGCGCCGGTGGTCCGCCCGCCCTGCCACAGCTCGTCCAGCAGCAGCCGCTGCAACGACCACGGCACGGTCTGCACGTCGGGCGCGTTCTTGGGGCAGTCGCCGGCCGCGGCCAGTCCGGTCCCGCCGTCGGCGTGCGCCGGCGCGGCGAGCGGGCCGCCCAGCACCGCGAACGCGGCGAGCGCCGCGGCCGCCTTCCGGTACCCGTGTCGGGACACCCTGCCACCCCTCATGTCGTCCACCCGTGCCGCGCGTCGGGGGCGGGTGCCCGGAATCCGGGTACCCGCCCCCTGCCGTTCCTCTGCGGAACCCGAACGTCAGCCCCAGAGCTTGGAGTTGGCGTCCTCGGTCGTCTTGTAGCTCTGCGCGGCCTGGTCCAGCGAGGTCGCGATCTTCGCGCAGGTCTGCTGGAGGTCGTTGGCGCGGGTGTCCCACTGGGTCTGGTGCTGCTGGTAGCCCTGCTGGGCGGCACCCTGCCAGCTGCCGGCGATGCGCGTGACATTCGCCTTGAGGTCGTTCAGCAGGTGGTCGATGCGGCCCGCCGAGGCGCGCACCTCCTCGGCCGCCTGGTGAACGGTCTGGAAGTTGACGAGGATCTGGTCGGACACGTTGTCTCCCTTGACGAGGGCGCGGAGCGCCACGCGGTCAGTGGCGGGCGCTCCGCGGAGCGGTGGATCGGGACAGAACGGCGATCGCCGCGGCCGCGGTGATCAGCGCGAATTCGGTGATCAGCCCTGGGCCGAGCCGAACATCGCCCGCTGCTCCTCTTCGGTGCTCGCGTAGTGCTTGGTGGTCAGCTCGATCGCGTGCTTGATCGCGGTCAGCGAGTCCTTGAGCTTCGCGATGTCGTCGTTGACCCTGCCCTGCAGAGTCGTGTAGGCCGTGGCCGCCTGGCCCTTCCAGCCGCTGGTGACACCCGAGACCGTGCTGATGAGCTTGTTCCGCTCAGCCTCGATCTTGCCGATGGCCTCCTCGATCTGCTTGGCGAAAGCCAGCATCTCCTGAGCGGTCATCGTGAACTGACCCTGAGCCATGCTCCACCGTCCCCCATGAGACAACATTCTTGCGTGTACGGAGCGCCCTGTGCGGGCCGTCCGTCCCATCACCCGTGTGATGTCCAGCAGCACTGTAGTCGGCACACGCAACTCACCCAACACCGAGCAGGGAGTAGTTACCAGACCATGACACTGAGGCCAATTCGGTTGCCGCGCTTGGCCGGTCAGGCGTTCTGCGGCTGGGCGGCGCTCTTCGCCGTCAACGGCGGGCCCGCCGGAACCAGGTTGGACCACTCCTTCGGTACCGGCAGCGGCTGGACCCCCTGGTAGCCCAACCTGGCCTGGTTGCCGCCGGGTTCCTCCGGCTGCTGGGACGGCTGCTGGCCCGGCTGCTGGGACTGCGCCCCCGGGGCCGGGGTGCCCGACGGCGGCGCCGTCGGCTTCGGGGTGCCACTCTGACCGGGCTGCGGCGTGCCGGTGGGGCGCTGGCCGCCGTCCCCGTTGGCCGGGACGGAGTAACGCAGCCCGGTCTCGGTGATCAGGAAGTCGCTTCCCGAACCGGCGGTGGAGTGGTCCAGCGACCGGTAGAACAGCCCGTGACCCGGGGTCACGTACGCGGCCCCGGCTCCGTTGTTGTACGGCGCCGGGTACGAAGTCCCGGCCCAGACGCTGCGCCTGGCCGTGGCGCCGTCCTCGGCGACGCCGTCGAAGGTGCTGCACACGACCATCCGGGCGTCCTGGCGGTCCTGCCAGTTGTTCACCGGGGCACCGGCCTTCAGCGGCCAGTCCGCCGCGGTGTCCGGCAGCCGGACGTCGCCGCCCCACTGGGCGTTGTCGGACGGGGTCATCTCGTCGCTGCGCGGCTTCTTGTCCTGGTCGTACTTGTAGAGCACCTGGAAGGCCGGGTTCTGCCGGATCAGCTCCGCCTGGAACGCGGTGACCAGGTGGAGCTGGTCCTTGCCGACCACGTAGTGGCGGTCCTGGTAGTGCACCAGGCGGCCGACCCTGCGGTCGGCCTGGTTGCTCAGCTCCACCTTGCTGTTGCCGCCCTGGGTGTCGGCGACGCCCTCGACCTTCGGGAAGGTGATCGGGGTGCCGTTCACCAGGGTCTCCAGCCAGTCCCGCTTGACCCGCTGCGGCACCGCGTTGGGCCCGAACACCGCGGTGATCAGCGCCTTGCGCTCCTTCTCGTCCGACTGCGGGGAGCCGATCGGGTGCTTGCGGCCCTGCGCGTCGACCAGGAACACCGCCGCCCCCGCGGCGGCCGGCTGGCCCGGCGCCGGCGCCGCCGACACCTGCTGCTCGTCCGCCTGCTGCACCAGCATCAGCTGGTCGGGGCCGAGCATCCGGTCCTTGGCCGCCAGCGCCGCCGCGTCCGCGCCGGCCACCACGAACACCGCCTGGTTGACGGTCTCCTGCTTGTCGTCCGAACCCGGGCGGTCGCACACCGCCCACTTCATCGGCTTGCTCGCGTTGTCCGTGGTCGGCAACTTGTCCGGCGCGTACGGGATGCCGATCGTCGGCCCGTGGTTGGGGTACCGGTCGAGCACCCCGTCGTCCACCACCACGACCTTGGCGCCCGCGGGCAGCACCAGCCGCGCCGAGGACATGTTGAGCACCTGGTGCAGCCGCCTGGTCCTGCCGTCCGGATCGGTGAGCACCACGTACCGGGTGGTCGACTGCTTGCCCTGGATGACGTTCTTGCCGTCGTCCCACTTCACCGGCGCGCTCGGCTTGAACACCCCCCACAGCCCGAAGCCGGCCACGATCACCACCCCGGCCAGCACACTCGGCAGCACCGCCTTCACCGGACGCGGCGCGTCCTCGTCGCTGCCCCCGCCCGCGGGCAGCAGGAAGGCGCCCACCGTGCGCTTGCGGGCGAAGGTGTACGCGTTCAGCTCGTCCCGGCGCGATGCCATCGTCGTCGTCCCCCTTGTCAGACCTTGCCGGACCCCGTCAGACCGACCTGCCCCGTGGTCACCCGCCGGGCACGAACCGGCGCGAACCCTCTACGATGCGGCAGCAGACGGTGAGTACGGTACGGGTACGGTCCGCGAACCAGCCAGCCGGGCCGCGGCAACGGATCAGAGAGGGCCACCGGGGGATGCCAAGCCAGACCGCTCCAGGACGCCGCCGCAGCGCGGGCGTCGGGAGGTCGCGCCGGGCCGACCGGGCGCAGCACAGCGCACCGGCGACCGAGGCCGGGACCGCCCCGCCGCAGCCGACCGGCACCGGGGGCGGCGGCGCCGTGCAAGTCCGGGTCAATCCCCGACCCGGGCTCCTCGGCGGCCGGTTGAAGCTCCAGCAGCTCGTCCTGGTCGAGGTCGCGGCGGCCCTGGTCGCGGTCGGCTGGACGATCAGCCGCCCGGTCGCGGCCGGCTTCGGCACGGTCGCGCTGGTGCTGCTCGTCCTCGCGGTCGTGCCGGTGCGCGGGCGCACCGTCCCGGAACTGCTGCGGGTCAGGGCCGCCCTCAAGTCCCGCCGCAGGAAGGCCAGGACGCTGCTGCCGCCGGCCGGCACCGACCCGGCGCTGGCGCCCGCGCTGGAGCTCGAACCGGGGCTGCGCACCTGCACCCACGCCACCGAGGCCGAGTTCGGCGGCCGCCCCGTCCGCCGGGAGACCGGCATGGTCGGCGACGGGACCTTCCTCAGCTCGGTGCTGCTCGTCCAGGCCAAGGACCAGCCGCTGCGCCCGGTGCGCACCGCGCTGCCACTGCCGCTGGACGTGATCTGCTCGGCGCTCACCGTGGACGACATCACCCTGGAGTCGGTGCAGCTGGTCCAGCACACCCAGCCCGCCCCCGCCCCCCACCTGCCCGAGCAGTCGCTGGCCGCCCGCGCCTACCGCGAACTGCCGGACGGCACCTCCACCCCTGGACTGCGGCTGACCTGGGTCGCGCTCAAGCTCGACCCGGATCGCGCGGCCACCGCCGTCCGGGCCCGCGGCGGCGGCGAGGAGGGCGCCCGCAAGGCCCTGCAACGGGTCACCGACCAGCTGGCCGGACGGCTCAACAGCGCCGGGTTCAACGCGACCGTGCTGGACGAGCGCGAGCTGATCGCCGCACTGGCCATCTCCACCTGCGCCAACCCGATCGCGGTGGCGGGCCGGCAGGGCACCGGCAGCGGCGGCGGCACCACCCGCCGCACCCAGGAGGGCAACCGGTTCTGGCGGATCGACGACCGCTGGCACACCACGTACTGGATCTCCCGCTGGCCGCAGCTGAGCCGCCCCGGCGGCGCGCCCGGCCGGGTCGCCGCGCCGGACCTGGTCAACCTGATCACCGGCTCCCCGGCCCTCGCCAGCACCTTCAGCCTGACCGCGGGGCACGGCACCGGCGGCTCGGTGACGGTCAGCGGGCACCTGCGGGTGACCGGCCGCAGCGAGAGCGAGGTCGGGCAGGCCGGCCGCCAGGTGGAGACCAGGGCGCAGAGCACCGGGCTCGGGCTGGTCCGGCTCGACCTGGAGCAGGCCCCCGGCATGCTCGCCACCCTGCCGCTCGGAGGGGCTTCCTGATGGCGTATCAGTCCTATCCCACGCTCGGCCCGCAGCCGGGCGCCGAGCAGCACCGGACCCGGCCGCGGATCCTGCCCGGCTTCGGGCTGCGCGGCCCGCGCCGGGAGAAGCACGTCCTGGAGGCGGCCGACCTCGCGGCGCTGGCCTTCCCGGTCGGCGACGACGGCGTCGTCATCGGCGTCGACCCGCAGGGGCTGCCCGCGGTGCTCGGCCTGTTCCGCCCGACCTCGTACGACCTGGTGCTGGTCGGCGGCATGTGGACGGCCCAGGTCATCGCGCTGCGGGCGGCCGCGATCGGCGCCCGGGTCGCGGTGGAGACCGCCCGCGCGCAGCTGTGGGGCCCGATGGCCCAGGCGGCCGGCGGCGGCCAGCCGTGCGTGACGGTCCACCAGGTCGGCCGGCTCGGCCCGCAGGGCGCCTCGGTGGCCTCGCCGGTGCTGGTGGTGCGCGACCTCGGTGCCCGCCCGCCGCGCAGCCGGCTCTCCGCCGCACCCTGGCAGACCACCCTGACGCTGCTGCCGTACCTCGGTCCGAACGCCTCCCGGGTGCTGAACGCGGCCGACCTGGTCGGTGTGCAGCGGATCTCGCCGCAGGAGGCGGAGCTGACCGGCCGGGTGCTGTCGCTGCCGCCGGAGGACGTGGCCGCGCTGCCCACCCTCGGCGACGACCTCACCCTGTGGGCGACCCGGATGCGGCGTCAGTACGTCCGGGCCGTGGCCGGACAGGCCGAGCAGCAGGTGCTCGGCGGCCCGCGCCGGATGGACTGAGCAGCGGCTCGCCGCACCGGGCGGGCCGGAAGGGAAGCGAAGCCGCCTTCAACGGGGGTTGCCGTACGGCCTAGTCTTTGATGCGGCAACGGCACCGCTGAACAAGCGGCGGCGAACACGAGGGAGCCAGAGTGAGCAGCGATCGGGACGGCGTCTACGTCGGCGACAACGCGGCGGAGGACGACGACGACTGGTCGGACGCGCCTGACTACACTCCCCCGTCCTGGTACGTGCAGACCGAGACCTCGGCGGCACCCGCCGCGCCGGCCACTGCGGCGGCTCCCGCCGCGTCGGGGGCGCCCGGTGCGGCGGCGCCCGGGCC
>NZ_MSJQ01000290.1 GCF_014596515.1 Streptomyces sp. CBMA156
CCGCTCGACCCGGGCCACCCCGCCGAGCGGCTCGCCTTCCTGCTCGCCGACTCGGGCGCCGGCCTGCTGGTCGCCGACCGGGAGCCCGCCCCCGAGGTGCTCGCGGCGGCGCCGGCCGTGCTCCGGCTCGACGGCGACCGCCCCGGCCCCCGGCCGGAGGCGGCCCAGGACCGGCCCGGGCCGCTGGCCTACGTGCTGTACACCTCCGGGTCGACCGGGCGGCCCAAGGGCGTGGAGATCGGGCACCCGGCGCTGGTCAACCTGCTGACCTCCTTCGCGGAACGGCTCGGCTCGGGCCGGCGGCACGTCTGGCTCGGCCTGACCTCGCTCTCCTTCGACATCTCCGTCCTGGAGCTGCTGCTGCCGCTCGTCACCGGCGGCCGGCTGGTGCTCGCCCCGGAGGGCGCCGCGCTGGACGCGCCGGGCACCGCCGAACTGATCCGGCGGGAGGGCGTCACCCACCTCCAGGCGACCCCGTCGGGCTGGCGGGTGCTGCTCAGCGCCGGGCCGCTGCCGGCCGGGCTGACCGGGATCGTGGGCGGCGAGGCGCTGCCGCTGCCGCTGGCCCGCGAACTGCGCGGCTCCCTCGACCGGCTGATCAACGGCTACGGCCCGACCGAGGCGACCATCTACGCCACCTGCGCCGAGGTCCCCGCCGGAGCCGACGCCGTGGTGATCGGCCGGCCCGTCCCCAACACCAGGGCGTACGTCCTGGACCCGGACGGCCGTCCGGTGCCCGCAGGGATCCCCGGCGAGCTCCACCTGGGCGGCCAGGGCGTCGCCCAGGGCTACCGGGGGCGGCCCGAACTCACGGCGGAACGTTTCGTCGAGGACCCGTTCGCCGGCGGCCGGATGTACCGCACCGGCGACCTCGTCGCGTGGACCCAGGACGGCGAACTGGAGTACCACGGCCGGATCGACGACCAGGTGAAGATCCGCGGCCACCGGATCGAGCTCGGCGAGATCGAGGCCGCGCTGCTCGACCACCCCGCCGTCGCCGCCGCGGCCGTCGCGGTGCACCAGCCGGACGAGGGGGAGCCGGGACTGGTCGGCTACCGGGTGCCCGCGCCCGGCAGCGCCGAGCCCACCGACGCGGAGCTGCGGGACCACCTGCTGCGCACCCTGCCCGCGATCATGGTGCCCCGGCAGTTCGTGGCCCTCGACCGCCTGCCGCTCACGTCCAGCGGCAAGCTCGACCGGCGCGCGCTGCCCGCTCCGCCGCGCCCGGAGGCGGCGGAGCCGGCCGAGGCCGGCGACGAGGTCACCGCGACCGTGCTGGCGATCTGGCAGGAGGTCCTCGGCACCGACGACATCGGCGCCGAGGACGACCTCTTCGACCTCGGCGGCCACTCGCTGACGATCATCCAGATCACCGCCCGGATCCGGGACGCGCTCGGCGTCGACCTCGCCTTCGACCTGTTCTTCGACGCCTCCACCCCGGCCGCCCTGGCCGCCGTCGTGCGGGAGCGGCGCTGACCGCCGCCGAGCGCCGCTCCGTGCCCGCCCCCTCGCATGCCCGAATGGACTGCCGATGACCGACACCCAGGACCTGCCCGCCGACTGGTCCGACACCAAACGATCCCTGCTCGCCCAGCGCCTGCGGCGGGCCGCCGCCCCGGTGCGGGCGGTCGAGCCCCGCCCGGAGGGCACCGCGCCGCCGCTGTCCAGCGGGCAGGAACGGCTCTGGTTCATGGACCAGTTCGCACCCGGCGGGACGGCGTACACCCTCGCGCCCGCCCGGCGGCTGCGCGGACCGCTGGACCGCCCGGCCCTGGACGCCGCGCTGACCGCCCTGGTGGAGCGTCACGAGGCGCTGCGGATGACCTTCCCGGTCACCGAGGACGGCAGGGCCGAGGTCCTGGTCGCCGGACCCGGCCCGTTCGCCGCCACGTTCGTCGACGCCTCCGGCGACCCCGACCCCGGCCGAAGAGCCGCCGAGGAGATCGGGGCGCTGACCGCGATCCCCTTCGACCTCGCCGCCGGGCCCCTGCTGCGGGCCCTGCTGGTCCGGCTCTCCGACCAGGACCACGTGCTCGCCCTGGTCATGCACCACATCGTCGGCGACGGATGGTCCATCGACATCCTCAACCGGGAACTGGACCTGCTCTACGACCGGTACGCCCACCAGGCCGACCACGAACTCCCGGCGCTGCCCGTCCAGTTCGGCGACTACGCGCGCTGGCAGCGGGACCGGCTGGACAGCGGCGCGCTGGCCGCCTCCCGGGACTACTGGCGCACCGAACTCGCCGACGTCCCCGCCCTGGAACTGCCCGCCGACCGCCCCCGCCCGCCGCTGCTCACCTTCGACGGCGCCGCCGTCGAACTGCACTGGAGCCCGGAACTCGCCGGCGCCGTCGCCGAGTGCGCCCGCGCCCACGGGGCCTCCGCCTACATGGTGCTGATGGCCGGACTCCAGACCCTGCTCGCCCGGCACACCGGCCGGCGGGACTTCGCGATCGGCTCGGCCGTGGCCGGCCGCCTCCACCGCGAACTGGAGCCCGTGGTCGGCGCGTTCGTCAACATGCTGCCGATCCGGGCCCGGCTGGCGGACGGCACCACCTTCGGCGGGCTGGTCGGCCGGGTGCGGGAGACCACGCTCGACGCCTACACCCACCAGGAGGTGCCGTTCGAGCAGATGGTCGCCGACCTGGACATCGAGCGGGACGTCAGCCGCTCGGCGGTGTTCCAGGTGACCTTCGCCTACCAGAACTACGGCGACCGCGCGGCCGCCGCCACGCCCGCCGCCCCCGCCGAGGGATTCGGGCACGCGGCCACCACCAGCCACGCCGACCTCGCCTTCTACCTGCGGGAGAAGAAGGACGGCGGGCTGTTCGGCCTGATCACCTACCGCACGGACCTCTTCGACGCCGGCACCGTGCGAGGGCTCGCCGAGCGCTTCGAGGTCCTGATGACGGCCGCGACGGCCGACCCCGGCCGGCCCGTCGACGAACTGCCGGTGCTGACCGCCGCCGAGCGCCGCGACGCCGTCGACGGCTGGGCCGCCGGCCCGGCCCTGCCCGAGGACGGACCGCGGACGCTGACCGCCCTCCTCTCGGTCGCGGCCCGGCAGGCGGGCGACAGCCCGGCACTGGTCTTCGAGGACGAGACCGTCACCCACCGCGAACTCGACACCAGGGCCACCGCCCTGGCCCGACGGCTGCGCGCGCTCGGCGTCGGCCCGGACGACCGGGTGGCGGTCTGCCTGGAGCAGTCGCCGGACCTCGCCGTCGCACTGGTCGCCGTCCTGAAGGCCGGCGGCTGCTACCTCCCGCTGGACCCGGAACAGCCGCCCGCCAGGCTCTCCCACCTGGTGGCCGACGCGGACGTCCGGGTGCTGGTGACGGACTCGGAGCTGCGCGCCTGCTTCCCCGGCCACACGGGCGCGGACCTGCTCGTGGACCGCGTCGACCTCGCCCCGGACGACGAACCGCTCCCGGAGGCCTCCGGACCCGACGACCTCGCGTACGTCATCTACACCTCGGGCTCCACCGGGCAGCCCAAGGGCGTCGCGGTGCAGCACCGCGAGATCGTCAACTACCTGACCGGCGTGCGGGAACGGCTGCGGATCGAACCCGGCGCCCGCTACGGGCTGCTCCAGTCGCTGTCCTTCGACTTCAGCATCACCATGCTCTACACGGCGCTCGCCACCGGCGGCCGGGTGCACCTGCTGCCGCGCCGCATCGCCGGCGCCGAACTCGCCGAGCAGATCGAGACCGCGCGGCTCGACTACCTCAAGATGACGCCCTCCCACCTGGCCGCGCTGTCCGCCGACGCCCCGGTCGAGCGCCTGCTGCCGCGCCGGGCGCTGGTGCTCGGCGGCGAGGCCTCGTCCTGGGCCTGGGCCGCCGACCTGGCCGCCCGCGGCCGGTGCGCGGTGTTCAACCACTACGGCCCGACCGAGGCGACGGTCGGCGTCACCGTCCACGAGGTCCTCCCCGGGGAGCACGGCCCGGGCAACACCCCGATCGGCACCCCGCTCGCCGGCGCGCGCTGCTACGTGCTGGACGGCGACCTGCGGCCGGTGCCGCCCGGCGTGACGGGGGAGCTGTACCTCGGCGGCGAGCGGCTGGCCCGCGGCTACCTGGGCCGCCCCGACCTGACGGCGGAACGCTTCGTCGACGACCCCTTCGCCGACGGCCGGATGTACCGCACCGGCGACCTGGCCCGGTGGCGGCCCGAAGGCGCGCTGGAGTACCTGGGACGCGCCGACGACCAGATCAAGGTCCGCGGCTACCGGGTCGAGCCCGGCGAGATCGAGGCCGCGCTCACCGCGCTGCCCGGCGTCGCCCAGGCCTTCGTGACCGTCCGCGGTGAGGGCATCCGGCAGAACCTCGTCGCCTACCTCGGCCGCGCGGGCGACACGGCCGTCCCGGCCCCGGCCGACCTGCGGACCGAACTCGGCACCGTCCTGCCCGACTACATGGTCCCCGCCCGGTTCGTCGTCCTCGACCGCCTCCCGCTGCTCGCCCACGGCAAGGTCGACCGCAGGGCCCTGCCCGAGCCCGAGGACGCCGCCCCGGCCGGCGGCCACGTCGAACCGGAGGACGGCACCGAGGCCCTGATCGCCACGATCTGGGCCGAGGTGCTCGACGTCGCCAGGGTCGGCGCCCTGGACGACTTCTTCGAGATCGGCGGGCACTCGCTGCTCGCCACCCAGGTCGTCGCCCGGCTGCGCCGCGCCTTCCCCGACCTGCCGACCCCGGTCGGCGTGATGGACCTCTTCCGCTTCCCGACCGTCCGCCAGCTCGCCGGGCTCGTCGCCGACCCGGACGCCGACCGGGGCCCGGCCGGGCTGCTGCACCGCCTCACCCCCGAACGCCGCCGCACCACCGGCAGCGTGGTCTGCGCGCCCTACGGCGGCGGCAGCGCGCTGATCTACAAGCCGCTCGCCGACGCCCTGCCCGACGACTGGGCCCTGCACTCCATCGCCGTCCCCGGACACGAACTCGGCGAGGAGCCGATGGGCGTCGAGGAGGTCGCCGACCGGTGCGCCCGCGAGATCATCGAGAACGTCGAGGGCCGGATCGTGCTGTACGGGCACTGCGGCGTCGGCGTCCGCCTCGCCGTGGAGATCGCCCGCCGGGTCGAGGCCGCCGGCCGGGAGATCGACGCCGTCCACCTCGGCGGCATCTTCCCCTTCGCCCGCCCCAGGGGACGCGGCGCGGCGATCGGGGAGCGCTGGGCCGAACTCCTCGACCGGATGCGCAGCGACCAGGACATGATCAACGGCCTGGCGGCCGCCGGGATGGACACCGACGAACTGGAACCGGAGCAGCTGCGGCTGATCGTCCACAACCGCCGCACCGGCACCAAGGACGTCGAGCGCTACTTCACCCGGATGTTCGGCACGGAGGGCGGACGGATCAAGGCCCCCGTCATCGCGGTCTGCGGCGAACGCGACCCGGCCACCGAGTTCTACCAGGAGCGCTACCGCGAGTGGCACCGGCTCACCGGCACCACCGCCGTGGTGGTGCTCGACGAGGCCGGCCACTTCTACCTCAAGTACCGGGCCGCCGAACTCGCCGCCATCGTCACCGGCGTCCACCGGTCGATCGCCGCGGGGGAGGAGGACCGCCACCGCAGGACCGACGGCGCCACCTGGTGGCTGGCCGGGCTGTCCAGGGCCGGGTCCGCCGGGGACAGCCTCATCGCCGGGGACAGCCTCGTCGCCGGCGCCGGAGGACCGGTCCCGGCCGGGCCGGACGCGCCCGTCCGCCCGACCATGCGCCGATTCCTCACCGTCGCCTCCGGGCAGCAGGTGTCGATGATCGGATCGGCGCTCACCGAGTTCGCCCTGCCGGTCTGGATCTACCTGCGCACCGGCTCCCTGGCCCAGTTCGGCCTGCTGGCCGCCTGCGGCCTGGTGCCCGGCATCCTCGCCGCCCCGCTCGCCGGCGCGGTCGTCGACCGCGGCGACCGGCGCCGGACCATGATCCGCGGCGACATCGCCGCCGGCGCCACCCAGGCCCTGCTGCTCCTGCTGTACCTCACCGACAGCCTCCAGGTCTGGCACGCCTACGCGCTCATCGCCGTGCTCTCCACAGCCCTCACCTTCCAACGGCTCGCCTGGAACGCCGCCGTGCCGCAACTCGTCCCCAAGCGCTACCTCGGCCGGGCCAACGGCGTCGTCCAGATGGCCTTCGGCCTCGCCCAGTTCCTCGTCCCGCTGTTCGCCGTCGGCATGCTCGCCGCGATCGGACTCGGCGGCATCCTGGTCCTCGACGTGACCAGCTACGTGTTCGCCCTCGGCGTCACCCTGGCCGTACGGTTCCCCGACATGATGGGCTCCACCCGCAGGGAGAGCATCTCCGCCGAGATCCGCGAGGGCTTCCGCAGGGCCCTCGGCAGCCGGCACTTCCGGGCGATGCTGCTGTACTTCGCCGTCCTGAACGTCTTCCTCTCCCCGCTGTTCCTGCTCACCACCCCGCTCGTGCTCTCCTTCGCCCCGCTCGCCGCCGCCGGCTGGGTGTCGACCGCGGCCGGCCTCGGCGCCGTCCTCGGCGGGATCACCCTGCTCGTCTGGGGCGGACCGCGGCACGGCAGGCTGCGCGGGGTGCTGCTCGCCACCCTCGCCGTCGCCGCCGCCTGCCTGCTCACCGGGCTGCGCCCGTCGGTCTGGACGGTCGCCCTCGGCGCGTTCGGCATGACCTTCGCGCTCGCCCTGCTCAACGGCTCCTACGCGACCATCGTGCAGACCAAGGTGCCGCTGCGCTTCCACGGCCGGGTGATCGCGGTGAACACCATGGTCGCCTGGTCGACTCTGCCGGTCGGCTTCGCCCTGATCGCCCCGTTCGGCCCCGGGCTGCTCCAGCCGCTGATGGACCACGACGGCGCCCTCGCCACCACCGTGGGCCGGCTCACCGGCACCGGCGACGGCCGCGGCATCGGACTGCTCTACCTGCTGTTCGGCCTCGCCATGGCCGTCCTCGCGCTGGTCTGCCTGACCGTCCCGGTGCTGCGCCACTTCGACCGGGACGTCCCGGACGCCGAACCCGACGACCTGATCGGCCTCCAGACCATCCAGGACCGGACCGCCGGCCCGGCGGGCACCGCAGAGGCCGCAGAACCCGCAGGACTGGCAGACGCCGCAGCCACCGCGGCACCCACCCACCCGCACCGCTCCGAGACCGAGGTGACCGTCCGGTGAGCACCACCCACCCGCTGACCGCAGAACAGCGCCGGCTCTGGTTCCTCCAGCAGCTCCACCCGGACGACGCCAGCTTCAACATGTACCTCAACCGGCGCTGGACCGGGCCGATCGACCCGCAGGCCCTGCGCACCGCCCTGAACCGGCTGACCGAGCGGCACGAGATCCTCCGCACCCGCTTCGTGTACGCCGGCCCCGACGACGCGGAGCCCGTCCAGCTGGTCCAGCCCCCGGCCGGGATCGACCTGGTCACCCTGCGACTGCCCGAGGGCGCCACCGAGTCCGACTTCACGGACGCCTGCCGCCCGTACGTCAACGCGCCGTTCGACCTCGCCGCCGCGCCGCCGCTGCGCGCCACCCTGATCAGCGCGGGCGAGCGGGAGCACGCCGTCAGCGTCGTCGTCCACCACGTCGTCGCCGACGGCTGGTCCTTCCGCACGATGTGGCGCGAACTGCTCGCCCTCTACCGCGAGGCGATCGGCGAAGCCCCCGCGGGCCTTCCCGAACTCGCCCTCCAGTATGGCGACTTCGCCCGCGCCGAGCAGGCAGCGACGGGCGGTGCGGCGGGCGAGGAGGCGTTCCGGTTCTGGGCCGACCGGCTGGCCGGCACCGGAGCGCTGCGACTGCCCTTCGACCGGCCGCGACCGCGCAACCCCGCCAGGCCCGCCGGGTTCGTCACCGTCTCCCTCGACCCCGCCCTGACCACCGCCCTCGACCGGTTCGCCCGCCAGGAGCGGTGCACCCCGTTCATGGTGCTGCTCACCGGCTACCAGAGCGTGCTCGCGCGCTGGACCGGCTGCCGGGACTTCGTCGTCGGCACCCCGCTGGCCGGCCGCACCGAGGCCGCGCACGAGGCCCTGGTCGGCTACTTCAACCGCACCGCGGTGATCAGGTCCGACCTGACCGGCGACCCCGACTTCCGCACCGCGCTGAAGCGGACCAGGTCCGCCGCGCTCGCCGCCCTGAGCCGCCCCGACGCCCCGGCCGAACGGCTCGCCGCCCACCTCGGCCTGCCCCCGGACGCCGGAGCCGGGCCGCTCTACCAGGCCGTCTTCGTCCACCAGAGCCAGTACGAACTCGCGGACGGCGCCGGCGAGCCCGACCTGCCCGCGGGCGTGCGCACCACGAGCATGGACTCCGGCTTCGAGCAGGCCAAGACCGACCTGCTGCTCGACAGCTGGCGCACCGCCGACGGCGGGATCACCCTCTCCTTCTGCTACGACCGCGAGCTGTTCGACCGGGAGACCGTCGAGGCGCTCGGCGAGCGGTGCCGCGAGCTGTACGCGCGGATCGTCGAGGACCCGGAACTCCCCCTGCACGGAGACTGGTTCGTCGGAGCGCGGGAGCGGGCCGAGCTGCTCGCCCTGGGCGCCGGACCGGACGCCCCGGCCGGCCTGCGGACGGTGCTGGAGCGGTTCGCCGACCAGGTCGCCGCGCGGCCAGGGGCGCCGGCCCTGGAATGTGACGGACGGACGCTGTCCTACGCCGAACTCGACCGACGCTCCACCGAACTCGCCCGCCGGCTCGGCCCGGTGACGGGTCGGGTGGTCGCCGTCGCGATGGCGCCCTCCCCCGACCTGGTCGTCGCTCTGACCGCGGTCTGGAAGGCCGGCGCCGCCTACCTCCCGCTCGACCCGGCCCACCCCGAGGAGCGGCGCGCCCTGATGGTCCGCGAGGCCGGCGCCGTGCTCACCCTCACCGGCGCGGACCTGCCCGGGCCCGGGACCGGCGACCTCGCCCCGCCCGACCCGGCCGGCCCCGCCTACGTCCTCTACACCTCGGGATCCACCGGCACCCCCAAGGCCGTCGCCGTCGACCACCCGGCGGTGTCCGCCCGCGTCGACTGGATGGCCGGCCCGGACGGCTACGCGCTGGGCCCCGCCGACCGGATCGTCCAGTTCGCCTCGCTCGGCTTCGACACCCACGTCGAGGAGATCTGGCCGGCGCTGGCGTCCGGGGCGTGCGTCGTGCTGCTGCCCGGCGGCGGGCGGACCCTGCCCGACCTGCTGGACGGCCCGTCCGGCCGGTCCGTCACCGTGCTGGACCTGCCGACGGCCTACTGGGAGGAGCTCGTCGCCCTGGGCGAGCAGACCCGCTGGCCGCAGGCGCTGCGCCTGGTGGTCATCGGGGGCTCCGAGGTGCGCCCCGACCCGGTCGACCGGTGGCGCCGGCGGCACGGGGACGCCGTCCGGCTGGTCAACACCTACGGGCCCACCGAGGCCACCGTGATCGTCACCGCGGCCGAACTGACGGCCGAGGACACCGCGCACCGGCCCCCGCTGGGCCGCCCGCTGCCCGGGGTCAGGCTGCACGTGCTGGACGAGCACGGCGGGCTGCTGCCCCGGGGCGCCGAGGGCGAACTGCACATCGGCGGCGCCGGCCTGGCGCGGGGCTACCTGGGCCGGCCCGACCTGACCGAGGCGGCCTTCGTGCCCGACCCGTTCACCGGCGGCACGATGTACCGCACCGGTGACCGGGCGCGGTGGCGGCCGGACGGCCGGCTGGAGTACCTGGGGCGCGGGGACGGGCAGCTGAAGCTGCGCGGCTACCGGATCGAGCCCGCCGAGATCGAGTCCGCGCTGACCGCGCACCCGGGCGTCGCCCAGGCCGCCGCGCTGGTCCGCGACGGCCGCAGGCTGCTGGCGTACGCCGTCCCAGGCCCGGGCGCCGAACCCGGCCGGGACGAACTGCGCGAGCACCTTGCCGTGCGGCTGCCCGCGTACATGGTCCCGGACACCGTGGTCGTGCTGGACCGGCTGCCGCTGACCCCGAACGGCAAGCTCGACCCGGCGGCGCTGCCGGACCCGGGGACGGCGGCGGGCCCCGGCTACGTCGCCCCGCGCACCGACGCCGAGCACCTGGTCACCGAGCTGTGGCAGGAGGTCCTCGGGGTGCCGAGGGTCGGGGTGTTCGACGACTTCCTCGCGCTGGGCGGGGACTCCCTGCTGGTCACCAGGGTCGCCGCGCGGATCCGGTCCGGGCTCGGCCTCGACGTCCCGATCAGGGACGTGTTCGAGAGCAGCACGCCGGCCGCGCTCGCGGGCCGGATCGAGGCGCTGCTGATCGCCGAGATCGACGCGCTCAGCGAGGACGAGGCGTCCGGGCGGCTCGTCGGCTGAACGGCCGGGGCCCGGCTCCGCGGAGGGCGGAGCCGGGCTCCGGTGCGTCCGGGCTCCGGAGGCGCGGGCGGTCCGCAGGGCGGACCGCCCCTGGTCACGCCCCGGTCACACCCCGGCGGCCCCGGCCAGCGCCGCGTCGAGGTCCTCGGCGAGGGCGGTCACCGCCGCGGCGTCGAAGGCGTGCTCGTTGTAGCGCAGCCAGCACCGCAGCCCGCCGTCGGGCTGCTCGGCGACGGCCAGCTCCGGGACGTGCAGGTCGCCGCCGGGCAGCGGGTACGGCACGGTGGCGTTGCGCGGCAGCTCCCAGGCCGCGCAGGCCACCCCCGGCAGCTGGGCCGGGGCGCTCCAGCTCTCGTACCGCAGCCAGGCCGCGAACGGCGCCCGCGGGCTGAACTCCGCGAACGGGTACAGCTGGTGGTCCAGCGCGGCGGTGGCGGCGGTGCGCACCCGGTCGAGCAGCTCGGCGAAGCCGGGCGAGCCCGAGGCGTCCACTCGCACCAGCAGCGACTGCACGAAGCAGCCGACCGCCCGCTCCGCCTCCGGCCTCGTCCGGCCCGGCACCGGCGTCATCAGGACGAGGTCCGGCTGCCCGCTGCGGGCGGCCAGCAGACCGCTCCACACCGCCGCCACCGCAAGGAACGGGGTGGCCCCCAGCTCCGCCGTCCTGGCCCGCAGCGCGGCGGCCCGTTCCGGCGCCACCGTGAAGGCGTGGGCGGCGCTCAGCACCACCTCGGTGTGCCGGCGGCCGGGGAACGGGTCGACGGCCGCGGGCGCGTCCGCGAGCGCCGCGGCGAAGTGCGTCCGGGAGACCGGCCAGTGGGCGTTCGACCACTGCACCAGCTCGCGGTACTCCGGCCCCGGGCGGACCGCCGGGGCCCGACGGCCGTGGCGCAGCGCGGAGTACAGCACGCCCAGGTCGCGCAGCAGCACGCCCAGCGACCAGCCGTCGCTGACGAGGTGGTGCACCGACAGCAGGACGACGTGGTCCTCCGGCCCCCGGCTCACCACGGCCAGCCTGGTCATCGGGTCCGACCCGACGTCCGTCAGCCGGTCGCGCACCGCGACCAGCCGCGCCGACACCTCGTCGTCGCTCGCGCCGGGCGCGTCCACCAGCACCACGTCCGCGCGCGGTTCGTCGTCCAGCACCGCCCGCAGCACGCCCGGTTCGGCCCCGGGCACCGGGACGAACCCGGTCCGCAGCGCGGGGTGCCGCCGCACCGCCTCGTACAGCGCCTCGCGCAGGACGTCCGTCCGCAGGGCCTCCGCCACCCGGAACATCACTGCCACCGAGCCGACGTTGCGGTCCGGGGCCTCGGCCATCCAGCGCAGGAAGTTCTCCTGCTGGGAGGTGAGCGGAAGGTCGTGCGGCTGCGCGCGCAGCGAGCGCAGGAAGGGCGGGACCTCGGCCCCCTCCGGCTCGGCCGGCCCGGCCGGAGCGGCCTCGGCCCCCTCCAGCCAGGCCGCCTGGGCCCGCAGCGAGGGGCGCTCGAAGACCAGCGCCGTACGGGCCGGGACGCCGAACTCGGCGGAGATCGCGGCGGCCAGCTGGACCGCCCGGAAGGAGTCCCCGCCGAGGGCGAAGAACTCCTCCTCCACCGCACGGACCTGGCGCCCCAGTACGGTCCGCCACAGGCCCGCGAGGGCGAGTTCGCGCTCCGTCTCCGGGGCCCTGCCGGTCACCTCGGCGGGTTCCTCGAACGAGGTCCGCAGCAGGTGCTTGACGACCTTGCCGCTCGGGTTGCGCGGCAGCGAGTCCAGGACCAGGACGCGCACCGGCAGTTCGGGCCTGGCGAGCCGCTCGCTCAGGAAGACCCGCAGGGCGTCCAGGTCGATCCCGCCCGGCATCGGGACCACCGCGGCCACCGGTACCTGGCCCATCACCGGGTGCGGCACCCCGAGCGCCGCCGCGTCGGCGACCTGCGGGTGCTCGTGCAGCACCGCCTCGATCCGCAGCGTCGAGACCTTCAGCGCACCGGACTTGACGATGTCGCTCTCCCGGTCGACCAGGTGCAGGAAACCGTCCCCGTCCAGCCGGCCGAGGTCGCCCATGCGGACCCAGCCGTCGCGGAACACGGTGCCGGGGCCGGGGCCGGCCCCGGCGTACCCGCGCGGCGGGCCGGGCTGGCGCAGCCAGATCTCGCCGGTCCCGCCGGGCGGGACGGGCTCCCCGGCGTCGTCCAGGATCCGCAGGTCGGCCGGGTCGGTCGGGCGGCCCACCGAGCCGGGCCGGCCCGGGTCCACGACCGCGGAGATCTGGGCGGGGGCGGCCTCGGCCGAGGTGTAGGTGTTGACGACCGTCGCCTTCGGCAGGGCGGCGGACAGCCCGGCGGCGACGGCGGGCGGGAGCGCGGCGGCGGTCGAGCTCACCAGCAGGACGCTGCCGAGGTCGCGCCGGCCGGCGACCCCGGAGTTCAGCAGCTCCACCGCCATCGACGGCACCAGGAACACCGTGCCCGCGCCGTACTCCTCCACCACCCGGCCGAACTCCTCCGCGTCGAAGCGCGGGAGGCAGATCGTCGTGGGCTGCGCGACCAGGGCGTTCACCAGGACGGCTTGGGCGGCGTTGGTCCCGATCGGGAAGGCGTGCACCGCGTGCCGCGAGTGCGCGTACGGGCGGGGGCGGGGGTTGAGGAGGAGGCCTGCGGTCAGGCTCGCGTGGGCGGCCCGGACGCCCTTCGGGGTACCGGTGGTGCCGGAGGTGCCGACGATCTGGGCCAGGTCACCGGGCTCGGCCGGGTGCGGGGGCTCGGCCCCGGCCGGTATGCCGTGCGCTTCGAGCTCCTCCGGCCGGAAGGTGGGCAGCGTGGTGCGCGGGCCGCTCCCGGCCACCGCCCAGCGCGCCCCGGTGACCTCCACCAGCCGCTCCACGTCGTCCCCGGCCAGGTCCTCGCGGATCACCAGCCCGGCCGCGCCCGCGTAGTGCGCGGCCAGGAACGCGACGGCGTAGGCGTCCCACTCCCGGTTGGCGAACAGCAGCGCCACGGTGTCCCCCGGCCGTACGCCCGCCGCGGCCAGGCCGTGCGCGGTCCGGACGGCCCGCTCGCGCCACTCGCCGTAGGTGAGCGCGCCACCGCCCGGTACGAGCAGTGCGGTGCGCTCGGGGTGGACCGCGGCCCGGTGGTCCAGGAGCGCCGGGAGCGTGAGGGGAACGGGGACGGTCTGGGCGCTGATGACGACTCCCGGAAGGGGTGCGGGGGCAGCGGGGGCACGGCGGAGGACAGCCGGCCGCTGATTGGTCCAGACCGTATCGGAATCGTGAAGGGAGGCGCCAGATCCGTTTCACGGATCGTCACGTCCTGGGGCCTGGAGGCACAGAGGGGTGGAGGGCCGCCGGGCGTGCCGTGCGGCAACGGGGCCTCGGGGCGGACGGCCGGCGGGGTGGGGGAGTGACGGTCCGTTCGGCGGCGGTCCGTGACGCGCGGTCCAGGCGTCCGGCGTCCCGGGCCTGGCCGGAAGTCCTCCCCGTGCCGTCGGGGTTCCGCGTCGTCGGGGCCGCCTTCCGGCCGGTCACCGGCGGTGCCCCGGCGGCCGGTTGGCCGGCCGTGGGCCGGATGGGAGCAGTGCCCCCGTCTGGCGGGCGCCGGCCGTCCCGCGTCAGGCGTTCGCGTCCGTGGAGGAGCGCACCACCAGCTGCGGCGCGAAGCGCTCCACGCTCTCCCGGCGTTCCCGTGACGGCGCCTGAAGGAGGGTCAGCGCCCGCTCCGCCATCGCGGCGAGGGGGTGGCGGATGGACGTGATGGGCGGGTCGAGGAGTTCGAGCATCTCGGTGTCGTCGAAGCCGGTGACGGCGATCCGGCCGGGCACGGGGACGGCCGAGCGCTGGAGGGTGCTGACCAGTCCCACCGCGAGGACGTCCGCGCCGCAGACGACGGCGTCGATCAGGCCGTGCTGTTCGGCGATGCGGCGGCCCGCGGTGCGGCCGGCGTCGGTGGTGAAGCTGGGCAGCAGGACGGTGGTGGCGTCGGCGCCGCGGGCCCCGGTGAAGGCGGCGAGGCGTTCCGCGCCGGAGGAGGAGCCCTGGTCGGCGGCGACCAGGGCGATCCGGTGGCGGCCGAGGCCTTCGAGGTGGTCCAGGAGCAGCCGCATCGCGGCGGTGTTGTCCAGGGTGACGGCCACCGTGCCGGAGCCGGTGGCCCAGCGGTCGAAGAGCACGACCGGGGCGCGCTGGGCGGCGGCCCGGACGGCGGGGCCCGAGGCACCGGCGGAGACCGGGACGACGAGCAGGCCGTCGACCCGGCCGCCGAGCAGGGTCTCGATCTGCTCGGCCTCGACGGCGGGGTCGTTGGCGGCGTCGGAGACCACCAACTGCCCGCCCGCGGCGCGGACTTGCTGGGCGATGGCGTCGGCGAGCTGGACGAAGTACGGGTTGGCGAGCGAGGGCACGACCACGCCGACGGTGCCCGTGGTGCCGGTGCGCAGGGCGCGGGCAGAGTGGTTGGTGCGGTAGCCGAGGTCCTGGGCGGCCTCCTCGACGCGGCGGGCGAGCTCCGGGTCGACGTTGCGCGGGGTGCCGGCCAGGACGCGTGAGGCGGTCGCGCGGGAGACGCCGGCGGCCGCGGCCACGTCGAGGAGTCGGGGCGCTGTCACGTGGGCGGGTCCTTAGTGGTCGGATTCGGTCTCGGCTGAGCGGGCGGAATGCGCAGCACGAGGGTACTTGACGGTTTCCGGAGGCTGGGCCACAGTGTGGGAGATCGATCTCCCAAGGAGTGCGGATGCCGCTCATCACTGTCGTCGGTTCGGTCAACCGCGACCTCGTCCTGACCGTCGAGGACCTGCCGCGCCCCGGCGAGACCGTGCTCGCGCGGGGCTTCGTCGAGGGCGTCGGCGGCAAGGGCGCCAACCAGGCCGTCGCGGCGGCCCGGCTCGGGTCGCGGGTACGGCTGGTCGCCCGGGTCGGTACGGACGCCGGCCCCATCCTGCGGGCGCTCGCCGCCGAGGGCGTCGACGTCGAGGCGGTGCGCCCGGCGCCGGAGAGCACCACGGGGATCGCCTCGGTGGTGGTCGACCGGGCCGGCGAGAACACCATCGTGGTCAACCCGGGCGCCAACGCCGCCCTGTCGGTCGCCGACCTGCCGGAACGGCTGGTCAGGGCGGCGGGCGAGGTGGTCCTGGTGCAGCACGAGATCCCCGCCGAGGTGGTCGCCGCCGCCGTGCTGCGGGCCGGCGGACAGGGCGGTACGGTCGTCCTCAACCCGGCCCCGGCCAGGCCGGTCGCCCCCGAGGTGCTGTCCGCCGTCGACGTCCTCGTGCCCAACCTCGGCGAACTCGCCACCCTGCTCGGCGCGGCGCGACCCGCCGGCCCGGACGGGGCGCGCGACCTGCTGGAACGGGCCGACTTGCCCTGCCGGGCCGTCGTGGTGACGCTCGGCGCGGACGGGGCGCTGGTCAAACAGCCCGGCCGCCCGGCCGTGCACCTGCCGGCCCCCGTCGTGGACGCCGTCGACACCGTCGGCGCCGGCGACACCTTCTGCGGTGCGCTCGCCGACTCCCTCGCCCGGGGCGCCGGCCTGCTCGCGGCCGCCGAACGCGCCGTCCGCGCGGCCTCGCTGGCCGTGACCGGCCTCGGTGCCCAGTCCTCCATGCCGTCCGCGGCGCAGCTCGACACGGACACCGCCGTGCTCGACGCCCCCGCCGTCGCCGTAGCACCCTGACGGGACCGGTCACCCCACCTCAGGTTCCCCCGCTCCACCGCGCCACACCCTGTTCCCCCTGGTTCCCCCTGGTTTCCCCCCACCCTCCAGTCCCCCCTGGTTCCCCCGCATCACCAGTTCAACGGAGAACAACCCATGCGCAACCTCAAGCTCGGACTGTTCGAGAACGCCCAGACCAACGCGAGCGGCACCGCCACCTGGCGCCACCCCGACAGCCGCCGGCACCTGTTCGACACCCTCGGGTACTGGCGCGAGATCGCGCAGCTCTGCGAGGACGCCAAGCTTGACTTCCTGTTCCTGGCCGACGCCTGGGGCTGGTCGGAGATCGACGGGGTGCGCCCGCCGATCGCCACCGAGGAGACCCTCGACCTGCCGCGCCTCGACCCGTTCGTGATCGCCTCGGCGCTGCTGGCGAGCACCACCGACCTGGGCCTGGTGGTCACCGGCTCGGTGCTGGTGGAGCCGCCGTACGCGTTCGCCCGCCGGCTGGCCACCCTGGACCAGCTGTCCGGCGGCCGGCTCGGCTGGAACATCGTCACCACCGGCACCGCCGACACCGCGGTCAAGGCCTTCGGCATGGAGATGGTGGCGCACGACGACCGCTACAAGATGGCCGAGGACTTCCTCGACCTGGTCTACAAGTACTGGGAGGGCGCCTGGGAGGCGGACGCCCTGGAGAAGGACAAGGCCGGCCGGTTCGCGGACCCGGCCAAGGTGCACCAGGTCGAGCACGACGGCCCGTACTTCCGCTCGCAGGGCTACGGCAACACCGCCCGCTCCCCGCAGGGCACCCCGGTGCTGTTCCAGGCCGGCGCCTCCCCGGCCGGGCGGCGGGTCGGCGGCCGGCACGGCGAGTGCATGTTCGTCGGCAGCGGCTCGGTGCAGCAGCTCGCCGGGCACACCGCGGCGATCCGCGAGGAGGCCGTGCGGGCCGGGCGCGGCGCCGACGAGGTCAAGGTGATGTCGGCGTTCTCCTGCGTGGTCGGCGCCACCACCGCGGACGCCGAGCGCCGCTGGCAGCGCGTCCTGGACGCCCAGCGCCCCGAGGTCACCGTCGCCAGCTACGCCATGTTCACCGGCCTCGACCTCTCCTCGTACGCACCGGACACCCCGATGACGGAGCTGTCCACCGAGATGTCGCAGACCCAGGTCGCCCGCTTCGCCGGCAAGACCGTCGGCGACGTCCTCGCCGACTGGCACACCCACGGCGTCGGCGCCCGTCCGGTGGTCGGCACCGCCGAGGAGATCGCCGACGAGATCTGCGCCCTGGCCGAGGGCGCCGACCTGGACGGCTTCCTGCTCTCGCCGACCGTGCAGCCGGCCTCCACCACGGAGTTCGTCGAGTCGGTGCTGCCGATCCTGCGCGCCCGGGGCGTCTTCCGCGGCGAGTACGCGGCCGGCGAGTCGCTGCGCGAGCGGCTGACCGGCGCGTCCGACCCGGCCCTGCCGGCCAGCCACCCGGCCGCGCGGTACCGGCACTGACCCACCCCAGCCGCGACGACACGAGAGGACGGCGACGACCATGGTCACTCCCGCCCACCACCCGAACCCGCCCGCCGTACCCGCCGGGCCGCACCCGGCGGCACCGGGCGACCCGGAGCAGCCGAACGCGGCGGCCTCGGACGCGGACCGGCTGAACGCCGCGGTGCTGCGCCAGGCCTTCGGGGCCTACCCCACCGGCGTGGTCGCGCTCGGCGCGCTGCGCGACGGCGAGCCGGTCGGGCTCGCGGTGAGCTCCTTCGTGTCGATCTCGCTGGAGCCGCCGATGGTCGCGGTCAGCGTGGCCCGCACCTCGACCACCTGGCCGAGGCTGGGGGAGGCGCCGGTGCTGGGACTGAGCGTGCTCAGCCGCGGCCAGGGCGCGCTCTGCCGGCGGCTGGCCTCCCGCGAGGGCGACCGCTTCGACGGCACCGGGTGGCGGACGACCCAGGACGGCGCGGTGCTGATCCACGACGCGGCGCTCTGGCTGACCGCCCGGGTGTACGCGGAGTACGACGGCGGCGACCACGAGATCGTCCTGATGGAGCTGCTCACCGCCGAGCTGTTCCCCGGGGTGGAGCCGCTGGTCTTCCACACCAGCCAGTTCCGTGAGCTCACCCCCCATGGCTGACGTCCCGACGACCCCCCTGGCCGGCACCGTGGTGCACGGCGCCGGCCGGGGGACGGGGCTCGGCTTCCCCACCGCCAACATCGCCCCCGACCCCGGCACGCCCCTCCCGCCGCCCGCGATCTACAGCGGCTGGCTGGCCCGGCGCACGACCGGTACCGTGCACCGCGCGACGATCAGCATCGGCACCAACCCCACCTTCTGCGACACCTCCGAGATCCACACCGAGGTGTACTGCCACGACGCCCCGGGCGACCTGTACGGCGAACACATCGACCTGTGGTTCGTCGCCCGCATCCGGGGCACCGAGAGGTTCGCCTCGGTCGACGAGCTGCTGCTCGCCGCCCGGGAGGACGTCCGCCGCTCCGAGGCCCTGCTGGACTCCGAGCGCGGACGGCACGTCCTCGCCGGCCTCTCCTGATCCACCGGCACCACCCTCCCCGGAATCTCCCCGGAAGCCCCCTCATCCCCCGGGGCGCCTCCGATCCACCCGCACCACCCTTCTCCCTGCCCGGCGCGCGGGCCCGCCCCACCGGGCCCGCGCGCCCTGAGCCACATGCCCGGTCGGCCCCGCTCCCCCCGCTTCGGCGGGGCCGACCGACCTCCCCCACCTCGCTCGGCACGAACAAAGGTGTGAGTCATGAGCGCATTCCACTGGCTGAACGAGCAGTTCAGCTTCTTCGGCCTCCCCGTCTACTGGTCCGACTTCTTCGGCAACATCCTGGCGCTCGCCACCGTCTGGCTGGCCCTGCGGCGCTCGCTGGTGGCCTGGCCGGTGCAGATCCTCGGCTCGGTGCTGCTCCTGATCGCCAGCCTGAACGTGCACCTCGGCGGCAACGCCGCCCGGCAGATCGTCATCATCGTGTCGGCCTCCTGGGGCTGGGCGACCTGGAAGCGCAGCCGCGAGCAGGAAGGCACCATCAACGTCCGCTGGGCGTCGTGGCAGGAACGCGTGGTGCTGGCGGTCGCGATGGTGCTGGGGACGGCCGTGTTCGGCGCGGTGCTGAAGGGGTCGGACGCCTCCTTCTACCCCGGTGCGCCGTGGTGGATGGTCCTCGCGGACGCCTGGATCTTCATCGGCTCGATCCTCGCCATGTACAGCCAGGCCCGCCGCTACGTGGAGTTCTGGTTCGTCTGGCTGGCCGTCGACCTGGTGGGCGTGCCGCTCGCGGTCCACTCCGAGCTGTACTTCTCCGGCATCGTCTACGGGATCTTCTTCGTGATGGTGCTGCTCGGCATCCGCGACTGGGCGTCCCGCAGCAAGCCGCAGGAGATCGCCTCGCCACTGGAGCCCGCCGTCCTGGTCGAGGGCCGGAACGAGGCCGGGGACGAGACCGGGGACGAGGCCCGGCAGGGCGGCGACCCCGCTCCCCGCGTCGGCGCGGCCGACTGACCGTCGGCCACCGCGCCACGGCACACCGAACCAGCGGGCCGGCCCACCCCCGGGGGCCGGCCCGCGCTGCGCTCGGCCGCGCCCTCACCAGCGGCGAGTTCTCCGGCGGCAAGGCCGGGGCCGCCGCCTGGCTGGAGCGCATCGGCTTCGAGGTGCGGCGGATCAGCGCCCCTCCGGAGAGCTGACCGGCACCGGCGCAGCTCAGCGACGGTAGGGGGCCAGGACCGGGTCGGTGGGCTCGATCGCCAGGTAGGTCTCCGCGGTCCTGGCCTCCAGCAACTCCTGGACCAGATCCGGCGGTTCCGGGCGGAAGCCGGTGCCGACCGGGCCTTCCGGTGCTCTCTCCGCCTCCCCGTAGGCGTCGGCCATGTCCCGCTTCGTGCGCTGGAGCAGTTCGTGCTCGCGGTCGTAGAACGTCCGGCGGGCCCGCCGGCTCCGTTCCTCCCGCCGGTCGTCCTCGTCCAGGCCTGCGAGCGGCACGTCCGG
This sequence comes from Streptomyces sp. CBMA156, assembly GCF_014596515.1. GTDB lineage: Bacteria > Actinomycetota > Actinomycetes > Streptomycetales > Streptomycetaceae > Kitasatospora. The sequence goes on from NZ_MSJQ01000290.1 coordinate 19,904, forward strand.
CGGGAACACCGGCTCGTCGGCCGGCACCTGCGCCTGTGCGCGGTGCAGGGCCGCGCACGCCGCGTACAGACCGCTGGACATGCCGAGGTGCAGACCCACGCCGGGGATGCGGCCGACCAGGAAGGTCCGGGCGCCCTCCATCCGGTCCGCCCATGCGTCCGGAACGCCGTGCCGCCGCGGGGACTCGCGCAGGTGGCGGGTACCGGTGTCGAACTCCAGGGGCAGCGTCCGGTTCGCCCCGGACCTGGCCCGGCCCTCACGGTGCCCGGGTCCGCTGAGACGGATCATCCGCCGGTCCTGCACCGCCCCGAAGGCGAGGGCCTGGTAGACGAGGAGCTGCCGGCGTGCCACCCGGAGGAGCGCGTCCGGTGAGGAGGGGGCCTGTTCCTCGTCGTCGCCGGACGGGGGGTCGGGCAGGTGGTGGACGGTGCCGCCGCCGGGCGGGGGGAGCACGACGGCGGTGTTGACCATCATGAACAGCGGGTCCTTCTCCCAGCGGTCGGCCCGCGGCAGGGAGGTCCCGCACAGGACCTGCCGGTGGGGCAGGGCCATCGCGGCCGAGCCGCCGTCGAGCTGCTCCTGGCCCCTGCTCAGCCACTCCTGTCCCAGGTGCTTGCGGCCCTTGGCCTCGATCAGCCAGGGCAGCTCCTCACCGGGATGGTTGCCGTACAGGTCCGGCAACTTCTCGGACGCGCCGGTGAACTCCGGGACACCGCCGCCCTCCAGATGGACGGTCGAGGGCAGGCCGGCCATGCCGACGGTCAGCCACTGGGCCATCGTCATGCCCAGGTGGTAGCCGAAGGCGCTGTGGGCGCTCCGCTCGGTGCCGTGCCGGTACACGGCGCTCACGAACAGGCGCCGCCCCGCTCCCTTGCCGGCGGGCGCCGGGAAGTCCCGCAGGGACAGGTACGCGTGGAGCGGGGAGACCCGGGCGACGAGCTCGTTGACCGCCAGCGAGGGCGTCCGGCGCAGCCAGGGCGTGAGGTCCCGGCCCACGCTGGTGGCCGCGTCGACGAGCTGGCGCCAGGTCGTCGTCACCAGGTACTCGCCGTCCCCCGGCAGGCCGTGGGCGTGCGGCCAGGGCTGTGCGGCCTTGGTCCATCCCGGCTCCCGCCACCGCGTCAGGTCACCGTCGGAGCGCACGCGGACCGGGATGTCGAGGGCGTCGTCCAGCGTGAACGTGAAGTCCTCGGCGTTCGAGGGCGGGGTCATGGCCATGGGCACGAGCCTGCCACGGCCGGAACCGGACGAGGTGATCGTCCGGTTCCGGCCGTGGCGGGTGGCGGGTGGCGGGTGGCGGGGGAGGCAGGTCAGGGCGCGGGGACGTGGACGGGCTCCGGGGCCGGCGCGGCCGTGCGGTGGCGCGCCGGGCGCAGCGGCCACCAGATGGCGCGGCCGAGCAGCGCGGCCACGGCGGGCACCAGGACCAGCGACAGCACGACGGCGGAGAGCAGGATGCCGAGCGTCAGCGCGAAGGCGATCTGCTCGCTGCCCGGCGTGGCGGCGAGGGTGGCGAAGGAGCCCGCCAGGACCAGGCCGGCCGTGGCGATGGCGGGCGCGGTGTGCCGGACGGCGCGGGCGACGGCGGCCCGGGTCGGCCCCGGGTGCCGCATCTCCTCGCGGATCCGGTCGGTGATGAGGATGTTGTAGTCGGTGCCCAGCGCCACCACGAACAGGAAGAGCACCAGCGGGAGGGTGAAGCTGACGCCCGGTTCGCCCAGCCCGTGCTGGAACAGCAGGGTGGCGGCGCCGAGGGTGGCGGCGAAGCCGAGCCCGACGGAGAGCATCAGGACCAGCGGGGCGAGCAGGCTGCGCAGGAGCACCAGCAGGATCAGGGCGATCAGGGCGGCGGCGACCGGGAAGACGACCGCCAGGTCGTGGTCGACGGCGACGGAGATGTCGGCGAACACCGCCGCGGTGCCGCCGACGTGGGCCGTCGTCCCGGCGGGGGTGTGGGCGGCGACCGCGGCGCGGACCGGGCCCGAGGCCAGGTCACGGGCCCGCTGGCTCTGCGGGTCGGCGTTCAGGTAGAGGTCGATCCTGGCGGCGTGCCGGCCCCCGTCGAAGGCGGTTCCGCCGACCTTGCCGACGCCGTCGACCCCGGCGAGGGCCCGGGCGAGGCCGTCGAGCCGCTCGGGGGCGAGGGTGGAGCCGTCCGTGGTGACGACGTAGACGCTCGTCGGGTCGGAGACGCCGGCCGGCAGGGCGCGGGAGATCTCGGCGGCGGTGGCCGCGGCCGGGGTCTTCTCGGTGGCGCCGCCCTGGCCGTAGTCCATCCGGATCCCGGCCATCCCGGCGGCCAGCACGCCGAGCAGGGCGACGGCGGCGAGCAGCATCGGCAGCGGCCGGCGGGCGACGAGCGCGCCGAAGCGGGCGGCGAAGCCCTCGCGCGGGCGGTGGCTCAGGGTGCGGGAGGGCCAGAACATCCCGCGGCCGCACGCGGCGAGCAGCGCCGGCATCAGGGTGAGGCTGCCCAGCAGCATCACCAGGACCGCCATGGCGATGGCCGGGCCCAGCGAACGGAACTGGCCGAAGCTCGCCACCCCGAGGGTGGCGAAGGCGGCCACGATGGTCAGCGCGGCCGAGGTGATCGCGGTGCCGACCCGGGCGGAGACCTGGGCCGCCGCCTCACGGGCGGGCTGCTCGGGCCGCGCCCGCAGCTGCTCGCGGAACCGGAAGAGCAGGAACAGCAGGTAGTCGATCCCGATGCCGACCAGGACCACGGAGATCAGTCCGGGGGTGCCGGCGTCGAGCTTGAGACCGGTCAGCATCGCGGCGCCGGCCACCGCCCCGCCGGCCGTGCCGCCGATCATGGCGACCGCGAGCAGCGGCAGCAGGGCCGCCGCCACGCTGCGGAACACCAGCACGTTGAGCAGGACGATCAGCCCCATGACGAGGGCGCCCCCGACCTTGACCGCGGTCCCGTTGGCGTCGGCGGTGTCCACCGCGTCGGCGAGTCCTCCGGTGTAGCCGGTGCGCATCCCCGCCTCGGAGAACTGCGTCCTGGCCGCGTCCCGGAAGGCCCGGAAGACGCCCTGCACCCCTTCGTCCGCGGGGTTGCCGACCAGCTCGACGGAGAGCAGCTCGAAGCTCCGGTCGGGTGCCGTCATCGCCGGGGCGATCCGGGGGGTCTGGGAGCGGTCGGGGACGAGGAAGGACGGTTCGTCGCTCTTCCTGGGCATGGCGACCCGGCGCCCGGCGAGCTTCGCCGCCTCGGCCTCGATCCGCTGCTGGTCGGCGGCGGTGAGGGCGGCGCCGTCGGTCCTGGCGACCAGCACCGTCACCGTGGTGGCGTCGGCCTTCAGCCCGAAGTTCTCCTCGGCGATCCGCAGCGCGGCGGCCGAGTCGTAGGAGGCGGGCAGGAAGTCCGCGCTCTGGCTCTGGGTGACGCGGGCCATCAGGGTCGGTGTCAGGCCGCTCAGTGCGACCCCCAGCACCACCCACAGGACGATGACCTTCCAGGGGTGTCTGGTGGAGTACCCGGTCAGTGCGCGGATCACGATTTCCTCCGACGGTGGACGCGAACGTCCGCAAACGGCAGTCTCGGCTCCGGGGGTTCCCGGCCGGGTTCCAGACCATCACCCGGGACGGGCCGCGGACGTCCCTGCGCCGGACGATCCGCACCGGGGCCCCAGCTCCCCGGCCGGGCCGGGACCCGGGACCGTGGTCCTGGTCGGGGCCGCCGTGATCGGCCGCTGGGACCATGCCGGGGCGGGGTGGGCCGATGACACAATGGACCCGTCGGGGCTGATCAGCGCGGGTGGACGCCCGACCGGGGCCGGTGACGGACGTACGGCGCGGGCCGGGCGCGAAGGGGGAGTGGACATGGGCGGGCGGCAGAGCCCCGCTACGGGTGCGGCAGGCACGGCGGGTGCGGCGGACGGGCCCGGCGAGGCCACGGTCACGGGCCCGCCGCAGGGCGGCGACAGCGCGCCGTGGACCCACACCGACGCCCTGGTCGCCGCCGTCGCCTGCACCCTCGACCTGCTCAACTACCTGCTCTTCAGCGAGCTGGACGGGGTGCGCAGGGTGAGCGCGCCGGGCCTGCTCCTCGTCGCGCTGTCGGCCCTGCCGCTGCTCGTCCGCCGTCGCCGCCCGCTGCCGGCGCTCGCCGCGGTCCTGGTGATCGAGGCCGGGGTCGACCTGTCCATCCCGCCGAGCGACCACTTCGGCGCCGTCCTGATCGTCGGCCTGTACTCGGTCGCCCGGGCCGGCACCGGCCCGGTGACGGCCGCGGCCGCCGCCGCGACGACGGTGCTGACGATGCTGAGCCAGAGCCACTTCGGGCTCCCCACCTGGCAGGGGCTCGTCGCCACCTCCTGCTCCGCCCTGCTGGTGACCGGCGCCGGCCTCGGGGTCGCGCGCTGGCAACGGGAGGTGGCGGCCAACCGCAAGCTGCTGGCAGACCGCGCCGTGGCCGGCGAACGCCGCCGCATCGCAAGGGAGTTGCACGACATCGTGGCGCACCACATCACCACCATGCAGCTGATGGCCGGCGGTGCCAGGGCCAACCTGGCGAACCCGGAGGTGGCCAGGGACGCCCTGGTCACCCTGGAGTCCTCCGGGCGGCTGGCCCTGAGCGAGATGCGCCAGCTCCTGAACGTCCTGCGGGCCGGCGACGAGCCGGACGCCGCCCCGCCGGCGCCCCAGCCCGGAGTGGAGGACCTCGACCGGCTGGTGGACGAGTCCCGCAGGGTCGGCCTGCCGACGGAGTTCAGCGTCCTCGGGCCCCGTCGGCCGCTGCCGCCGACCGTCGGCCTGACGGTGTTCCGGATCGTCCAGGAGGGCCTCACCAACACCCGCAAGTACGCGGGGCCCGCCCGCGCCCGCGTCCTGCTGACCTACCGTCCCGACCGGGTCACCGTCGAGGTGTGCGACGACGGCGGGGGCAGGCCGGCCCAGGAGCCGCCGGCCGGGAGCCGGGGCGGGTACGGGCTGATCGGCATGCGCGAGCGCGTCGCCCTGCACGGCGGCACCCTGGCGGCCGGCCCGCGGCCGGACGGCGGGTTCGCCGTGCTGGCGGACATCCCGCTGGCCTCCGACGAGACGGCCGACGCGGCCGTCCAGCACGGGACGGCCGCCCGGTGAGCGCGGCGCCGGGCATCAGGGTCCTGATCGCGGACGACCAGCCGCTGGTGCGGCGCGGACTGTCGCTGATCCTCTCGCCCGACCCGTCCTTCGAGGTGGTCGGCGAGGCCGAGAACGGGGAGCAGGCCGTCGCCCTCGCCCACCGGCTGCGCCCCGACGTCGTGGTGATGGACATCCGGATGCCCGTCCTGGACGGGGTCGACGCGACCCGGGAGCTGGCCCGCACCCTGCCCGGCTGCCGGGTCCTCGCCCTCAGCACCTTCGACATGGACGAGTACGTGGTGGCCGCGCTGCGCGCCGGCGCCCACGGGTTCCTGCCCAAGGACGTCTCGCCGGAGGACCTGGGCGCGGCGATCCGCACCGTCCACGCGGGCGAGGCCGCGGTCGCCCCGCGGCTGCTCACCCGGCTGATCTCCACCTACGTCCGGGCGCCGCTGAGCGCCCCGCAGCCGCCGGCCGACGTGGGCGGGCTGACGCCCCGGGAAATCGAGGTGTGGCGGCTGATGGCCGGCGGCCTCGACAACGTCGGGATCTCCCGCGCGCTGGACATCAGCGCCTCCACGGTGAAGAACTACATCACCAGCATCTTCGGCAAGCTCGACGTCCGGGACCGTGCCCAGGCGGTCATCGCCGCCTACGAGTCCGGCCTGGTCACCGCCCGGGCCGGAGGCGGCGACCAGGCCTGACTCCTAGGCGCGGGCCTGACTCGTAGGCGGCGCCGGGCGGGCCCGGGTCCCGACCGGACCGCCGGGTCAGCCGGCCAGGGTGTCCGCCAGCCAGGGGGTGATCACGGCCATCGCCTCGCCGAAGCGCGAGATGGCGCAGTGGCCGGTGTCCGGGATCAGTTCGACCCGGGTGTCCCGGCGGCCCTCGAACACCAGGGCGTCGTCCAGCGGGACGTGGACGTCCTCGGTGCCGTTGACCACCAGCATCGGCCCGTTGGCGTCCTGGTCCAGCAGCGGGCGCAGGTCGAAGGCCGCGAAGGCCGCCTCGCGCTCGGCCGGGCTCGGCAGGGTGTCGAAGCCCAGGGCGTTGCCGACGATGCCCTCCATGCCGAAGGCGAAGCCGCGGCCCGCGGCGAAGGAGCGCTCCACCGGGCCGCCGAGCACCACGGAGGCGTCCACCGCGCCGGTCAGTCCGTTCCGGGCGGAGTAGTAGCCGCCCATCGAGATGCCGAAGTGGCCGACCTTCCCGTTGCCGATCGTGCGGGCGAAGGAGACCAGTCCGGCGATCACCTCGGCCCCGCCGTCCGGGGTCATCGGCAGGTGGGCGGTCTCGCCGGTGCCGGCGAGGTCGAACAGCAGCAGCCGTGCGGGCAGGGTGAGCGCGAGCTGCTCCCACATGCCGTGCAGGTCGGTCTTCCAGGAGTCCACCCCGCCGCTGGCCAGCACCACCGGCGCGTCGGAGGGCAGGCCGGGGGCGGCCATCAGGTGGACCGGCAGGGTGGTCTCGCCGCCGCGGTACGGGACGGTGAGCGTGCGGCGCTCGAACTCCACCGGGAAGCCGGGGGCGGCGAGGAGGTACTGCTCGACCTGGCGGGTGAGCGCGGTGCGCTTGGGGCCGTCGGCCAGGGCGGGGAACTTGGCCCAGCCGTACGCCTGCGCGGCCGGCCGGTGGTGCCCGGCCGCGGCGTGCCGGGCGGCGAGGGCGGACCACTCGTACACCCAGCCGCCGGGCCGGTCGGGCCACATCCCGGTGACGGCGGCGCGGACCGCGTCCACCTCGTCGGCGGGCAGGCCGAGGGTCATCTGGGGGTAGCGCTCGACGAACAGGTCCTGCGGGTCCATGGGCCAGGTGAAGGACATGGTGGTGCCTCCTGCTGCGTTTAAAGCCGGAACTCTTGCATTAGCGACTATGCGCCTGGATGCCGCTTAATGCAAGAAGTCCTGCGTTAGAGTGATGGCCGAGGTGATCGACACATGACCGAGGAAGAAGCGGAGGCGGTCCGGCGCCGCCCGGGCGGCCGCGCCGCACGCGTCCGCCAGGCCGTTCTGGCGGCCACCCTGGAGGCGCTGGCCGAGGAGGGCATCACCCGGCTCAGCATCGCCGGGGTCGCGGCCCGCGCGGGGGTCAACGAGACCACGGTGTACCGGCGTTGGGGCAGCCGGGAGAAGCTCGTGCTGGACGCCATGCTGACCGGGAGCAGCGAGGGCATCCCCGTCCCCGACACCGGAGCCGTCCGCACCGATCTGGCCGCCTTCGCCCGCGCGCTGGCCGAGTACCTGGCCACGCCGGCCGGCCGGTCCGTCGCGCAGGCGGCCTCGCTCAGCTCCGGCGACCCCGGCCTCGCCAAGGCCTGGCAGGCGTTCTGGCAGTCCCGCCTCGATCAGGCCGGCGCCATCGTCGACCGGGCCGTCGACCGCGGGGAACTCCCCGCGGGCACCGACACGGCCCTCGCACTGGAGCTGCTCTGCTCCCCGCTCCAGACCCGCGCCCTGCTCGGCCACCGTCCGATCGGGCCGGACCTGCCGGAGCGCCTGGCGGACCTGGTGCTGGACGGCCTCAGGGGGCGGGCCGAGGACTGACCCCCGGGCCTCCGGGGCCGGTGCGTCACCCGGCTGACCGCACGTCACCGTACGGCGCGGCGCCCGGGTGCATGGGTGCCCGGGCGTGCGGGATGTGGGCGGGCGGCAGTAGGGTGCGGCGCTGCAAGGGCTGACCGGGTACCGGCAGCAGGGCGGCGACCGCGTGAGGACTTGGCGTGACGTACGGGGACCAGAGTTCCTACCAGCGGAACCCCTTCCACCAGGGGGAGTTCCGGCAGCAGGGCGTTCCGCTCTGGCAGCGGTTCCGGGGTGAGGAGTGGCCCACCCTGCGGGAGTTGCTGGCGCCCGCCCGGCGGGCTGTCGGCGGGTGGGCGCTGGTGCCGGTGCTGTTCTGCCTGTGGCCGTTCCTGATGTTCCTGGGGCTCTACCCGATGGCCAGGTCGGCGCGGCGGCTGGCGCGGCGGGTGTTCGTCGTGCCGGGGCCGCGGGGGATCACCGACCAGATGGTGCTGCGGGTGCAGAAGGCCCGGGGGTGGCTGGCGCTCGCGGCGGGGTTCGTGGTGCTGGCGGTGTACGGGTCGCCGGACGACTGGAGCGAGGCCAACGACCAGGTGGAGCTGCGGCTGACGGTCACTCCGGTGCTGGTGCTGGTGACGGCGCCGGTCGTGGTCGGGGTGCTGTTCCGGCTCGCCGGGCCGGCCGCGCGCCCGGCCATGCGGGCGCAGGTGCGACCGGCGGTGCTGATGGCGTTGCAGTACGTGGGCGCGTGCACGGCGGTTCCGGTGCTGCTGTGGCTGGCCGGGCAGCTGCGGGGGTCGGTGCGGGTGCTGCTGGTCGGGCAGGTCTTCGATCTTCTGGTCCTGGCGGTGCCGGTCTGGGTGCTGATGTTCGTGGTGTTCGCCTCGCCGACGGTGGTCCGTACGGCCTTCACCATGGACCGGGTGCACCCGGTGTTCCCGCCGGTGCTGACCGGCGTCCTGGTCTGGGAACTCGCCGTGATCGGGCTGGTGTTCGGCGGGCTGCCGCCCGGTCCGCTGCCCGTCCAGCTGGGCGCCGTGGTCGCCGGTCCCGCGACGGTGACGGCGGTGGCCTGGTGGGAGGTGCGGCGGCTCCGTACCCACTTCGGGGTGTCCCTGCGCGGGGCGGCGACGGGCGGCGGGCCGATGACGGGCGGCGGGGCGGCGACGGGTGGGAGCGGCCGGTAGGACGTGGGGCCCGGCGGCGGTCAGGGGCAGCGCAGGAGTGCGGGGCGGTCGCGGGTGCGGACGGCGGGGAGCCAGGCGGTGGTGGGGCCGGGGAGGTGGATGCGGTACCAGAGGGTGGAGGTGAGGTCCTCCTCGTTGATGACGGGCAGGCCGGTGGGGAGTTGGCAGTCGGCGTCGAGGGTGTCGTTGTGCCAGACGCGGGTGGGCACGACGTTCCCCGCGGTGTAGGGGCGGGTCGGGTCGACGGCGAGGCCGAGGCTGCACTGGAGGTCGCGGTCGGTGCGGTCCTGGCAGCCGCGTTCGGCGTTGAAGACCCGGACGTGGGCGGGGTGTCCGGGTGGACCGGGGTCCGGCCACAGGGCGGTGGCGGTGACGGCGGCCGTGGCGCAGGAGGCGAGGGCGAGCAGCGCGGTGCGCGGCCGGGGGCGGTGCGGTCGGCGCGGGCGGTGGCCGGTCCGGTGGGCGCGGATCCGGGCGAGCA
>NZ_MSJQ01000291.1 GCF_014596515.1 Streptomyces sp. CBMA156
CTGCAGGAGCGGATCGCCACGCACCTCAAGGACGGTGCCCTGACCGTGGCCGCAGCCGGCCTGGAATCCAGGCCGCCCCCGACCCGCGGCCGTCCGCTTCCCCAACGGCGTGACTCTTCACGACGCCACGCCCACCATCTACCAGACACCCGCCGCGCTGCGGCGCGCCGGCCTACGGCCGACTGCCCCAGCCCCCGCGGGGGCCCACAGCACCCCGGCGCCACCCCGGCCGCCACCCCCGCGCCGCGCACCCGGCGGACCGGGTCTCCACCCCAGCACCCGCCCCCGCCGGACACGGACCCTGCCGGTCGCGTACCGGCTGCCGGCTCGGCCCGGGCCGAGCCACCGCCGGCCGCACCCATCGGACCCGCGACAGCCCCACCTCCCGGCACACCCCTTCCCCGGCCTCTCGACAGGAGCACCACCCATGGACACGAAGGAGCTGCAGCAGAAGATCGCCGCGTGCCTGGCAAACAGCACGCTGACCGTACGCCCCGAGACCCTCGGCACCCAGGACGCCACGAAGCTGCTGCACGCCTGGCTCCCCGACGGCCTGGTCCTCGGCGGCGCGCACCTGGAGAACACCGACACCGGCGTCAAGGCCACCGGGCAGATCAAGTGGCCCGGGGCGGCCCCGGCCGCGACCACCGCCGAATTCGGCATCGACAACGGGGCCGCCACCCTCTACGTGCCGATCCCGCTGCCCCTGACCTGGGTGTTCACCGCCTCCTTCCCGAAGATCCCGAAGCCGAACGCTCTGGACCTCCTCACCTACGCTCTCGACCCTCCCCAGCTCCTGCTGACCTCGCTCCCGCGCGCCGCCAACGACGAGTGCCCAGCCCTGCGGGCGGGCCTGAACTTCCACGCCCCCAAGGTCAGACTGCCCGCCGGAGCCGGAGCCCTTGCGGTCCTCGCGCCCCTCGACGAGAAGGACGGCACGCTCCCCCTCACCGGCCTCATCCTGCCCCCCGCCGCGAACGGCCTGCCCGGCATCGACCTGCGCTCCGGCAAGACGGCCCCGGGCACCGACCTGCACATGTCCTACTGGGTGTGGGCGGGCTCACGGAACCTGGACACCACGACCCCCGACTACGACGTGCAACTGCGTGCCGACGTCCAGATCGCCAAGGACCTGACCGTCGAGGTGGGCGGGTCCCTCCAGCCAGGACCCATCGTCTTCCAGCTCACGGCGCCACCGGCGGACGCCGTCCCGACCTCCGGCCTGAATGACTGGGCTGGCCTGGGCGAGGCCTTCACGAAAGCGGAGAAGAAGGGCTTCCCCCTCGGCGACAAGGTCCAGCTGAGCAGCCTGTCGATCACCATCAACACCGACATCCTCAAAACCGACGGCGTGACCAAGGCGCTCCAGACGGTCCAGGTCGACCTCGACTCCACCCCCAAAACGACCTGGAGCTTCGCGGGCGGCGACATCGAACTGACCGGTGTCGGGGCATCCCTGATCATCGACAGCCCTCTGCAGCCCTCCCGCAACATCCGGCTCATCGTCCGCGGCCACTTCAAGGTGGGAGGCAGCATCGCCCTCCTCGTCGACGGCGAGATCCCACCCGGCATCCTGACCGTGAGCGAGAACGCCCTCACCAACGCCCCCCTCACTGAGGTCGTGCGCCACTTCCTGCCCCAAGCCGACCTTGGCGGCATGCCCGGCATCACCCTCACCGACTTCTGGGCACAGATCACGCCCTCTGATGGCACCTTCAGCGTGCAGGCCCTTGCCATCATCACCGACGCCACCCTGGACCTCGGCGCCGCAGCGGTCACCCTCACCCAGGCCGGCTTCACACTCCAGTATGAGAAGTCCGGCTCCGGCGCGACCACCACAGCAGACCTGAGCGCCACCGCCGTCGTGGCCCCCCGCGGAAAGCCCCTCACCGACGGCATCAGGATCACCGCGGACTGCGCCATCCCCGGCGCGTTCCGCCTCACCGGCTCCTTCGACAAGAAGATCTCGCTGACCGACCTGATCGACCGCCTCGCCGCCGGCGCCGGCTTCACCCTGCCCTCCGGCATGCCCGCCGTCACCCTCAGCAACACCAAAGCGAGCGTCCAAGGCGGACCCCTCTGGGAACTGGGCCTGTCCGGCGAGGTCACCTACGACAAATACACGCTGGCCGTCGTCGGCAAGGCCGCCAGGCCCGCCGGTGACCCGAACGCCACGACGACCGTCCTGGTCGTAGGACTGTGGCAGAAGGACTGGGTGTTCTCCCCCCGCGACATCGGCGCCTGGAAAGAAAGCCTGCCGATCCTGGACGACCTCACCTTCACCGACTCCGGCCTGGTCGTCAGCACCGCCGACAAGCAACCCATCGACGTCGCCAGCACACACCCCCAGGGCCTGCCCGCCACGGTCGGCAAGGGCCTCACCTTCTTCTCCACCCTCGGCTTCACCGGCAGCCTCGCCTTCCTCGCCAAACTGTTCCCCGGCGCCAAGGGCATCACCGTCACCGCCCTCCTGGCCGCCCAGATCAAGAACTCCGAGTTCACCGCCGTCATCGCCCAGGGCGCCACCCTCAACGGCTTCGGGGCCCTCACCCTCACCGTGCGGCCCGCCACCGACGAGATCACCCTGAACACCTCCTTCGTCCTCGAGCTGCCCGCCATCGCCGGCAACGGAAAGCTCCAGCTCACCGGCCTAGGGGCCGTCAGCAAGCCCCCGAACGGCAACCTGACCTTCTCCCTGAAGCTCTTCCTCCATGCCATCAACACCTCCCGTGCCCCCGGAACGCTCCTGCCCGGGCAGCTCGCCCTCACCCTCGACGAGCCCGGCCACACCCTCATCACCGCCGACCCCGAACCCGAGGCCGCGTTCCTGCCCGTCATCGCCCCGCTCACCGGCGACCCGCACACCCTCGACAGCCTCCTGCGCGACCTCACATCGCTCGGCCACACCCCCCTGCCCGTCCTGCACACCGACGCCACCGACCCGACCGGCCCCTACAGCGCCGCGGCCGCGTACGCGCTGCTCATGCCCGCCCCGCCCGACCCTCAGGCCGGTGCCCTCCCGTCCGGGCCCGCGTACTACTTCGACAGCCCGCCCGCGTGGAAGAACGCCTTCGGCATCAAGAACTTCGACATCGAGTCCTTCTTCCTCGAGATCGGCTACGCCTCGCCGGCCCTGCTCCTCGGCGGCGGCGGACAGCTCAAGATCGGCAGCGGCGCCGACGCCGTCACCCTGGCCCTCGCCGTCGAGGGCACCCCGGACCCGCCCGACATCGCCGTCTTCGCCTTCGCCCTCAAACCCGAGGACGAGAAGAAGGGCGTCAGCCTCCACGACATCGTCGCCCTGGTGCTCACCCCGCCCGAAGCACTCGACATCCTGAAGAAGATCGTCATCCACAAGCTCGCCATCCGCCTGGTCACCGTCGCCGGCGGCAAGGTCATCGACAACGTCCTGTGGCCCCAGGGCCTGTACGCCGCCGGAGACATCGACTTCTTCGACAACAACTGGCGCTTCGAGATCAACGTCACCCCCACCGGCGTCTACGCCAAGAGCGACATCCAGAAGCCGCTGACCGTCAAGAAGCTCCTCACCCTCTCCGACACCGGCGGCACCAAAGGCCCCCAGTTCCTCCTCGACCTGACGAGCATCACCAGCGGGACCATCCCCAGCAAAGTGCTCGCCCTGTCCGGAAAAGTCACAGTCCTGGACGCCGCCTCCGCCGCCCTGGACGCGAGCCTGGGCAAGGACGGCTTCACCTTCGATGTCGCCGTCAAGGTCGGAGGCCTCAGCGCCACCCTCACGTGCGCCCTCGACCTGACCGCCGGCAAACTCACCGCCACCGCCACCGCCACCCTCACGTTCACGATCGACGCGCCCACGGGCTGGAACGTGCCCGGCACCCTCCTCGACGTCGACGCCACCGGCACCCTCAAGCTCACCGTCACCAAGGACAGCGCCACCGTCGACCTGCCGCTCAAAGCCAAGATCGGACTCGCCGGCGACCAGCTGCCCGAGATCGACCTGAACATCACCGGCCTGGGCATCACCAGCTTCAACGACGTGGCCAAGTACTTCACGGACACCCCCAGCCGTATCTGGGGCGAGCTCGGCAACATCGCCGAGGACATCGGCAACTGCGCGGTCAGCACCGCCGAGAATCTCCTGTAGAACACACCGCGGCCCCGCGCCCCGCCCATCCGCCCGGGGCCGCCGCACCAGGCGGACAGGCGGGGTGCCCGACACAGGCCTCCACCACCCGGTGCCGCCTGACGGGCGCTCGCACCGGGCCGCACCGGCCCACTCTCAGCATTCAGAATCTCTCCGTACATTCTGGAGATCCGCCGTCAGGGTCGCCGGGACCGTGGGGCGTTCCGGGTAGTCCCACGGAATCCTTCCCGCGGCTCCGTAGGGTCCCATGGCGCCGGTGACGTCCACCTCGACATCGAACGACTCCGGGAAGACCGACGGCGTCCCCCCCTGGGGCGTGGGGAAGTAGTTGACGTGGACCGAGAACTTATTGACCTGGCCCGGCTTGGCGGGGTTCTTCATGTCAGGCCTCAGGCACCAAGCGGCCACATTCTCGAACGTGCTGAACACACCTCTGTTCACCTTGCTCGTCTGCGGCACCAGGTTGTAGCGCCCGTCGGCGCCGAACAGCACGTAGGCGATCAGATGCCCGCCGTCCCACGTTGCCCCCATCGGAGGCTGTGCGACGTTAGCGTCCCGCGGGAGACCGCCGACGAACCGCTGGCAGGGTGCGTAGGTCGGGCGCCTTGCGCTCTGGTAGTTGACGGAGGGAGTACCGGGGAGGTCGCGGGTCCTGGGCTGCCCCACGAAGCTGGCGCTCGTCGGGCGGCCCTCAGCGTCGATCTCCCAGCGGAGCCGATGAGTCTGGTCCTCGAAGTAGCCGTCGGGCGGGAGGGGGTGCGGCAGGGGTCCGTAGAAGTCGGGGCAGCTGTACAACGTGGGCACGGGCGTGCGCCCCGCGGCGGAGGCCTGCGGCGCGGCGGGAACCACCGCCACCGCCGCCGCCAGCACCGCCACCGACACCGCACACACCACCCGGCGCGCAAGCGGTGTGCGGGGACGGGCCGGATCCGCGGAAGCGGTACGCGCGGGGCCGCGACCGGAATCCCGGCGGGCCACGACAGAGGGAAGACGCATGGGACACCTCGCTGACGAACTTCGATGGGTCCCCGAACCATTGGCCGTGGCGCGTCCCCGCCCAACGGGCCCGGCGTGCTTTCACCCGATGGCGACGCGAAAACCCCTGTAGCGGGCCAACCGTCGACGGTCGGTCTCCGCCCTCGGCGTAACTGGCAGGGCGCCGTACGCACGGCCACGTGCTCCCTAGCCCGGGGCCGGGGCAAGGAGGCCGTCGCGTCCACGCCAGCGACTTCGCGCTGCCCGGTGTGCACCCAGGCGCGTCGCGGGCGAGGACGGGGTCCGGCGTGAGTGCTGGACCCCGCCGCCGGGCCCCTGTCCACGGGAGCCCGGACGCGGACGGCATCCGCGGTCGCAGCCGTTGGGCCTGCGCGTGCCCCGGCGGCCGCGGCCACCCGCCGTCAGAGCGCGGCCGGCGGTGGCGCGGGAAGGCGGAACAGGACATGGCGGGCCTGCGCACCAGATCTTCCAGGAGGCCCTGGGCCGCGAGTTCACCCAAGGCGTGGCGCACCTCGCGGCAGGGGAGGGCGCCCATGACGGTGCGGACGTCCTCGGCGGACCTCAGGCACTTAGGGGAGTGGCTCCTGAGACCGAGGACCAGGCCCGTGGCCAGGGCCGTGGGCTCGTCCGCGGATGCTGGCGGCGGCTTCGGGGCGCGAGGACGAGGCCTGGAGGGTCGGCAACTGTTTCGCCCGACAGGGCGGCCAGGCGCGGCAGACCGGCGGCCGCGCCGCGCAGCCGCTCGTCCATCGGCGCCCAGGCGGCGGTTTCGCGGGCGCGGCGGTCGAACCCGGCCGCCAGGGCCTGGGCCGGGGCGGGGTCTTCGCCTCGCTCCAGGCCGGGGCGTCTCCACCCGGGGTCGTCGGGTAGCGGCGCTGCGGGGCGGGCACCGCGGACCGGTGGTGGTGAGAGCGCACACGGTGCCGCGGCCAGTCGGGGTGCGGGTGCCGCCGGGCGATCGCCCTTCGAGCAAGCCGGCCACGGACACGGCAGGATCGCTCGGCTGCTGCCTCCCGCGGGCGGGCCGGGCGGCGACGGCGCCCGGGAAGCGTGACCTGTCGAGGTGATGGCCGACACGCGCGCGGGTGTCCTCCACCGCCAGCTCCACCGCCCGCCGCCGGCCCACCAACCGCCGCGCCCCCAACAACCCCGCCGACTGGACCCCCAAGCGGCAAAACACCAACCACTGACCGCCACCCCACCCCACGCACCTCACCCGACCAGCAAAAACGCGGATCGCCCCTCACGAACCCGTGAGGGGCGATCCGCATCTTCAGACAACAAAACAGCCGGTCAACCCGACAAACTGTCGGATTGACCGGCTGCATTCGGTCGGATGACCTCTGAGGGTTCGTGGTCACGCAATGGGACAGGGGCGTGGTCACGAGTTGGCGGTGTCGTTGTCGACGTTCCGCCGGTGGGTGACCGAGAACCTCCCGGACGAGTCGGCCCGGTCGAAGGTGACGGTGCTGCGGGACGACGTCGAGCCGGGCTCGGAGGCCCAGATCGGCTACGGATTCCTGGGTCAGTGGATCAACCCGTCGTCCGGCAAGGGACGCACAGCTGATCCAGGCCACGGCGGTGAGCTCGGCCACCTGGACTTCTTGCAGGTCCTCTGCCAGGACGAGATCACCCGCCGCGAGACCGTCGCCTTCCAGCAGCGTCTACAGAAGACGAAGTTCGAGCAGCAGGTCACCTGGAGGAGTTCGACTTCACCGCTTCCCCGAAGCTGCCCGCGGCCCAGATCCGCGACCTGGCCGCCCTGCGCTGACTCCATGCCGGAAAGTCGGTGATCTTGTTCGGACCAGTGGGCGTCGGCAAGACACACGTCGCGCAGGCCCTCGGCCACCTCGCCGTCCGCCACGGCGCGAACGTCCGCTTCACGAAGACCAGCCGGGTCCTGGCCGAGCTCGCCGGCGGCCACGCGGACCGCACCTGGGACAAGCGCATCCGCGAGCTGATCCGACCCGATGTCCTCATCCTGGACGACTTCGCCATGCGGCAGCTGAGTGCGGCCCAGGCCGACGATCTCTACGAGCTGGTCTCCGAGCGGCAAGGGCGCTAGCTGATCATCACCAGCAACCGGGCACCCAGCGACTGGTATCCCCTCTTCCCCCACCCCGTCGTCGCCGAGTCGCTCCTGGACCGGCTGATCAACACCAGCCACCAGGTCATCATGAACGGCCCCAGCTACCGGCCCAACAAACGCCCACGCACCCCGACCGCCCCGACTGAGCCAAGCCAATTGGCCTGACTTCAGTACAGCCTGACTCTTGACCGGACTGAATTCAGGCCATACCGTCGTGGGTATGAACACCGCAGACATCACCGCCGACCTGCGGTCGGCCCGCGACAACCTCCTGGGCGAGAGGCACATCCTCATCCACGCGATGGCCCACGCCTCGCGACACGGCTTGTCGGCCAAGGAGATCGCCAGGCTGGTGACCCCCGCCTTCGGCCGGGACCAGGTCCTGCAGTATCTCGCCGTCGTCGCCCTGCACGACGCCGCTGACAAGGCCCTAGTCGAGGCTGGCCTCGACGACTTCGTCGACGTGTCGGTCACGGGCATCGACGCGCCGCGCGAGGCCCGCCTGAACCTCGTCGCCGACCCGGCCGAGACGCCGGACTTCGCAACCCTGCCGGGGCGGATTCGTGATGCACTCCGCGACTTCCTGATCACCCTGGACGTCTCTCAGGGCTACCCCCTGGGCGAGGACTACCCCAAGGGAGGAGACGAGCGGGTCCTCGCCGGCTTCGTCGACGAGGTCCTGCTCGATGGCGAGCCCGTGCGCCTCGCTCGAATCGAGCCCCGCGCCTGACGTCGACATGCCCCGGGGGTGGGGAATTACGTGAACTTACCCCCGGGGAATTCCGTGAGCGTCCACAGACAGGGCAATACGCTGAAGCGTCCGCCACCAGTACCGCCGGGTGTGGCGCCGCAGTTCGACCAGGTCGAGAGTCTCGACGGCCAGCGGCACCGGCGCGAGAGCGCGCAGCGGCTCGACGGCGTCGATGAGGGGGCGTGCCGGCCGGTCGGCGGGGTTGTATCCGATGCCGAGGTGTGGACGCCACCGCCCGGTGCTCGTGCCTCCGGGGACACCGAGGTCGCGTCCGGCCGCGGTGAGCTGCTGATGCAGGTGCACCAGGCCGGTCCACGGCGCGATGGAGAAGCGGACCGCTCCGCGTGATCCGCTGAGGGGATGTGCCGACAGGGCCAAACGGGGAAGCCCGACCTGGCGGACGCGGTCGGCGAGGGCGTCCACGGTCCGGGCCGGCACGTCGTTGGTGTCGCCGATGCGCAGGACCGTGAGGTGCAGGCCCTCGGACGGTGTCAGGTCGAGCCCCATGTGCTGGAGGGCGCGCTGGCACTGCGCCGCCCGGTCGGCGAGCTGCTGGTGCCCGTCGAAGGTCAGCATCCAGTACAGGCGCCGGGTGCTGCTGTCCCAGCCGGGGCGCTCCCAGTGGTTCACCAGGCGGTCGAGCCTCGCGTAGGCGTCCCAGTCGGCGCGCACGATGGTGGCCGCGTCGTCCAGGTCGGACGGCGGTTTGGTCGGAAATGCCTTGTCAGCGGGTACCAGGGCCACGTCGCCTCCTCCGCCGGCTCAGGCAGCGCCGGGGATCCGGGTGCTCCCAGCGACGGTACCGGCGGTGGGGTGTGCGCGGAAGGCACGCAGTTGCTCGGCGAAGCCGCCGACCGCCGGTTCGCTCTTCCAGCGGGCGGCGCGCGCGTAGAGCTCGACGCCGCGCAGCCACACGGATCGGATCGGGGTCGTGGTGCCCGACCCCAGCGCCCGCCGCCCGAGATCCATGGCCATCTCCACGTCCGGCTGCGCCTGTTCGAGCAGGGCGGTGGCGACGTCGAGGCCCACCAGGGAGCGGCTCCACACGGAGTCGGAGCCGGCGAGCAGCGGTTCGAGCTCCCGGGCCCGGTCGAGGACCTGGTCGGTGTCCCCGACGGACAGGTGGGCGGTGACGACGTTGGCCAGTGTGCGGGCCGCGGAGTACGGCGCGAACGCGATGCACGACGTCAGCCCGGGAGGAACGTCGTGCCGGTCCGAGAGCTGCAGGGCCTGGTCGATGGCGTCCAGGGCCTCTCGGCGTTGGCCGGCGCGGGCCAGGGCCCTGGCCCGGCCGTTGGCCAGCAGGCGGATCGCCTGAGGATGCTCGGGAGCGAGGGCGACGCCGGCGGCCGCCGCCTCGTCGGCCAGGTCGTAGCGGCCCTGGTAGTAGTAGCCGAGCGATCGCGTGCCCAGTGCCCACATCTGCAGGCCGCGGTCACCGACCTCTGCGGCGAGTTCCAGCGCCTCGGTGCTGTAGGCCTGGGCGGCGGCCGGCCGGTTGGCGTTGGTGGCCATGTAGCCGAGGAGCCCGGAGACCTGGCCGGAGAGACGGTACAGCTCGGTGCGGGTCCGGTGCGGCTGATGGCCGGCCAGCAGGGTGTGGAGCATGCCGCGCAGCAGTTTGGCCTCGCCGACCAGCTGGTGGGGCCCCAGCCGCTCGTAGCGGTCCACGATGCCAGTGATGGCGGTGCGGGCCATGGCGAGGACGGCGGCGTCGGTATTTGAGGCGGTGAGCAGCCGGGTCTGATCCCGCACCTGCTCGGGGTCGTCGAACTCCAGGGCGGGGGGCTCGGGCGGAACCAGGTCGTCATCAAGGCCGGCCTCCAGCGGGAGGCCGAAGGTGTCCGGGTCTACCAGTTCGAAGAGCGTCGCGACGGGCATGGCGAACAGGTACTTGAGGACCTGACCGACCTCGATGGTAGGGGCGGTGCGTACCCCTTCGGACATCCAGCGGCTGAAGGTGCGTCGGCTGACGGTGACGGTCCGCAGCGACGGCCGGTCTTCCTTGTCGGCCGCGGTTAGCGCGGCCCTGGTGAAGCGGAGGTCGAACACCTCGAATTTCTGCCACCCCTTTTCCAGGACGAGAAGCCGAAACCTGGGGACCAGCTCGCCCATCACGTGCTCCTGTCAGTCATCGGGCTCTCCAACGGGTCGTGTCGCGCCCTCGCCTGTCAGCACCCGCAAGGTCCCAGAGAGGGACGGCCGACAGCTTCGCTGGCGGTGGAGGCCTGGAGCCCCAGGACGAGCAGGTGGGTCGTTCGGCCACGTGATCGACCGTCGCGAAGTCGGCTCCGACAAGGTCCGGCCACAGGTGCAGGAGCAGGAGGTCTCGATCTCACCGGCGTGCATGTCTTCGCGGGCGGTGCTCTCCAGGCCTGCGGCCGTGTGAGCCGCTGCCCAGTCCTCGCAGCGCGGGAACAAGGCCATGCGCGGGCACGCAGTGCAGGCCGATCGCCCCCGGGTCGCCTGCAGCGCCGATCCGCTCGGCCTGCTCCCCCGCGTGCGCCTCGGCCTGGCGAATCGCGCACAGCGCCGGTCGCCGGTGCTGTCCCCGGCCGACTGCCATGCCCGGCCGGCCAGTGACACGGCCGCAGCCGCGTTCCCGCGCTCGACGGCTCCCTGCGCCTGTCGCATACGAGCTCACCACCCTTCCACGGTGCCTGGAGAGCTGCCGGGATACGGAGCACCGGGTCGGCACCGCCGGCCACGCCTGGGAGCTTGGGTTGCCTTCGCATCGCCGAGCTGGCGCGAACCATCGAGGCCACCCCCTGAGAGCCGACCTCGGAGCACGCCGAGCAACCCAGGGCGACCGCACCGGTACGCTTCGTCGAGAACCAGAATGTCCGTCAGATCGCGCTGGGGCAATGCGATTCACCAAATTGATGGCGCAAATTGCTTCAGTGCCCCTTGTCCGTGTAGGGCTGATCCGGGGAGACTGCCGCCATGCCCACCAGACAGGCCACGACCTCAGCCGCCCGCAAGGAGCTCGGCGACCTGCTGCGCCGCTTGCGCGGCCGGCAGGGGCTGACCGGACCGCAGGTCGCCGAGGCCACGGGCATCGACCCGGGCACCCTCAGCCGCTACGAGACGGGCCGGCGCAGGATCGAACCCCCGACCGTCCGGGCACTGCTCGACCTCTACGATGCCGCACCCTCCGCACGCGAGACCGCGGCCTCGCTATGGGAGGCGGACTCGGCCGTCAAAGCGCGCCCCGCGTGGTGGATGCGCCGCGGCTTCACCCTGCCGGAGGACTTCGGCCAGTACCTCGCGGACGAGCAGGAAGCCCGCCGGATCCGCTCCGTGGAGCTCCACCTTCCGCCCGGCCGTCTGCAGACCGAGGAAGTTGCCACCGCGGTGATCGCAGGCATGCGCCCCGACCTGACCCGCCGCGAGGTCACCGAACTGGTGGACCTGCGCATGCGCCGCCAGGTCGAGACGCTCAGCGCGGAACAGGACATCCTGCTCGGACCGTCCGTCCTGGCTCTCCCGGGCCTCGCTCCCCGTGCCGCGCGCCGGCAGATCGAACGGCTCCTCGAAGCCGCTCAGCAGCCCGGATTCACTCTGCGTGTGCTCCCCTCCGATCTCCCCTACCACCCCGGCCTTGCCGCGCCGTTCGTGCTGATGGACCCACCGGTCGGTGGCCCCACCGTATGGGTGGAGCTCATGGATCGGAGCATCCGGCTCCCCGACGCTTCCGTAGAACGCTATTCGGCCGCCTTCACCGCGATCGCGGCGTATGCCCTCACGGTCCCCGCCACCCTTGACCACCTCACCCGACTGATCACGGAGCACGCATGATCCACGAACCGCTGGCACCGAGTCCTGCCGTCCCGAGGCCGGCTGCCGGGCTGAACTGGGTGAAGTCCAGCCACAGCGGCGGCGGCGGGAACTGTGTCGAGGTTGCCGCAGGCGGCCACCTGTACTACATCCGGGACTCGAAGGATCCGTACGGTCCATCTCTGGCCGTCACGCCTCAGGCGTACGCCGGGTTTCTCCTCGCCGTCGCAACTGGTGAATTCGACAGTCCCGAGTAGGCCGGCAACGGGTATGCCGTTCGCACGCCGAGCAGGAGTTCGAAGCCACGCACGCCCTCAGCCGACGGTTCGACTCACCGACCAGCCGGTGGCGCATCGACCAGCAGACCCGCCCTCATCATGATCACTGCCGTTGTCCGTCCGCTTCTCACCCCTCCTCGTGCTTCGGGCGGCCCTGACCGGCGTCAGGAGGTGTTGCCGACCGGTGCGCCTCCGTTGCCGCAACGCCGGACTGCCGAGGGCACGCGGCAACAGCTGGCCGGCCAGTGCGACTCGCAGCCGTCCGACGTCCCGGCAGCGCCGGTTGGGTGTGTCGGCACCGCGTGTGCCGGGGCGGTGGCGAGGAGCGCTTGGGCGCGTTGCTGGAAGGCCTCGTCGTGGCCGATGATTCGGTCTTCGATGCCGGAGCGGACGGTGCGGGCGTCGCCGTGAGCAAGGTCGGCGAGTCGGGCGAGCTGGTCGTCGTGCAGGGCGGCTATTCCGAGCGCGTCCAGGGCGTCACAGGCACCGTGGGGATCGGCGTCCGTTTCGGCGGCCGCGAGCGCGGCCGCGACCTCGGCGCACGGGCCGGGGGCCAGTGCGGATACGAGGCCGGCATCGCTGTGCCCGGCGACGGCGACCAACAGGCAGCCCTCGCGCACTGTGAGCGCGAGATGGATGTCCGGATCGTCCTGGACGAGGGGGTGCGAAGCAGCGGCAACGCGTGTCCACGCGCCCGGCTCGAGGACGCGCAGCAGCCCGTCCGCGCCGCGGGTCATGGAACGGGAGCCGCGCAGGACCTGGTTGACGGACGCCTCGACCGACTCGGCCGGGGACTGGCACCCCGGGCAGTAGACCGCTCTGAGGACTCCCCGATCAAGGACGGCGTTCCACTCGGCCTGGTCGCCGGCTTCGGCATAGCTGCGCCTGCAACGCGAGCAACGGATGGAATCGGTGGTCTGCGCGCTCATGGGTGGCATCGTGCCCGATCACGTAGTCCTCTCGGGACCAATCCACCGAAGGAGGTCAAGATCGGGTCTTCGGCTTGACACCGCCTGCTGTTCTCGGCTGCGCCGTGTCGGCGGATCTGGGCGCGGACGCCGGTGGCGGGGCCTGGGATTTCACGCCCCGCCACCGGCCGGGGAGTCACATGGCGAGGTAGTCGGCGACGAGGACGGCGAAATCCGCGGGGGTGACGATGGGGAGGCCGAGTTCCTTCGCCTTGTCGCGCTTGGACCCGGCCTTGTCCCCGGCGACGACGAGGCTGGTCTTCGCGCAGACACTGCAGGTGGCCCTGCCACCTGCGGCTTCGATCAACTCGTTCATCTGGTTGCGCGACAGGGCGGCCAGCGGGCCGTCCATGGCGCCGGCCACCGCGACCTTCTTCCCCGTGAGGGGGCCGGGCTTGTCCGCGTCCCCGACACCGGCCAGTCGCTGGAAGGAACAAACGTGCGTCTTGCCAAACCGGGCTGGCTCCTGAGGCACGAAAACGCCCCGGTGAGTCGGGCGTTTTCGTGTGTACGCTCAGGTCAGCGCAGGCCGTCTGTGTCGTCGAATTCTTCGCCGACCGGGAGTAGCCGATGACTGCCCCCTTGGTCCTCGCCGTAGATGACCGCGGAGACCGCGCTGTCGTAGGCGCCGTTGAGGCCGTTGCCGCTTGTGCCTAACATGTTCTCCCAGTCGATTCCCATGCCTACGAGCCTAGCTGTACTGCTCGAGGAGCACGGAACTGCCGCTCGGGATCGGCGTACACCGTCATCGGGTTCGAGCCCCTGCACTCTCCCACTCCGAACAACAACGGTTTTCATAGCTTCTGCACCTGCTGGCACAGGTTGACTGTCACTGTGTCTTTCTCCCGCAGCAGCTAATCCTCCCTCGCGAGCCGGCCCAGCTCGCGGGGCTTGGGCGAGCTCCAGGGCCAGTGGGGCCGGCGGGCATTTCGGGCTGCCGCGCACAGGTGTGCGGTCATCTGCCCGGGGGCTACGTAGGGGCTGATAACGCTTCGTTTTGGAGCCTCATCAGGGCCGGGCGAAGTCGACCCTGTTCAGCAGGTTCCACTGCCAAGGGTCGGAAGGCGCGGCAGTGATCGGCCTGTCAGGCACGCCGACAGGGGCGGCTTCGACGCTGCCGGCGACTCTTCGGTTACCACCAAGCAGAGCCCAAACGGTTCACGGGGCGATCTCGGCGGGCGAGGCGGGCAACCTGCCGTACGGATGGAATGCCCCCTGGCTCGCACGAGGAGGAGCGGTGTGGAACCCATCGTTCTGCCGTGCTGCGGTACCACTCGCCGTGCCCAGACCCATTGCACCCCCGGTGGCGGCCGTTCAGGAGTTCTCGGCCGCCGAGTTCAATCCGTCCGGGGACTACGTCGACGGCCACCGGGGTCGCGGACCGATGCCGGGCCTTCGGGAGAGAGTGTGACCAGAGCCGACCGGTGGTGGAAGCCCGAGACGGTGATTGTCTACGCCCGGGAGTTCGGCCAGGCCGTCCGGAACAGCGTCATGACCCTGGGCCTGGGACCTCTCCGGCCGGCTTGTTGCGGACATCACGCATCCGGGCGTCGAGAGCGGCCTGGGTCTCAGGGTCGAGTTCGTAGCCGCCGACGGTTTCAGGGTTGACGTCCAGCGCGTGAGAGCGGAAGCCCTCCCGCTCGGCGGAGAGCTGCTGGACGGTCCGGGTGATCCGGTGAATCTTCTGGCGCAGCCTCTCCCATTCCTGCTCGGCGAGGGCGAGTTCGGCGAGCTGGTTTTGGATCTCAGCCTCGTTCTCCCGGGCGTAGCTATCGCTGATCAGTGTGATCAAAGGAATCCCGAGCGCCTTGGCGGCGGTGACCGCCTCATCTAGTCTCACCGCGCGGGTCTGCTGCTCGATGCGCGTGATGGCGGTGGCGTCAAGGTTCGTGCCGAGCAGTACGGACATACGGCGCGCCAGCTCCGCCTGGCTGATGCCGAGGCGTTCGCGTTCTTGACGGAGTCGGCGGGCGAAAAGGTCCCCGGGCAGTGGGTTCATGGCGTATCGCACTTCCTGGTCAAGATCGCGGTTGACGGGGCGTGTGGGGGTGGCCGCCTCGAAACTGAGCAGGCCAGCGTCGCAGCAGTGCTGGGGCAGCACACTACACATCTGACACTGCGGATTCCACAGGAGTCCACCACGACCTGCGGTCGACCGTTGCGGCGTCGATTCGCCTCGCTTCTGAGCACCTCTCGACTACTTGTCGATAGCCTTTCGCGACCCTCTGATGCATGCAGTTCGAATGGGGTACATTGGCCACTACAGACGCACACATACATGAGCCGACAGGCGGGTCGGCGACATAAAGCTGACCACTCAAGCTCTATCTGCTCCCACCCGTGTGGGCGACCTGCGCTTGTCGCCTTGTGACTCGCTGCCATGTCACCGAATGATCCTAAAGGCGAGAGGAAAGAACTATGACGAAGATCTACGAGGCAGCGGCCCTCACACAGGCCTCCCTGCCGAGCGCAGGCTGGGACCTGACGAGCTTCCTGCAGAACACCAAGTCCCAGATCGAGCTCTGGGGCGGTCTTCTGCTCATGCTGCTCGGCGCTGCCGGCTTGGTATGGGGCGGTGTGCTTCTGATCAAGAAGCTGATGGCCAACCCGCAGTCTGGAGGCAACCAGCAGGGCTGGACCACGATCGCGCTCCTCATCCTCGTCGGCGGAGCCCTGGGTACCGGTGGGTGGTCGCTGATCTCGACGATCGGCTCTGGCGGCCAGAAGACCATCACGGACCTCGGCGGAGGCACGGTGATCGTCCAGACCGCCGATCAGGTCGACGGGTTCCTGAGCAGCCCTTCCAAGTAGGAGGCCGTCACAGACCGTGCACACGACCGGGAACAGGGGCGTCGAACGAACCGGGTCGGTTGAGGTGCAAGGCCTCCTCCGATCCGGTTCGGCATTTCCGGGACCGCAGCACAGCGCAGGCACGAAGGAGAGCAGAACATGGGGATCAAGGACAAGGCACTGGCCTTCAACAGGAAGTTCAAGCTCGACTCGCACCACGCGATCGAGCGCTTTGGGGTGTTCTTCGGCATCTTCGCGGTCACGGGTGCGATCGCGATCAGCACATCGGGGGCGTTGGCGTACCAAGCGGAGCGTGACTTGCTATCGCAGACGGCGCTGTACACCAGCGACTTCAAGACGTCGAAGACGAACCTCGACGGCACCGTCGACGGGGTCTACACCAACAAGAGCGGCAACAAGACGCTCGTGATGATGCATTTCAGTCCGACTGCTCAGATCTCGTACAACGCCGCGGACTACAAGGCGTTCCTGCTCGGGTCGGACACCTCACTGAACAGCAAGCCGGTCAGCACCAGCGGGATCAAGGGCTCCTTCTACGCCTTCGGCTCCACCGGCTACGTCGGGGTCCTCCTGAATGCCGACCGGCCCTTCGACCGCCAAGTGCTGAACCTGACGGTCCGCGCGAACGCCGAACTCACCACTCCCGGAGCGAAGCAGACGCAGAGCAGCGGCAAGCTGGCCGGCGACGAGACCTTCTCCAAATACGACCAGTGGCGGGTCTTCTTCAACCCCGGCGCGTCCGGCGTCCAGAAGATCGCGGCGCTCGACGCCCTGGCCTTCGACCCTTCGCAGGCCTACTACGAGGTCGCGCTCAAGGCGAAGGAGACCGAAGCCAGGGATGCCCTGGACCAGAAGCTCGTCGAGATGCGCACGAATCTGACACAGATTCAGTCCTACACGTCCGACCTGCAGACGACGAAGCTCGACGGTCTGTTCCTGCGCCCGCCGACCGTCCCGGCCTCGATCGCCACCGACAAGATCACGGGCGTCTCCGCAGCTGAAGCGAAGGACGGCGTCTCGACGCTGGCGCTGCAGACCGCGCACGTCGTCCCGGGCGGCTTCGACCTCAACTGGCGTCCAGGCAACGTCTACGACGGCTACCTCCACGCCCTGGTGCCGACTGGACAGAGCTACGCCCAGTTCTTCACCAAGAAGCGTGACGGAGGCTCGGATCCGACCAGCCGTCAAACCTCGGACATGCAGTGGATTCTCTCGGACGGCACCAGCCTCACCAGGGACTACCAGTCCTCTGACGTGACGATGCGCCCGCTCATGAACATCATGAACAACCTTTCACAGGCGTATCAGAACTACTCCAGGAACAAGTCCCAGTACGAATCGGACCTCTCCCTCGACCTGCTCCGACTGGACGTGAGCTTGAGGGATGTGCAATCCAACAGCACCATTTGCAACGACAAGGACTTCCTCACCACGCTCTATTGAGCGCGGCAAGTAGGTGACGCAACCCACCACCTGGCATTGAGCAGGAAAGGAAGACGACATGGTCGCCGACAAGCCGAATCAAAGCCCCAAGAAGGAAACGGCGAAGGCCCAGCCGAACACGTCGGTGAGCCAGGGGATGCCCCGGCAGGGTCGTGGGACCAAGGGTCTCGGCCTTAAGGAGGGCACCGAGGGCCTACCCGAAGGCGAGGCCTGCGTGCCAAAGCAGTCCACGGGGCCGGGAGCTGATTTTTCCGGCCCTTCTGGCGCGGCGAACACTCCGCCGAAGATGCCGGACGCGGCAAGCACCGCAGAGACCACAGATGGTGCAGCGACCGCAGGCAAGGCGACTGGCGCCGCGAATACCCGGTCGAAGATCAAGCAGGGCATGAACGGCGTCGCCGGGATCATGGCCGGAGGCGCGACCCAGAAGGTGATCGAGGGAGACGGCAACAGCGCGACCCGCCGTAACGCCGGGCGCTACGCGGGGGCTGCCGTCTCCGGTGCCGTGGCAGGCGCACAGGCCGGCGGGCTTCCGGGAGCTGCCATTGGTGCAGCGAAGAACGTCGGAGTCGAGGGGGCCCAGGGCGCGGTCAAGGGCGTGTCCAAGGTCACCGGCGGCGGCCCAGCAGCCAAGCCTGCCGACCAGCGTGAACTGGGTGCCGGCGGCACGGGCTACGAGCGCGGCGCGCCGAAGGGCGACGAGGGTCTGGGCTCGAAGGCGGCTAAGGGCGTCGCCGTCGGCGGTGGCGCGGCCGCTGCCCCGCCGGCCATGGGGGTAGTCATGGCCATGGCCTTCCTGAACTGGCTGAAGGCCATGTTCTTCGCGGCCATGGCGACGGCTGTCAACGCCGGGAAGCTGCTGTGGACACTCTTCGTCAACACCCTCAAGGCGGTCGGCCACGCGATCGCTGCACCGTTCATGGCGATCGGCAGCTTCATAGCCAACACGGCCGGCGCGGTCTTGGGTGTCACGGTGACGGCCACGGTGGCCCCCGTCACTGCCGCGGTGACGGGCATAGCCGCGGTGACGGCCACCGTGGCCCTGCTGGGCACGGTCCTCACGGGCGTCCTCAACTCGACAGCGCAGACCGAGGGCAGCATCAACGCGAACGGAGCAGCGTGCGCCGTCAACGCAGGCAGCGTCGGCAACGGCTCCGGGGCTGCCGTACCAGCGGACGTGGAGAAGAACGCCAAGGAGATCTACTCGGTACTCAGCAGCTGGGGGATGCCGAAGGAGAACATCGCGGGCATCCTCGGCAACTGGTCACAGGAGTCCGGGGTCGACCCGACGAGCGTACAAAACTTCCCCACGGGGACCTACACCATGACCGCCGCGAAGGCCAGCGCCGCACAGAACACGGACAACGGCATCGGTCTCGGACAGTGGACGGGCGGCCGTAACACATTGCTCCGCCAATACGCGAAGAGCAAGGGCGTCGACTGGTTCACGATCAAGGCTCAGGCAGCGTTCATGGTCGATGGTGACAACCCGGGCGATGCCACGGTCCTCAAGGACATGCTCAAGAGGTCGCAGGGCTCGCCGCGCACGGCAGCGCTGCACTTTCACGAGAACTGGGAGCGCTCCGCCGACGGCGCGGCCGGGCTCACCGCGCGAGGCGACAAGGCCGAGATGTGGTTCGGCAAGATGAGCGGCTGGTCGGTCGACAGCTCGATCGTGGGCGGCGTCGAGAACATCGTCGGCGGGATCATCGAGAACATCGTGGACGGAATCAACACGATCCTGGGCAACTGCACCTCCCAGGGCGGCAGTCCCGTCTCACTGAAGAACGGCGGGATGACGCAGGAGGACGCCCAGGGCCTCGTCGACCTCTTCAACAAGGAGGGCAACAAGTTCCTCGACGATCGGTACGGTCCGGGCGGAGGCCCTGGCTCCTGCGGCGACAACCACGCGATGAACTGTGTGAGCTTCTCCACCTACTTCGTGAACAAGTACACGACGTTCCAGACCTACCCGGTCGGCGACGGCAAGGAGACGGCGTACACGATTGCGAGGGAGGCCGGCAAGCAGATGTCCTCGACTCCGACGGCGTACTCGGTGGGCTCCGGCCCGAGCTCGGCCCCTGCCGGTCACACTCTCGTGGTGCTGGGCGTCCAGGGCGACAAGGTCATCCTCGGCGAGGCTGGCTACTGCGCCTTCATGGGTCGGGTTCGCATCGACAGTGCGGCGCGGATGATGGCCGAGGGCTGGAAGTTCGTCGACATGTCGGATTCCATGCTCCCCTCCGACAAGATCAAGAGGGCCTGATGCGCTGCATCTGACCTGGGAGCGAGAGGCCGGTGCCGTACGACCTGGGCGCCGGCCTCTCCATGTCAGGCGCAGGCTCTGCGTGCCGAATCCACTTTTCGACACCCCCATTGAATGGATTCACACTCGGTCATGAATGCCTGTCTGTATAGACTTGAGTCGCCTATGAGGGCAACATGGAGTGAGGAGTGCGTTCGGTGACGACAGTCCACGACGAGCCCGATAGCCCGGGACCCGACCGGGAGACCGGATCGATACCCGAGGAGGAGCCCGCGGCACCGAAGACACGCAAGAAGGTCACCGGAGTCGAGCTCGAAGAGCACTTTGCGGGCTGGGTGAAGCGCCAACGAGAACGGGGCCAGGCACCCAGCCGGGAGGACAACGCGCGTCTGATCCGACGCAGTGTGACCACAGCGATGGGGGTCGGGATCCTTGCCCTGATCGTCGCCACAGGCGTGACCGGCGAGAGCTTCAAGGCGAGCGCAGCGGACAACGAGGTCCACCTCATCCAGCTCAAGGGACTTCTGGACGATGCCCAGTCCACGCGCGTGACAGCGGACGCCGGCACTCGGCTGTCCAAGCTCACCGAGGCGGCAGCCGCCGACGCGAAAAAGGTCGCGGCCGGGGAGCAGGCCTTCGCCACGCTGTACCACCAGGCCGGCGCCCAGCCCAGCCCGAACAACGGGGCTCCGAACCAGGCCACGCTGGAGATCATCAAGCATCGCAGGAACATGGCCCCACTGTTCAGCAAGAACTCCTTCCTGGTCAGCGACGAGGAGGCATACGGCACCTCATCGCTGACACCATTCGACGCGACCACCAAGATCGACCCGCGCTACGCCTGGTACATCCGCCACGACGGCCAGAACGCAGCTGCCCCGAGCACGTATGTCTGGAAGGTCGAGACGGTGATGCCCGACCTGAGCGCGAAGGGCGGATCGGTGGCGACAAACACGGCAAAGGTCGTCTGGCTGTGCCGGGACACGACGAGCGGTGAGGTGCTCGCCTGGGCGAGCGCGCGCTACGTGGCCAACGGGACGACGGGGGCCTTCGACCACCTGGCGCTCGTGGTGACCGCCACTGGGGCTCAGTACGAGCACCAGGTGATCAAGGTGGCGGCCGGGTCCGGAATCCCTGAACTGGGCGACACGGGCCCACAGGAAGAGAAGGGGAAGCGATGACTGAACAGTCGGCTGCGCCCACGCGGCGGGGATCCCTCCGGCGCAACCTCGCGGCCCTGGCCACGACGGTGACCCTCGCGGTCGTCGCGACGGTTGCCGGCGTGACCTGGAGCAGCCAGCGCGCGGCCCTGGTCGAACAGGAAGTCCAGATCAAGGATGTCGAGGGGCATCTGGCAGGCATTCAGAAGAAGAACGCCGAGCAAGTGAACGCGGACGTCATGGAGGCCCTGGGTGTCAGCCGGAACCGGCTGAGCACCGACGGTGAGCGCATCATGTCGCTGCTCTCGATGACCTTCACCTGGGACTCGGGACAGGGCTACGAAGCGGCGCGCGAGAGCCTGAAGAGCCGGTTCGGTCTCACCGAGAACGAGATGTTCCTGACGTCGTTCATGCCTCCGTCGAGGTTCAACGAGGACGCCCAGGGACGGCGTTACTACTACATCGACACGGTCGGCCTGAACTCGGCCCTCGGCGCGGATCCGGGCATCGAGATCGTCGACGTCAAGGCAGGCGTCTACACCTACGCCGTCCTGGCCGACGTCGAGGTCACCTCCGACGCGGCGTCCCAAAACAAGTCGAGCAAAGCCAACGTCACGGCGCACCGACGTGCGCTGCTCTTCGTCACGATCGACGCCCAGGGCAAGGTCTCGAATCTCTCCGGCACCCCAGCAAGTGGCGAGACCCGCCATTCCGAATGATCCAGACTCCCTTTCAACTCGCCTTGTTGATAGAGTCAGACTGATATCTGAGTGGAGCGGCGAGTTGGGGATCAATGGCATCGACACAGACCGGTGAGTCTGACGTGGCGGCTGGTGTCGGGATCCCGACGAGCTTCAACTCCAGCTTTGAGTGGATCGCCTAGGTGCCCCACCTGGTCAAGCCGACGGCACCGTCACGGTGGCCTGGCTGGCGATGGAGAGCAGGACGGGTACAGGCTGCTGGCCTGGGCCCGCGCCGATTGCGGCCTGGCCCACAAGGCATTCGTGAGTATCCAGACCGGCACGAGGGCCACGGGCGAGACCCTGAAGCAGGGGGGTGAAGGCACCGTGAACGAGGAGATCAAGGACAGGCTGCGCCAGCACTCCGGGAAGATCCGGCTCGGCAGCAGCGGGGCGCTACTCGCACTCTCGGTGTTCACGCTCGTCTCCGGCCTGCTCAGCGACGGCCCGGCCGCGAGGGACACCCAGAGCGACGCACTAGTCCAGAGGCTCGAAGGCAACCTCGGCGACGCCAAGACCACGCTGGCGACGCAACACGCGGCGCTGCTGGCCCAGCTGCCGGGCATGGACATCGAGAAGGTGAACCGTGACTGGGCAACTGGGCGGTCTCTTCCGCTCAGTCTCACCGGCAGCTCGGCGTCGACCCGGACCGTCAAGGAGCAGCAGGTTCTGCTCGACGCGCGCTACGGCTTCCTCGACCACGAATCCCGGGCACTCACCGAGTTCGTGCCGGAGTGGATGACGGCGACCGGAGCCGCAAAGGGCGCCGGAACCACATACACGCTTGCTGCTCTGGACATCGGTGTGAATCGGGTACAGGGCCTGAACTACTCCTACACGAGGTGGCCCGGCTCGATCCGGTCCGCGTTGGAGCGGATCAGCACAACACCACCAAGGGCGAGTTCGCGGTCTTCACCTACTCCACTTCCCACGATGGCACGGTGACTTCGCTGGACGCCTATCGGGCCCCCAGCAAGACCCGCGATGCCGCCAGCGAAGAACGGCCCTCATCCAAGTCCACCGGGTGAGTGGACCGCCCGCTGCTTCAGCACACACCCCACAAGACACCGACGAGACGTAAGGACACGAATATGTCGACCCAGACCCTGGAGAAGACCGAGACGACCGCCCCGACGAGCACGGCCGCGACGACGAAGAAGACCACGGCGAAGGCCGTGAAGGAGCAGAAGGACTCGAAGCTGGGCACCGGATGGCTGCGTCTGACCCCGAAGAAAGAGGCCGGCGGGTTTTCCATCGTGGTGTGGGCGGGGTTCTTCCGGGCCATCGTCCTTCTCGCCAATTACCTGCTGGCGTTCGTCACGGCCGTGGTCGTCATCCCGATGCTGGGCGCCTGGCTGCACCAGCAGTCGGGAGCATCCCGGGGTGCGCTCAGTGCTGACGGAACCATCGCCATGTGGCTGATGCCGCTCCTTTTCATGGTCGCACTGCTCGCCGCGGGCGAGATCGTCGTGATGCGCGGCATGTGGCGCTGGGCAACGCGGATGATCGCGAAGATCCGGGACGCCCGGGGCGAGGCGACCGGGGCCGACGTCACACCGAAGTCCACGACGAGGACCACCAAGCAGAGCAAGACCAACGGCAAGAGGAGCAAGTGATGCGCACCGCAGGACTGACGATGAACGACGTATGGGCCCACCGTGTCCTGCGTGAACGAGGAGTGGAGACGTACCAACTGGAGGGGGTGATCGCCGAGCTCGGCGTCATGGTCGAATCGCTCGAACTCGTGCACCGGGGCAAGGAGGAGAACTACCGCCCGTATCTGCACATGACAGGCGAGCTCCGCTCGGTTACGCCGGCCAAGGCACTGCCGTTCGGCATCTCCCAGGTGACCTACTCCCCTGGCCAGGGCGAGAAGGTGGACGCCTTCTACGAGTTCGATAACCAGCAGCTGTCCGCGCTCGTCAGCAAGGGCTACTTCGCGAGCGGCTTCGCGGTACCCGAGCAGGTCACTGGGATCGAGTGGGAGTTGCCGGCCACAGCGGACATGCTCGTGCTCGCTCCGTCGGGGACGCAGACCGAAGGCGATGCTCCCGTGGTCTTCACCCAGGTCCGCGGTATCGGGGGCTTGGAGATCGATCTCGAGTCCAGCGGCTACGACCTCGCCGACTACTTCGCCGACCACTCCAAGAACGGCGTCCCGCTGATCGAGACTGTGGTCGATGCACGCGGACTGAAGGCGCGCTCGGACGCAATCAACTCGCTGTTCACTGTAGATG
The DNA here is from genome assembly GCF_014596515.1 of Streptomyces sp. CBMA156. Lineage (GTDB taxonomy): Bacteria > Actinomycetota > Actinomycetes > Streptomycetales > Streptomycetaceae > Kitasatospora. The sequence goes on from NZ_MSJQ01000291.1 coordinate 23,643, forward strand.
AGCTGGGCCTGGACACCGACGTCGAGCAGATCGTCCGAGCGCCCGCGCCCAAGACAGCCCCGGTCGTCGGCGGCATGAGTGCTCGCCTGCAGCAGGTCGAGGCGGAGATCGCCGCCGAACGGGAACAGCACCAGACCGAGCGGGCAAGCACCGAGGGCACCACGGAGAACCTCTACCGGGAGCGCGTGGCTGCACCACTGCGCAGAGCCGAAGAGCAGAAGGTGCCGTTCGCTCCCCCGCTCCCGGTCCGGGAGGCGCAGCGCGACCTGGACCCAGATCTCGGCCTGGAGCCGGCGGAGCGGGAGGCCCGTCGACGTGAAGCCGGGCCCGTCCCGAGCCTGGACGAGCGAAAGCGCCAAGTGGCCCAGCGTGCGGCCGACCTGGACTTCGGCGAGGACGGCGAGCAGATCCTGGGTTCCTGAGGACGGATCAGGAACGACGAGCAAGGCCCCGGTTGCTGGCACACGGCAGCCGGGGCCGTAGTACATCGGTAGCGAGACAGGACGGAGAGCGACGATGAGCCTCAAGCAGGGCATCGTGATCGTCAATGAGTTCAGCGTGCCGCTGCCCGGCGGCACAGGATCGCGCGGCGCGACGCCGGGCGACTACGTCACCCGGTATATGGCCCGCGAGCAGGCGACGGAGTCACTGGCTCCGATCCAGCGCCTGCGCACCGACGATTTCATCCTGCGCTACCTGGCGCGGGAGTCAGCCGTCGAGCGCGCCGGTATCTCGCGGGGCGCGGCGAAGCGTGAGATGCGCCAGGCCCAGGGCAAAGGCGGCGTGGCTTTCGGCTGCGGCTCGATCTCGCTCTCCGACGAGCAGCTCAAAGCGGCCAGCAAGGACATCCAGCACTACTTCGACGCCGGGCACACCGTGCTGAAGACCGTGCTGTCCTTCGACGAGGAGTACCTGCGGAAGCACAAGATCGTCGACGAGGACTTCCACTGCGAAGCCCGCGGTGACTACCGCGGGCACATCGATCAGATGAAGCTGCGCATGGCGATCATGCACGGCCTGGAGCGGATGAGTTCGGGCACCAGCGGCTTCGACGACCTGCACTACATCGGGGTCATCCAGATCGACACCGAGCACGTGCACTGCCACCTGGCCATGGTCGACGGCGGCCGGGGCCAGGTGACGAAGAACGGCACACAGCGCGGAAAGCTGCTGGACCGGCACAAGTCCCGGCTTCGCCGCGGGGTCGATGCCTGGCTCGACGAGAAGCAGGCGGTGGCTCACCTCTCCAGTGCCGTCGGCTACGAGCGGCGCAACGTCACCACTTTCATCAAGCGGTGGGCGCACGAGCGGATCCGTGCCGAGTCTCTGCCGCAGTTCGTGCTCGCATGCCTGCCAGCGAACCGAGCGCTGTGGCGCGCCGACTCGAACGACGCTCGTATGCGCAAGGCGAACGAGCTGGTGACCGAGCTCGTGAAGGAGCAGCTCGAACGTGCCGGGTCCCCGATGCCGGAGGCCATGGAGCGAGTCGTGGACTACGCCAACGATCGCCGGGCGAAGGAGTCGCTGGGCACGGAGGAATGGCAGAAGCTGGTCGAGCGGGGACGCGTACAGATCATGGAGCGCGCCGTCAACGGCGTCTACCAGACACTGAGGGCCATGCCGGAGTCGGAGCTGCGCGCACGCACGCCGATGCTCGACGTCATGGGGATGGACTATCAACAGATGGCGGCACTGGCGGCAGATCGGCAGACGGACGACGAGGACGCGGAAGCAGATCTGGTCTCCTTCGGCTTCCGGCTGCGCAGCTACGCCTCACGTCTGCGGCACCACCGGGAGAAGGTCGAGGTCTACCGCGACCTCGCGCAGCAGTGGGAACGGGCCGAGAAGGGGGGTGTGGCCGCTGAGGACTCGCGCCCGCTCTACGACTTCTACCGCTTCGAGGAGGGCTACCACCGGCGGTTGGCGAGCAAGTACAGGCGCTTCCTGCCCATCCTCGGCGACGCCGGCCAGTGGTACGAACAGCAGCAGGAGGTGGCGGCCTACCGCCAGCGGCTGCTTTCGCTCACGGCGCTGCGCGCGGACACCTCCCTGCAGCGGATGAGGGACCCGGAGGAAGCCGAGAGCCTGGGCCGGACGATCTATGATCAACCCGGCGGCCGGCTCCTGACCGAGGGCGCGCACGGCCGGGCGGTGCTGGACGCACGCATCAGGACGATGAAGCAGTCCTATGACCGGAAGCTGGACGACCTGCGGGCCGATCTCGCTTCCTCAGGCCTGGTGCTGCGCGTGGAGTCGAGCGCCGGGGACGCGGTGAGCACGGAGACCGAAGCGGTCTGCACGGACTTCGAGATTGTTGCCGGTGCCGCAGATGACTTCGACGAAGTCAAGGCCCTGGACCTGCACCACCTGGGCTACGACTTCGCCACCGACATCGAGATCGGGCCGCGCGCACGCCGGAACTTCGCCGGGACGACCCGGGACCGCCGGCGGCTGCTGCTGGCGGCGATGGACTACCTGGACCAGTCCGGTCAGGCCGAGGCGATTTCCGATCTGCCGGTGGACGATGTCGCGGCGATGACACGGGTCTCCCGGGAGCTGACGCCTCAGCGGACGGACAAGGGATCTGGCCCGCTCGTGTTGCGTTCCCGGATCGCGGAGCTGCGCGCCGACCGCGAACAGGGCGAGCGAACGCAGCGGTCCGAGGCTCCCTCGCTGGACGCCGGTCTGATCGGGCGGGTCCAGGCCCAGGTCGATCAGGCGGTGACCTCAATGAACGTAAGAATGGGATTGGACTCGCATTCACCTCCCATCTTGACTCACCCGGAGAGCGACCAGAAGGACTAGTCAAAGCCTTGCCGAATGACCCATGCCGGCATTAGCGTAAGGAGCGCGAGACGGGGAATCGACTCCCTGTCTGGATGATGTGACTGATCACGTCAGACTTGCCAGAGGACAGTCGGAGCAAATGAGGATGAGATCATGGCACTTCTCAAGGGCAAGGGCGCGATGACCGGAGTCAACCTCATCGCGAAGGTCTACAAGAACGGCGTTACGAGGGACAGCAAGTCCCAGTACGCCGACGTCCAGCTCGACGCTCGAGATCCGCGCGGCCCGACGCAGACGAACCTGCACCTGAAGTCCGATCGGATTCCGGGTGAGAACGGCAAGGTCCACCACAACAACGGCGCTCCGTACTCCACCCACCAGATGGAGGAGATCGCCAAGGCTGCGGGACCGAACACCGAGCCGATCCTGGACAAGGGCGGCAACGAGGTCGGCACCATCTACGGCTTCAAGGGCAACGTGATGCCCGCGACACGTGGCACCGGCCTGGTGGTCAACACCAAGTCCGTCGAGGCCTCCGAGTTCAAGGTCGACAACAAGACGCTGGACAACCAGTTCGCGTCCATGCGCGCCGCCCGCGAGGCACAGGCCGCGGCCAAGGAGTCGCAGGCTCAGGCCGCGGCTGTCGAGCCCGAGCAGGCGGTCGAGGTCGACGAGCCGACGGTCGACTGAGGCTGAGTCAAGCCCCTTCTGAAAATACCGGTGGCCGTCCCTGTTCGTACAGGAACGGCCACCACTGACTCGCCCGAGTCGCTACACCACCGGCGCTGGAACCCGAAACAACCACTGGAGTGCCCTGGCAGGCGCGTGTTACCGCGCCGTGCTCAGAACAGTCATATCCGGGATCAGTTGGAGTCCAGCTCCAGGGTTCGGCTGGCTGTCCGTCAGCGCTGGGGCCTCCACTTCACCCAGGAGATCCCTCCATGAATCCTGCGTTCCAACCGGTTCTGCCCCGTCAAGGCGCTCGCCGTCTGGGCGCTGCCCTGCTGACCGCTGTCGCGGTGACCGGCCCGCGCGGTGCTCCGGGCATCTCCGGCCAGCGCGGCCTCCTACAAGTGCACGATGTCCACGAAGTCGATCGACACCGCGAACTACAACGGCCCCTGGGCCGACCAGTGGAAGGCCGGCAGTGCCACGGGGCTCGCGGACGGCGTTCTACAGCCCGACTGGCGCAAGTGCTGTGGCAGGTAGCACAGTCACAACTTCACGGCCTCACCGGTCGTCTAGCGAGCCCAGCTGACCAGCACTTCAATGGCCGCCTTGCCGTCAGGCCGGTTCCGCCCGCCCGAGCACACCGCATGGTGCGGCTGCGCAGAGGGTCACCGATTCAGAGGGCGCCGTCAATCCCCCGACGGCGCCCTCTCCCCCTAAGCGAAGCACCGGGACTTGTGGCCTGCTAGACCGCGCAGTGCGGGGCCCGACAAAGGCCTCGGTCCGCGAGCCCGAGTACGGGGGGTGAGCGACAGCAACCAGAGCACGTCATGAGAGGCGCCGGAGTCCATGGTGCGACCTCTCGCATTTCCCCGCCATATCTGCACTCCAGTGAAGAGGTCTTGTGCGGCATGTTTCAAGAGGTGCAGCTCAACGAGCGCTACCGGCTTCTTTCCAAGCTCTCGGAGCCGCTGAAGAAGGCCGAGCGCGACATCGTCGGCCGCGAGCACGAAATGACACAGCTGCTGGCCTCGATGAGTCGTCCCGAGCTGTGCAACGCGCTCTTGCTGGCCGAAGCCGGCACAGGCAAGACGGCCCTGGTCCAGGCCACGATGCTGGTCGACAAGTACCGCCTCTACCTCGAAGTGGATCCGGCGCGCATGGTCTCCGCGGCCGGCAGTGCCGAGAACATGGCCGCGATGCTCAAGGGCTTCTTCGACGAGGCCGAGGACTTCGTCAGGGACGAGATGCACGAACTGGTTCTCTTCATCGACGAGTTCCACCAGATCGTTCAGCTCTCCGGCGCCGCCGTCGAGGCGATCAAGCCGGTCCTGGCTGCCTCGGGAACCCGCGGCATCAGGATCATCGCGGCGACGACCTACGAGGAGTTCCACAAGCACATCTCGCCGAACCAGCCGCTCGTCGAGCGACTGCAGCGCATCAACCTCGGCCCGCCGGACCAGGTGACGACCATCAAGATCCTTCAAGGCATGGCCGAACGGTACGGGGTGGCGGGCGAGTTCTACGACGACCACATCTTCCGGCAGATCTACGAGTACACCCAGCGCTATATGCCGGCCAGCGCCCAGCCGCGCAAGTCGATTCTCGTGCTCGACTCCATGGTCGGCTGGCATCGCCTGACGCACCGACCGTTGGACCGGGACCTGCTCTCGGACGTACTCATGGAGGCCCTGAACGTCAACGTGGCCTTCAAGGTCGACGGCGCGAAGATCAAGAAACAGCTGGACGAGAAGGTGTTCAGTCAGGACTGGGCGACCGGCGCGGTGGCACGTCGTCTGCAACTGTCGGTGGCGGACCTCAACGACAAGGGAAAGCCGATGGCGAGCCTGCTGTTCACGGGCTCCACCGGTGTCGGCAAGACCGAACTCACCAAGCAGCTGGCGAAGCTGCTGTTCGGCGACGACCAGCGTCACCTGATCCGGTTCGACATGACGGAGTACGCCGAGGACACTTCGTTCGCGGCCTTCCGCTCCGAGCTCACCAAGCGTGTGTGGGACCTCTCCCACGCTGTGCTGCTTTTCGACGAGGTCGAGAAGGCCTCGTCGATGGTCACGCGCGTGCTGCTGCAGGTGCTCGACGACGGCAGGCTCAACGACGACAACAACCGTGAGGTGAGCTTCCTCAACACGTACATCGTGCTGACGACGAACGCCGGCTCGGAGATCTACAAAAGCATCTCGCAGTACGCCGCCGACGATACCGGCTCGGGCAAGCAGCTGATGGAGTACGAGAAACTCATCCGCCGCTCGATCTCCTCGACGACGGGCGACAACCGGTTCCCGCCCGAGCTGCTGGGCCGTATCGACGCGATCGTCCCTTTCCAGCCGCTGTCACTGCCGACGCAGCGGAAGATCGTGCGGAAGAAGCTGCGCCAGATGGTGCAGGAGGTGTTCGTCAAGCACAACGTGCGGGTCGACGTCGATTCGAGGGTCCTGCAGTATCTCATCGAGGACAAGGGCGACACCGACTCCGATGCCGGTGGCGCACGTGCGGCCGTGTCGAAGCTGACCGATGAGGTCATCACCGCGGTGGCGACGTTCCTCAACGAGCACCCCCCGGAGCGACGGATCCGCATCGACATCGTCGGCGACCTGGTCAGCGATGACAAGAACCTGCTGAGTTCCGATGCCTACGTCGAGGTCAGCGCGGTGCGATGAGTCAGTCAAGGACGACGACAACCAGCGACTAACGAGTCGATAGTCCATCCACTCCCTTTGGCTGCCTACTCAGACAGGGTGGCTATAGGATCTAATAAATCAGGCGAACTGTGCTCCTTTAGCGAAGGGATTGGCATCGATGGGCATTCTGGGAACGGCATCGGTCCGCCAGAGGAAGGAACGGAAGAAGAAGACCGACGAGCTTCTGGCCTCCGTGGTGAGAGAGACGGCGATCCCGGCCGCAGTCGCGCTGCTGCGGTCGAACACTCCGTTCGTCCTTCCCAGCGGGACGGCCTGGGTGATGCTCGTGCTTGCAGCCGACGACATCGGCGGCTTGAGCAAGCGGCACGGCCGGGACGAGGCCAAGGGCTCGATCATCGAGCTCATCAGCTCCGACCAGATCCGCACCGTGGCCACGGCGGAGATGATCGAAGAGGAGGTCTTCGGCATCATCCCCACCGGCGAGACGCTTGCGCGCGTGGAGGAGTACTCACTGCTCACCGGCGCCACCTACACCTGGGCCGTCGTGTGGCAGAAGCCAGGCGGCGATCTCCTCGTCGATCTGGTGAACGATGCGACCTTCGCTCAGGCGCGTTCTGTCCTCGCAGGCACCACGAGTCTCGAAGAGGCTCTGGGCGAGAAGGCGTGGGCGGAGCACAGCGGCATGGTCGCCGAAGTCGGGGCCATTGCCACTGTCCCCGAGGTCCTCGGGGAGGACAAGGGGGATCCGATCTTCGACGCGATCCCCGAGGACGACGTCGCTGACGAGGGCCCGGACGACGAACCGCTCTTCAGTGACGTCGTCGACGACGAGGAGGCGGACACACCCATGTTCGACGAGGACGACGCGGGCACCGCTCCAGTCGAATCGGGGCCGGACCACGACAGCGACAAGGTGGCCGGCTACGAGGGTTTCGACGAGACCGACGCCGACTACGGTGTCGAGGGTGACCACCAAGAGGCCGGCGACACTGTGCTGCCGGCCAATCAAACCCAGGTGCGCGACGTCATCGCCCGCCGGTTCCTCTCCGAGGAGCTGAACCTGGATGTCCGGCTCGATGAGTTCAACGCGACCTTCGCCATCGGCGCACCGGTCGTGCAGATCGCTGTGCCCGAGGGCGCGACGGAGTGGCTCGGGGACCAGGTCGCCCAGCTCAACAGGCAAGCCAACGCCGATCTGACGCAGCTCCGTTCCGCGCACGAGGATGAGCTGCGCGCGCTCTACGTCAACCTCATGTCGGCACACACCGAGCAGGTCATCCGCGATGTGGCCACCGACCGCGCGGGCTCCCGGTACAAGCTGCTGAAGGACGCCGCCGAGTCCGAGCACCAGCAGCGGCAGACGGAGAAGGACGAGAAGATCCGGGCCCGCCGGGCAGAGATCGCCAAGGACTACGAGTCGCAGGCCACCAAGGTGGCCCAGCAGGCGGCACTCTCGGCGGAACTGCAGTACAAGGAGCGCAACCGCTCGAAGATGGAGCGCGAGCAGATCGACTCCGTTGCCGTGATCGAACGGGACATCGAGGATACCCACGCGCACAACCAGCAGGAGATCCTACGGGTCCGGCGTTCGGACGCGACGCTGAAGATGCAGACCGGGCAGACCCGGATCTTCGAGGTTCTGGCCGAGCGGCAGTCGGAGTACCTGACAGCCGAGGAGAAGCGCCTGAACCGGTGGAAGTCCGAGATCCAGCGGATCGTCGACGACAACCGCAAGGCCGACATCGCCCAGTCCGAGACGCTGGCCGAGCACCTACGAACCAAGGACGAGATCGGCGTCCTACGCAGGGAGCAGCAGGGCCTCCTGGAGTCGGTGCGCGCTGAGCACGCCGACCGGATCCGCCAGATGGGGGAAGAGCTCGAACGCAACCGCAAGGACGCCATCACGCAGATGACGGCTCGGGACGCCGAGTGGCAGCACAACCTCGACCTGGAAAAGGAGAAGACCAGCTCTCAGGTAGCGCGGGCCACCGACCTGCTCCAGCGGCTGTCGACGGTCGAGGATTCCGTGGCCAGGCGGTATGAGGTGCGCCTGGCGGAGATGCAGGCCGACAAGGAATCCTACGCCAACGAGCTGGCGCGGGCCTCCGAGATGCAGAGCCGCTCGAACAAGATCCTCGTCGTCATGATCGTCACGCTCTCGCTCCTGATGGCCGTGGCCGGCTTCATCGTCGGCGTGGTCTTGGCCCGTTGAACGATCCGGTCAGTCCGACGGGTGATCTTACGGCGCATGGGGCGCGTTCCCCATGCGCCGTCGGCGTCTGCGCAGGCAGGCGCGCTGGACAGCAGAACGGGCGAGACCCGAGAGCAAGGGATCACGATGGCCACGAACAGGCGGAAGGCGTCACGGCCTGAGGCGAGCAGCTGGGACAAGATCTCAGCGCGGTCGCCCGGCGAGACGTTGACGAACCGAGACGTCTACGACAACCAGCAGCTCGATCGCAGCGAGTTCTCGACCCTGAGGTCGACCAGACCGGGCATCGTCGTCGCGGTGATTGCCGGCACGCTGGTGACGGTCGTCGTCTGGGTCCTCTACTCGCTCATCGCCACGGCGGTGCTCTCGGCGGGCACGTCCGCGGGTTCGGGCAGGCCTGGCAGCAGTACCGGCATGCCGAGCGTGTACTACGTCCAGGACACCACGACAGGTGCGGGCGGCTCGGTCGTGAAGTGCTACCGGCCTCTGGCCGAGAACGGCAACCCGGATGTGAAGGCCAGGTGTTATCCCAGCGCCGAGGCTGTCCCGGTCCCCCGCTGGTACACCGCGGCGAAGGACGGCAGGCCCGGCGCCGAGAGGTCGGCTGAGTCCAAGAAGAACTCGACGACCGTCGGCGAACAGCTGGCCGACGTCTCGGGGTTCAAACTCTTCATCACGCTCGGCTCGGGTCTGATGGTCGGCCTCATCATCGGCACGTGGTTCTCGCGGAAGGTCGCCGCGGCGAACCTGATGAACGACACGAGCGACATCAACCAGTACCACAACGACCAGCACATCGCCCTGCCGGAAGAGATCCAGCAGAACTACGACTGGTTCCCCGACGCCGGTGCTCACTCGAACGTGCAGGTCAGCTCGATGCTCAGCCACATGATGCTCAGGAAGAAAGGCCTGGGCACCGTCGAGGTCGCCCAACGCGCCACGAAGGACGTCATCGGCGAGAAGGGGCACCCTGTCTACTACGCGGGCGAGGTCATGGACGACGACGAGGGCAATCCGCTGACGCAGACCCTGCCGATCATCGACGAGGACTTCGGCGACGAACTGTTCGAGGCATCAGGGCTCCCCGAGGACAAGGGGCTGCGTCAGAAGTACGACACCAGGCTGATTCCGTACAACCCTGACGGCCGGAACCGGGACAAGCTCGGCTTCGGGTCGGACAAGTACCAGACCGTCGCTGACCTGATCAAGGAGGACTGGGCGTTCCCGGCGTACGAGGTCCAACGCCCGGCCGGGGCGTACGTGGTCGACACCGCGCCGGTGAACACCATGGTGCTGGCCATCACCCGGGCCGGTAAGGGCCAGACATACATCGAGCCGGTCATCGACATGTGGTCACGTGAGAAGAAACCCTCGAACATGGTCATCAACGACCCCAAGGGCGAGCTGCTGGTGAAGAACTACGTCGCCCTGGTCACTCGCGGGTTCGAGCCGGTGCAGTTCAATCTGATCAACTCCATGAAGACCGACATCTACAACATCCTGGGGCTGGCGGCCGACGCGGCACGTGAGGGCAACTTCACCAAGTGCGCACTGTACGTGGAGAACATCGCCGGGATCTTCTTTCCGCTCGACGGCGGCGAGGACCCGGTCTGGCCCAATGCCGCCAACAACGCCTTCAAGCGCGCGGCCTACGGACTCATCGACTTCTACCTGGAGGAGGAGCGGGAGCTGCGCAGCGCCGCGGCCGTGGTGAACATGGATCTGGCCCTGGTGGAGCAGAAGCTCGACGACCTCTGGGGCAAGGTCACCCTCTACAACTGCTACCAGCTCTTCGTACAGATGAGCTCGAAGAAGATCAAGAACCCTGAGGCCGAGCTGGAGAAGCGGGTCAAGGCCGGCGAGTTCGAGAACAACGAGGACGCCTTGGCCGAGGAGCAGGAGAAGGCGGCTGCCCAGGCCTTCATGTGGGAGGGCAAGGCTGATCAGGACATGCTCAGCCTGTACTTCAACGCGAGCGAGGAGCTGCCCCGCAACAACATGCGCACGCTGGTGGGCAACGCCCACAACGCGCTGCGCTCGATGGCCGGGGCGGAGAAGATGCTGGCCTCGGTGTACGGCATCGCGATCACCGCCATGTCGTTCTTCACCGACCCCACGATCTCGACGCTGACCTCGGGCAAGCCCTCGCAGAACACCGACCTGGCCGGCCTGAGCTTCCCGCGTCGCCTCGGCGTGCGTTTCGCGCCGAACTACGTCAAGCGCGACCACCTCGTCGGTCAGCAGGCCGTGTGGTCGGCCTACGCGGACCCGATGTTCACCGAGAACCTGGGCGAGGACTTCACACACGAGGAGATCGTCGGCCGCGAGGGATGGGCGCGGTACAACTTCAAGGGCAAGTTCCCCGACGACGAGGCCTGGCTCAAACTGGAGCTGGTCAACCCGCAGACGAAGATGCTGGTGCGGACCTTCTACTTCAGCTTCACGAAGAACTACCGGCTCTCACTCAACGGCCGGCACTACGTGGTCGAGCCGGTGACGGGCAGGAAGATCGTGAAGAACGGTGTGATGCGTGAGCTCAAGCCGGTACGCGAGGGCGGCACCCGGGACGGGCGGATCCTCTCCTTCCAGCCCGGGGACACGCTCTACCCGGACACACGGCTGGACTTCTCCGGCGGCGGCAATCCGGAGAAGGTCTCGTACCAGGCACGGGCGATCACTCAGACACTGGCGCGCTACTCGGAGTCCCCGAAGGCGCTGTTCCTGGTGACTCCGCCGCACCTGATGAAGTACGCAAAGCTGATCCTGATCCTGGTCAAGCAGCTGTTCGACGTGAGCGCCGACCAGGCGTACATGACGAAGTCGAACCAGAAGCCGCTCTACCGCACGCGGTTCATGCTCGACGAGCTCGGAAACCTGCAGTCGGAGGGCAAGGGCATCGACGGCTTCGAGACGATGCTCAGCATCGGTCTCGGCCAGGAGCAGCAGTTCACGCTCATCCTGCAGACCCTGCAACAGCTGCGCGATGTCTACGGCGAGTCGGTCGACAAGATCGTGCAGGGCAACACCTCGAACATCGTGTTCCTGAAGTCCACGGACGACTCGATGATCGAGACGCTGGAGAAGATGAGCGGCAAGACGCACCGGTCGTACAGGGACAGCAAACAGATCAGCCAGGATCTCGACAAGCTCATCGGCGGCAAGACCGAGGGCCGGGTCTCCTACACGATGACCACCAAGGAGGAGCCGCTGATCAGCTACAACGACATGGCATTCCTCGCACCGCGAAACTCGATCGTCTTCCGCGCCGGCGACGCGCCGATCTGGAACCGCAACCAGACGATCCTGCCGATGTCGTTCCGGCTGCTGGGGAACACGATCAAACACCCTGGACACACGTACTCACTGCAGACGATCCCGACCTTGTCCAGTGCCGTGGACTTCGACGTACGGATGAATCAGCCGGACTTCGTGAAGATGCTGGAGAAGCGTATGCGGCAGGCGGTCAGGGCCGCGGACGCGAAGGCGCAGTACAAGGAGATCTACGGCTACCAGGAGGTCGACATCGAACGCCTGGACCCGGATGTCTACGCCGACGAGGTCATGGAGGTCATCACCACGATGACCACGGTCGACCAGGGTCAGGACCCCAGCGCCCCGGTGGTCGTCGACCCCGATGAGTACACCGGGATGAGCATGTTCGACGAGGACCAGTTCATCGAGAACGTCGAGGTCGGGGTTGCGGTCGCCGAGAGTCGGGCGGTCAGCGTCGAGCGGCAGCGACTGCTCTACGCCGAGGGGACGATCAGCAAGGAGATGCTGGTCAACCCCGACGGGTCGGCGAAAGTCAAGAGCCTGGACATCGAGATCGGTGAGGCCTACAAGTCGGCGCAGACCGAGCTGGAACAGGATCGCGAGCACTTCTCGGTCGGCGGCGACGGCGAGCTGCGCAGCACCGATGGATCCCAGACGTATATCAGCCGGATCCGCTCGGACGCGTACGCCCGTGCGGCCCGCCGGATCAACGGTCACGTGAACGACGGGGACTCGCGGGTGTTCGCCGAGGAAGACGTCACCGAGCAGGATCTGAAGTCGCTGGTGACGGTGATGGTCCACTCGGCCTTCTACCAGTACCTGGCCTCGCTGCCGAGCTGGGAGGTGCTGGCCGACGGCCGGTTCGACCGGGCCATGGCCATCGAGATGAACTCGAAGTAGCCGACGGCCACTTGGGGGCCTGGCGAGGATGAAGGCCAGTGCCGGGGTTGCCTCTCGACCAAGAGGGACAACCCCAGTACTGGCCTTTCGAATGACCTATCGCTTCCTTTGGATGGACAGGTTAGTATCTATGGATACTTATGCAACTCCGAGTGTCCATAGGAGCTTGATTAGTAGTGAAGAAGGCACACGGACTGCGCAGATACTTCTACGAGTACGTCTACTACAAGGCAGTCGAGCAAGCCCGGGAACAGACCGGACAGGTCATTCCGATCTCCCAGGCCAAAGCGATCCGCGCCCGGGTCGACGAGCTCCTCGGCCGGCAGGGCACCGCGCTGGCCGACCCGCAGCTGGGCGTCACCGACTGCCTCACCGCCATCGACCAGGCACTCGGCGAGCGGGTGGCCGGCTACGAGCCGCAGTTCGGTGACCACTCCCCGCGGAACGAGCGCTACCAGCAGTCGCAGCGGGAGTTCACCCGCGCCACCGGCGTCGGTACCCAGGTGGACCCGAAGTCGGCCCGGCTGCCGATCAGCCCCTACGACCCCCGCTGGTCCGAACGCGCGACGGTGAAGCGCGCCGGGACTGCGCTGGTACACCTGCCGGACGAGACGATCGGACGCGTGGCCGACGGTGAGGTGGAGACCCTGGCCGACCCTCGGCGCGGAAACATGGCGCTCTGGCGCATCGACGACGAGGGCAGGCCGTTCGAGGCAGGCCGCGCGATGACGAGCGACGACGCCGCCGGACTCACCACACTGATGGACAAGATGAGCCAGCGGGAATACGACCAGGTCCGCGAGTGGGTCATCGACGGCGGCCGGACCCCGCAGACCAACCACGTCGACCGCAACCGCTTCATGTCCCGGCGCGCCGTGGCGCGCTCGGCGGCACTGCTCGAAGAGCTGAAAGCTCAGGGCGTGTCCTACGAGGTGATGCGCGACCGCGAGCCGGGCCAGATCAAGGCGAGGATCGCCGGGACCGGCATGGAGATCCGCCTCATCGACACGCGCCAGGAGGAGTACGCCGGGGCCCGGATCTACGACAACGGCACCGTACTGCGCTACTCGACGAACTACCGGGTCCCCGGCAGCATGGCGGTCTACTCCCCCTCGCCGACGGAAGCTGTCCAGCTGCTGCGCTTCGCCCAGGGCCATCGCGTCGAGCGCACGGATCTGCCGGGGCACGCCGCCGGTGGGACCGGCACAACGCACCAGGAACGCGGCCGCGCCCGCACGGTGGTGAATGTACCCGACAGCTACCACGTCGACCGCGAGTCGATGTTCGTGGTCGGCGACTACACGGTCCCCGGCGAGTCCGGCCCCCGGCCCGGGGCGAAGGTGATGCTGCGCCGGGACGCGAAGAACCGCTCGCTGCCGGCCTTCTTCATCGACGCCGAGCCAGCCGAGGCCTATGCGAAGGCCGCCGTCGAGAGTGCTCGGGCGAACCTGCAGGCAGCCCTTGGCGTCGAGCACCTCATTGCTCGTGCCGAGGACGAGCTGGAGAGAACCGGCGGACAACTGGATGCGATCGAGCCGCCGGAGTACTCGGCTGACGCCGAGGTCGCTGCGATTCAGCGCTCATACTGGGACGTGCTCACCGGCGCGAACAGCGACCTGCTGCGCCCGGGCGCGACCGAAGAGATGTACCAGGAGCGCCTGGAGGAGATCGGCGAGCTACAGCCTGGGGAGGTGCCCGAGATGGGCAACCTCGCCTACGGCGGCACCGCCGTCGAGAAGGTCCGACAGCACGCCGAAGACATCCCCTTCGAACTCATCGGGACCTGGGAGGCCCAGCCCCACCACATCAACGGCGAGTGGGTCGACCAGCGCTTCAACCCGGACCGGGTGGCACGGTACATGACCAGCCCCACTGGGCAGTGGTCGAACCTCGACAACCTCGCCTCGGCGCTTCGTCGCTGCGGGGTCTCCCCCGACGAGGTGATGGGCTCTACCTTCCAGACGACCCGGTTCAAGGACCGGCTCGTCCGCTTCAACGCCGAGCGCTCCGTACCGATCGCCGATCACGAGTCTGCGTTCATACGGCGCGTCGGGGTCACCGTGCGTGACAGCATCGAGCGCAACGCGGCGACGGTCTCCGAGATCCTGATCGACGAGCAGGGCGTCATCCGCTGGAGCGGCGAGAAGCTGCGCCGTGACGGCAAGGGGAGCCCGATCTCGGGCGAGATCGGTCAGGTCTTCGATGTCGGCGAGTACGGCGAAGTCACCACCGCCTTCGCCAGCGGGAGCAACGCCCTGGTCGTGCCGGGCTACGAGGCCACGATCACGGCCCAGGCTCCGGGCGAGGCTCCGACATCGGTCGAGGAACGCACCCGCCTGCGCGGCTACGAGCAGCTCATGCACGAGCGCATCCAGTACCAGATCGCCGGCGACCTCATCTCCGGACGCAGCGTGACCGGCGAGCCCTCCTCCCTCAACGCGGTCTACTCACAGCTGTACGGCACCAAGCACCCGGTCGACTTCATCGAGCGCGCCACCACGTACCGGCTCGACGAGTCCACCGGCGAGCTCACGGGGCACCTGGACGAGTGGACGGCCGCGACCCTGCAGACCGAGGCGCGTCGTGTGCGCTACTCCAACGAGATCAAGGCAGGCTCGACGATCTACGCCGAGTACCGGGCCCAGCGCGACCGAACCGACCCGGCTGACGACAACCGCTTCGACGCCTGGCGGCTCACCGGCGGGCGGAACATGACGGTGCTCACCGGCAAGGACCGGAACAACGTCGTCGCGCCCAGCGGCTACTTCGACCCGGTGATGACCGGTGGCGCGACCAACCAGGGCATCGTGCGGTACCTGACCACTCAAGCCCGGGTCGACGCCGACGGCCGGATCGCACCAGGGGACGACAGCGTGGGCGGACAGCGTGCACCGCTCATGGCTCTCCCCGAGCTCGAGACGCTGCGGTACGACCCGTTCGACCGCCAGCAGATGACGGCCTCGACGATCATGCAGTCGTCTGAGGTCACCGCGCCGGCGAAGACGGCGCTGATGACCTTCGGTGGTTGGACGGCCGACGATCCGATCGTGGTGTCGAAGGAGTTCGCCGAGCGCCACCGCATCCGCGGGGCCGGCGGCCGGGAACGCGATCTCGTCGTAGGCGACAAGATCTCGGACCTGCACGGCAACAAGGGCGTGATCTCACTGATCGTCGACCGGGACATGCTGCTGCAGGACGCGCAGGAGCAGGATGTCGTCGAGGAGGTCAACTGGTTCCGGGCCAACCCGGGCCTGGACGTGGTGATGAGCCCGTTCAGCCTGATCTCCCGGCGCAACGCGGGCTCGGCCCGCGAACTGATGAACGGGAACGTCTCCGACCTGCGCTCGCCCGACGGAGAACTGCGGCCGAATGCCCTGGGCGAAATGCGCTTCGTGGTCACCCACATGGCCGTCGACGAGAAGACGAAGATCTACGACGACCAGCAGGTGCGTGCCGGAAAGGGCCGTAAGGCCTCCTCCCAGCTGGCCTGGGCCCTCCAGTCTCAGGACTGCCCGGCGATCATGCACGAGTTCTACGGCCACAACAGCGGGGCCGAATCGAACCTGCGCGAGTATCTGCTGGTGACCGGCATGGACATGGCGGCTGACGGCACACTGCGGGTGATCGGCCAGACCGAAAGCCTCGACGAGCGCCCCGAGCGCCGGTTCATCCCGATGCCCGGGCTGCTGCGCACCCAGCCCCGCAAGGTGGGCCAGCTCCCGGGACTCAACGCCACGGCGATGCGCAAATCCTTCGGCGCCCTCATCGGCGACCGCGGCGGCGACATGGAGATTCCGTTCCCGCTCACCTATCCGACCGGTGAGCGAACCGAGACGGTGAGCGCGAACTCGTGGAAGCTGCCGGTGATGTCCTCGCATCTGCGCAGCGGCCAGGAGTTCGAGGACGGGTCCTCCGTCACGCACGACTACACCCGCGGCTACCAGGACGTCTTCGTCGAGGCCTGCCGCTACCGCTACATGGCCGAGCAGCTCGCCGGCCAGGGCCTGTCCGCGGAGAAGCGCGTCGAGGTGCGCCACGGTATGAGTGAGTCGGTCTCGCGCGCTCAGCGCGCCTTCGAGGCGATCACGACCGACGTGCGGAACCGGGTACTGACAGGCAAGAACAACATCTTCAAGACCGGGCTGATGGCCTCGCGGCTCACCGACTCGGCGACGATGGTGTGGACCTCAGACCCGCGACTGGACGTCGACCAAGTCGCGCTCAGCTCGGTCAAGGCCGAGCAACTGGGGCTGGCCGAGGGCGACCACGCGCTCGTGTGGCGTGACCCGGTGCTTCGTGACGCCGGCGTGCGCTACATGCGGGTCGCGATCGATGACCGGCTCACCGGCGCCGCGATCAACCCGGTGATGGACGCCTGCTTCGACGGCGACTTCGACGGCGACGCCGTCGCGGTGGTGAAGCTGCACAGCGAGGCCGCCAAGGCTGAGGCCCTGGCGAAGCTCTCGGTGCCTGCCAACCTGCTGGACACCGGCGTGGTCAAGGGCGATGGCTCGCACCCGCTGGCCATGCAGGTTTCTCTGGACACCCAGGTCGCACTCTCCAAGGACGTTGCACTGGCTGAGGAGTTTCAGAGTTCGCGGAGCGAGGCGAACCGGCTCCGGCTGCAGGCGCTCACGGGCGCAGAGCAGCCGGAGGACATCACGCTCGCCCAGCAGGTCGTGACGGAGGAGCTGAGCGTGCTGTACCGCCAGGCGCAGCGCGGCGAGTTCGGTGCGGCGCTGACGTTCTCGGATCCCGAGGCGCACCTGCAGAGTGTGCGCGAGGTCTGTGTCGAGACCGGTGCCAAGGGGAGTGAGAAGAAGCTCACCGACTACGCCCGGAACCTTGGCGATGCGCAGGGCACACCTGGCATCACGCAGGCCGACCAGGAAGCCTCGATGTTCGCCACGGCGATCAAGGCCCACGGCACCGGTCTGGGCGGCTCATTCAGCCAGCGCGCCGTTCGCGCGCTGCGCGGCGAGGACCTCAAGGCCGTCCTGGAGGTTACCTACCCGGTGACCCAGTCGATTCTGCAAGCCAAGCACGACGCTGCCGAGGCCCGGCACAAGTACGCGATGCTCCAGGGCCCCGGCCGCGATCTCTGGAGGGGCCGCAGCATCGCGCACGTCGGCCCGGGCCAGTGGCGCACGGCGCTCCTCGACGGTGAGCCCGTCCAGGCCACGGCTGAGGAGTGGGAGAAACAGTTCATTGAGTTCTACGAGTCCAAGGAGGGCTTCGGAGTCACGGTCAACCCGGACTATGTGGCCCGCGTGGCCGGTGCGCTGGAGGACCCGAAGACCGGCCTCATCCGCAACTTGGAGGAAGACGCGTCGCTGCGGGGCACCGTGATGGACCGGATGGCCTATGGCGGCGCCTTCGCCGATCTGGTCGAGGCCGCCAGGAACCGCGAGAGCGTCTACGAAGGCGAGAAGAACGAGCAGTTCGCATCCTCGGGGACACGGAAGGCTCGGACACAGTTGTCCCGGCAGCTCGACCGGCTTGGCGCCGCCGAGACACACAGCCTGGACAACGCCGTGATCGCTGTCGACGACTCGGTGGTCAAGCGCGACGTGATCTCTCAGAACGCGGATGCCTCCCGCACTCGCGGCGCGCATCGCCGCTCTGCGCATGCCGTGCGCGTGGGCGCGGCGCGTCGGGTGTACACGCCGAGCATCGAGATCGACCAGCCGCAGGGCGACGGCGACTACGGGATGGGGTATTGAGATGGCACAGTACAAGGAGCTGGGAACGGGCCCCCCAGGTCGTCGGCGCGCGGCCAAGGTGCTTCCCGTGGGCGACGATCGGCATCAGGCCGATGAGCCCGGAGGCAGCGCGTATGCCAAGTCGGACTCGCGCTCGGACGAGCCGATCGACGCTGAAGTGATCGGCGAGCCGGGACCGGAGGACGCCGACGGTGCGCGCGTCTGGCGCGATCGTCTCCGGGGCCGTACCCGAGGGTTCTTCGGTAGGAAGACCCGGGAGCGGATGGTCGACCGTGAGCGCTTGCACCGGATCGACGTCGACCGGGCCGAGGACGAGAGCGAGATCCTGAATCAGCGCGAGCAGCTGCTCAAGCTCCGGGCGGAAACACGGCTGGCCGGTGAGAAGTACATGGCCTCGCTACGGGACTCGAAGCTGTTGGTGCCTGGCTTCAACGACGAGGAGCGGACGCGGGATCTCGGCGTCATGCATCACGTCTACATGCAGATGATGATGCAGTCGTGTCTCAAGCCGCTCTCGCGCGGCGTGAATGCCAACTCGATCATCCAGGCGGTCGGCATGGTGATGACGATGCGGATGCTCGCCCCGGACTTCAGGGAGGAGATGGACAGCTACCTCCAGCCTCTCAAGGACAAGATCCAGGAGCGCATCGACACCAGGACCCGTGGCCTGGTCGCCTCTGCCGAGATCGGCATCGCACACCGGCAGAGGATCTTCCATGACGTGCCGAGCGACGCCCGGCGCGAGCGCCTCGTCGGCAGCACGGATCCGCGTGACCACCTGACGAAGAAGTGGCGCAAGCGCTTCGACGCCATGCAGCACCGTGAGCGCGGCAACCGGGAGATGTTCACTCCGGACTCGGCAGCCATGACCGAGGTCGCACTCATGGAGAACGCCTTCTGGAAGATGCGTGAGCCGAGCGCGGACGCCGGCCTGATCCGCGACAGCTACCGGGCAATGCGCAAGCGGCTGCACGAGCAGACGAGTGAGGACGGCCTGGAGCGCCAGGAGGTCGTCCAGCGCGCGCGACGGATCATCGGTGAGCGGATGGAGTACGAGCCCGAGCTGCGCACGATGTTCAACGGCGTGGCCCACGGCCGGATCGTCAAGGCACCGACGCACGAGGAGCGGATCGCGGGCTCGGACCGTGTCCGTACGGTGTGGAGCGGGGAGTTCGACGACCAGCTGGGCCGGCGTCTGCCCGAGGACGCGATGTTCACGCTACGCCGACCCATGGACGCGGACGCCCACCAGATCCAGCTCGCCGAGACGATGAGGACCTCGCTGCTCGACGCGATGGGCCGCGGCGACCAAGAGGGCTACGGGGGCACCATGCTCGGCTACCTGGTCGGCTTCGCGGCACAGAAACAGGGGCTGGACACCAGCGGGCTGCCCGACATACTCCAGCACCGCCTGGACCAGTCCGAGGTGATGATCGCGAGCATGGACATCGACGGCCTGCCGCCCGAGGACCGGCAGCGGGTCTACTCCAACGCGTACGTCGATGCGATGGAGGCAGTGAACGAGAAGTACCCGGATCTTGAGGCCGAGCTGCAGCGGAGCCTCGGAGAGAACTGGCAGCAGACGCTGCAGGCCGCGGTCGACGACCCGGGTGTCTTCTTCGAGGAGCAGCGGCGCACGCCGCAGTCGCGCCCTACTGGTCCGTCGGCCGAGCAGCAAGCCAGCCCGCAGGATGAGGCCGGTTCCGAGGACTACCAGCCCGCCTGAGGACGATCCGAGAAACGCGAACAAGGAGCAGGAGGAGGGGTCATGCGCCAGGAACAGAGTGAGGAACAGCAGGTCAGGTTCGGATCTCGTTTCGCGCGGATGTTCGGCTACGTCACGCCGGAGGACCGGAGCCGATGGGAGCAGCAGCGGGCGCAGAACAAGCCGCACGCCAACGCGATCAAGCATGGCGCGAAGTCGTCACTGAGCTCGATGGTGGAGTTCGGGGAGCGCAACATCGGCGCGAAGCTCGACGCGGCCCACCGCGTGGCGGCGCAGCAGCGGTTCGAGGAGTCCCACAACAAGGTCGTGAACCAGCGCCACGATCCGTACACGCGGAACATCATCGAGTCGATCGACTATGAGCCCAAGGACGGCCGAGAGGAGATCGAGCCAGATCTGGAGCTCTAGTCGAATGAGTCGACATAAACGTTGTGAGTGCACTCGAAAAGCTCAACCACCCTTCTCGGCTCGTGCTTATCTTCGCTAGACTGATCTATAAGCGAAACGGCGGCGTGAACGGTGATAGGGGCAGGGTGTAGGCATGGAGACGACGAATCCGCGTGTCAGCAAGCGCGAGTTCATCTCGCGGGTCGCGACTCGTAGCGAGCTGCCGATCCGGGTGGTGAACAAGGTGTACGAGTCGCTGCTCGGTGAACTCACGGGGGCGGTCAGCTGCGGGGAGGCGGTCATGCTCACGAGCTTCGGCCGCTTCTACCGACAGGACCACAAGGGCCACAAGGTGCGCTTCGGCAAGAGCAACGTCGACGACTACGTGGTTCTGAAGTTCTCCGCATCGAGCAGCTTCAACCGCCGGCTGGGGGGCAACGAGGACGACATCTCACCGGATACCCACGGGGCGATCGAGGATGCCGACGAGTTCGAGAACATCACTGAGGATCGTGAGCTACGGGCCGCACCGTAGACACGAAGAACCGGCAAAAGTGAGAACCCCCGTGATGCCCAAGCAGGCATCACGGGGGTTCTCTTTCTGGCGGGACGAGCCCAGTTGCAAGGCTCAACTGTCGACGATGGCGAAGACCGGCACGAGCACGATGACCAGGACGATGAACATGCCGGCCTCTGCGAGGTACAGGCGAGGTACAGGTCACTCGAACTGGAAGTCAGGCTCGTTCGTGGATGACGTGTCGAGACTTCCGATCGAGCGCTGTCGGGGTCGCGAGGAACTTGCGATCGGCTCGCGCTGCGCAGCCAGCTCGGCAAGAGTGAAGCCCACAGGGCGACCCAGACGCTGGCCGGCCATGTAGTAGGCCTGCCCATCCGCACGTTCGCCAAGGGCGATGATCTCGCGGGTGACGGGCTCGCCCGGACGCTGGGGCGCGCGCTCCCGCCAGACGATCCGGTGCGAGGGCTTTGTACCCGGATCTGCGCCGACGTACGTGGTCTCGCAATCGGAGAGGTCGGGATAACTGGACATGTACTCCAGCGGGTGCGTACTCGGCGCGCCCTGCTTGATCCGGCCCAGCTGATTGAGAGCCACCCTCAGGAGCCGGTCTTCCGACCCATGAGGGTGCATCACCGCAGCGTCATGGAGCGCCTGGAGGTCCTGCTTGAGACCGGCCGTCGGCAGGAGTCGGATGAGAAGCCGACGCTCACTCATCACGCTTTCCCTGAGGGTCAGCACGATGCTCTTCCGCCCAATGCCGACCGAGCGGGCCGAGGCTCTCGGCGAGCTCTTCGACGGTCATGCCCGCCTCGCCGCTGGCGTCGGACTCCTGGATACGACGGGAGATCTCGGCTTGGAAAGCACCCTCAGCGCGGACGTGGGCCGCGTGGTCGTACTTCATGAGGCGCACGAACGCAGCGAAGGGGATGATCGCGGCCTCGGGCTTGTTGTCGTCTCCGAAGATCAGCGGCGTGACCTGGCCGCGGCGATAGAGGTTCAGGATAGTGGCGAGATCCTCGCGCCCGAGCTGATCGGCCGGGACGACATTGACGGGGAACCTCGGAAGGTCGGCGTCGGGAGTTCCATTGTCGTGGGCATTGCTGTTGTGAGTCATTCCTTCAGTCTACTCATCCTGAAATAGCTTGGTGTCGACTCGAATCCGACGTTTCTCGTCGAGTCACGATGGGTGGCAATTGATGGATCACTCCGTCTCCGATAGGCGGACCAGGAAGGAGAAAGAGGAGACCGCGCTGCAACCTCGCGTCGTGCAAGACCGGAGCACGGGTCCTGTTGGATGGGCGGTCGGGACGTCAGAAGTTCCCCTCGCCGACGTGCAGGCAGACGATGCCGAGTGAGCGCCACAGGGCCACCACTCGGTCACGGTCGTCCAGGGCCAGGAGGACGTCGCAGGTGTCACGAATGTGAGTGTTGAACAGCTCGCGCTTGACCACGTGGTCAAGCCGCCTGTCCCCCTGGCCACGCATCAGCAGCAGGGAATCGTCAGCCCACTCCCCCAGGTGCCGGCCCAGCCAGCGCCGGGTCGCAGCACGGACGCTGTACCCCCGGTCGTCACGTTCGGGTCGGCCGGAGCAGAAGATGATCTGGTGACCAGCGTCACGCAGCGCGTTCACCGTCTCGATGATCGGCAGGTTGGGAAGATCCCGGACCACCAGGCTGTACTCGTGATGGCCCCTCAGCATCGTGCCGTCGGACAGCACATTCTTGGCGACCGTCCCGTCGATGTCGACGATGACAGCCCGGGGCCGGCGCGGCGTCCCCATGGCCGCGAGTGCGTTCATCACCGGCGTTCCGCTCTGTGTCGAGGCTGCTACTCCGATCGGCCTCCGGAGGGGAGCTGAGAAGGGCTCGGGGACGACGTCGCCGACCATGGGGGCACGAATGAGTCCACTGCCCCGGACGATCCAGACGGAGCGGCTGGCCAGGGTGTGATCGTCTGCATCGAACAGCTTGTCGGGCACGCCGTTTTCAGGCATCGGCGGGCTCACCTCCGCTGGCAATGGGCCCCGGCAGCGCCGGGGCATCGAATGGCGGGGCTTCGATGGAGGGCTCGGCGCCCGTCAGCCGGACGACCTCCAGGACATGGGCCTCGATGTCGGCGCGGGCCTGGGCGACGACCTGCTCGCCGGCTTCCACCAGCGAGTCGACGGCGAACTGGGCGTTGCTGCCCACATGGGCGACGGCGTTCTCAAGCGCGCCGAGCGCTTCCTTGGTGGCCCTCACGCCCTTCTTCGCGTGGATCGCCTCGCGCAGCGCCGCCGTGGCCTCCTTGACGCGGGCGTACATCCGGTCGGTGACCTCCCGGACCTCCCGCAGGTTCTCGGCGGTACGGGGCTGATGTGGGATCTCGGGCACGAAGGCGTCCCGTTCAGTGCTCCGGATGGTGACCGGCACGCCACTGCCGAGACCCATGGAGGACACCAGTGAGCCCCACTGTGCAAGGCTCATCTCGATCTCCACGAGCTCCCTGCCCGGATGGACCCAGTCGTGGTTGAGGTCCCGCTTGCGTACGGCCTCGCGGACGGAGAGCGAGACGGTCTCGTTGTGGCGCAGGTCAGACTGGAACAGCGAACGCCCTCCTCCGCTTCGTCGCGTGACAACCGCAACGCCGAAGGCGGGGTGGATCTCACCGCCGCGCTCCGCGTCGATCGCTGGTTCCTGGGCCGGACGGCGGCTCATGCTGGCACCACCTCAGACGCCTCGATGCGCTGGGTCTGGTGTCCCCGGTAGAGCCTCGGGCTCAGCGCGATGCGGTAGCGGGTGAAGATGCCGCCCATGCCGGCGCCCCAGTACGACGAGTCGCGCAGCGGTCGCAGGGGGGCGCGCGGTCGCGCGGGCTTGAGGTCGATTCGCTTAGTCATGCTCATTCCTCGGTGGTGTACTTCGATGACGATGGCGTCGTCGCGGACGTGAAAGCGGAGGGCATCTCCGGGGATCGGCTGTGTACTGGTGAGCTCGTACGTCTCCCGGTATGCGTCGGTGGCCTCGACACACGCTTTGCTGATCTCTCCCCCGGCTGCGCCCCAAGGTCCGGAGGCGGAGATGATTCAGCGGTACACACTGTGGGTGACCGTCTTGAACGTGTAGTCAGCCATGGGACACTGCCGCCTCGGACAGGGCTTCCACGATCACGTCGATGTGGGTGAGGTGGATGCCGCCCGGGTAGCCTTCGACGGACACCACGGGGTCGCCGTGGCCGAGCGTCCAGGCCGGAGTACGCGTGACGGTCGTCAGGGCGCGGCACAGGTCCGCGTCGGCCTCGTCCAGGAATCGACCGTCCGCCTGCCGCTTCCGGACCGCGGCCGCGAGCGGGTGCTCTGGGCGGACACCGGGGTATGCGACCACCGGCGTGCCGATCGGGTGCGGGGCGTGCCACTGCTCGGCGTTCACGGGCTGTCCTCCTTGTTGTCGGCTGGCGGCCGGTGCGGGATGTCGATGCCTTCGCCCAGGGCAGGCTTGTTGTAGGAGTCGAGGACTGCTTGCCATTTGCGCCGGAAGCGGACGGCCCGGACGAGCGACCACGCGGTCGTCACGATCTGCGCGCACACCAGACCCGTCATCGGCGACGGCATCTCGCCCGCGACCACGAGCCAGACGCCATTCACGACCAGCGCTCCCGTCACGCAGCTCAGGAAGGCTTGGGCGAGCAGCCGGAGGAGCGGGAAGCGCGTCACGACAGTGCCTCTCCCGTCACCGGGACATCGCCGTGGCCGGCCGAGGGTGGGGATCCCCGTCGACCTCGGCGGTCGCTTCGCTGACGTACATGGCCAGGAAGCTGTCGTCGAGCGGATCGACGGCGTGCTTCTCGGTGAACTCGCCCTGGTATTCGCGGGGATCGCAGCCTCCGGGGTGGCTGCGCACCTTGCCGATGACGTCGGCGATCCATTCGAGCGTGTCTGCACCGGACCAGTCCGGCGAGGTGCCGATGCCGAGCGCGATCGCGTCGACTACGTCGGTATCGGTGAGGGGCGTATGGTCTCCGCTGCCGTTCGCGCGCGAGAGCGGCAGCTCATGGTCGGGGGCGAAGCCCATGGCCAGCAGCACGCTCTCGGGCAGCTTGTAGGCGTTCCAGATGGCTTGGGCCGCATTCGTCGGGCAGCCGCCGTTGGTGAGTCCGCCTGAGATGTAGATCCTGTAGTAGGCGGCAGTGAGGCAGGTCGTCTCTCGGGACTCGAGGGCCTTCTCGAGGTTGCCGATGATGGCGAGACCGGCGCGCCGGGCATACTCGATGAGTACCACACCATCCTCGCCGACGAGGTCGGCCTCGCTGTCAAGGCCCGTCAGCAGCAGCTCCAGCTCGATCTGGGAGTCGTCGAAGTTGAAGAGTGTGGGATCCTCGATCCGCTCCAGCAACTGGCGGCCGCGGTCGAAGTTCGGAGGCTCGGTATGTTCGGCCGGAAAGGCGATGGCGGCGATGAGCATGCTCGTGCCCATGGCGGTCTGCTCCTTCAGGATGGGGGAACTAGTGGGTCGTGGCGCCGACCAGCCCTGACGATCGCCCCTGCTCATCACGAGAAGAGCGACGTGATCGTCAGGATGGTGGGGCGGGCTGGGCCGGTGAGTGAAGGGGCTACAGGCGCCTGAGTGCTCGGCACCCAACCTGCAGTCAAACGGGATCGGCCGCTTACGGCCCCCGCGACAGACGCGGGGACTCACGGCATGCTCCAGGGAGAGCAACCTGGGATTCGTGAATCCGACCTCCTAGGCTGGCCTTTACACACCTCAGCCCGCGGGTTCCGGCGGATCAGCGCTTCAGAAATCGCGAACTGCCGGGGGATGGCCATTAGTCGCTCTCCTTTGCGGCGTTGCGCGGCTGGAGTGCGCCGTCGGGCTGATGCGGGCAGTTGGATGTGGAGTCTTCGAGTCCGAGAGCCTGGCGGGCGAGGGTGAGCAGGCTGTCAAGGTCCGGCCCCACTGCCGGGCGAATGGGCCGTTTGCGCAGCACGGGTACGTCCAGATCGACGCCCAGCAGTTGGCTGGCGTGCTCCGGGTCGGTTTTCACACGGTACGAGCTGGGTGTGATCCACCACGCATCGAATGCGTCGGCGGGACGCCCGGCACGTGGTTCGTTGCCCGCTTCGGCGACCCCAGGCAGGCCCAACGTCGCGGGCGCGGCCCGGTAGCGGGTGGTCTCCCCTGACAACATCGGACAGGCACGTACGCTGTACGCGAGGCATTCGGGGTGCATGCCGGGCTCAGCGGTGTACCCGACTCGTATATCGGCAGGCCGCACCGTGAGACAGATCCGCTCATCGAAGCGTTGCCCGCAGACTTGGCAACGCCGTTCGGCCAGTGCCCGGTCGCGTCGGTCTTTGTCGAGCGCCCCAAACAGGTACCGGTCACCAGCGTGAAGCGTGATCCACGGGACGACCAGGCCGCCCAGGGTTGGGCGGCCCGCGCACCGTGTCGGGACCGGCAGCTGTGTGGTCATCGGTCGTCTCCTTATGTGTCACGTGGGTGGGGTGGGCCGCCGTCATTGCCTGGCCAGCCGTGGGGCTACGACACGGACACGCCACACCAGCAGCGGCAGGTCTCCTCGTCGAAACGCGGCGCCTCGCAGGTGGAGAGCTCGCGGTTGTCGCGGAAAGCGGACCCGCCGCCACTCGGGGTGGTCAGTACTTCTGGCACCGGCGCGCGAGACGCCTGCAGTAGAGAAGGCTCGGCACGCGGTCGGACTTCCGCCGGTTGTGCTGGCGGCAGAGCAGCTGGCCGTTCCACAGTTCAGTCGGCCCGCCGCGGCTCCAGGGGTGTACGTGGTCAGCTTCGGTCCCCTCTGCCGGGCATCGGAACCACAGGGGCGGCGTGTGCTCGCACCGGCCGTTGGTCTGGTGGATGAGCTGCTGCTTCTGGCCCCAGCCGAAGAACCTGGTGGGGTCCCGCCAGCGCCGCGTGCGGCCGACGCCCATGGCGAGGCACAGGATGCCGAGCGCAGCAACGGCCAGGCAGGAGAGCAGCACAGTCGGGTCAGGCTGCATGGCATTCATTGCGGGTCGTTGCCGAAGGCGATCAGCTCACGTCTGGTCGCACAGGACAGGTTCTCGGAGCCGACGACCGTGATGAGACGGGTTTTGCCGAGGCGAAAGCTGGCCGTCCGGAGCTCACGATGCTCTGCGCCGGGGTCGGGCTCGGAGGCGATGCGGTGCGTGGGCTTAGTCGAAGGCTGCTTTCTGTACAGGAAGAGCGCTTGAGCCGGACACCGAACCGCCGAGGCGACCGCAGTCGCTCCTGGGCGGTTCGGTTGAGGACGTCCTCAGAAGTCGATGGAGTACTTCGGGCGACGGCGCAAGGTCACTGTGGCGGCACGCAGGTCCTTCTTGTCGTCGGGCGACCTGTCGTCCTCGTCACGGAGGTCGGTGAGCGTGAAGGCGCCGTCCGGGAGCAGGTAGCCGTCCTCAAACGGGACGGCGTCGCGCATGTGGAAGTGCAGCCCGATACTGGTGTCCCAGTCGTTGATGGTCTGCAGGCTGTCGCTGTTGAACAGATCGATACGACCGTCGAAGACGTCGGTGCCGCCGTTCTTCCAGGTGATGTGCGCCTCGATCCGCGAGCCGGCGCTCTCGCTGCGCTTGATGTTCAGGTCACCGATCACCTCAGCGAACAGCTCGCCTAGGCGCAGCTCGAAGGCTATCGCGCGCAGGTGGTCGAAGTTGATGTCGTACTTCCGGGAGAAGTCGACGATCTCGGCCACCTGCTTCTCGGTCACTCCGGGCACCTGGTCGCGCAGGTAGGTGGCGACTGTGTCGGGCTCGGGGTAGGAGAAGCGCATGTGGTAGTGGAAGCGTCCGGGGCGGTTGAGCATGTAGTCGTTGACACGATCCAGCTCGTTGACCGACAGGATGTAGAGGCGCTTCGTCGTGCTCAGCCCGTCGAACAGGCTCAGGAACTGGTTCTGCGACTCGTCATCCTCGTTCGAGAAGATCTTTTCGAACTCGTCGAAGACGACGACGACTTCGCCCAGCTCGTCGAGGAAGGAGGCCAGCCCCGGCGTGTTGTGCTGCACGAGCACGGTGGGCAGGTGGTGCTTCTCGCGTATCCGCTCAGCCAGGAGGCGGAGCATGAGGCTCTTGCCCATGCCCTTGTCGCCGGAGAGGATGACGCCGAGCGAGCGGTCCATGGCGGCGTAGCCGGTGACGATCCGCTGTACGCGGGAGACGTGACTGCCGTAGACGGTCTCTTCGGCGGATGCCAGCGGATCCGTCTGGCGCAGGCTGTAGCCGTCCATCGGGGAGAAGGAGATCGTGTAGGTGGCCACGGGCAGATCGGCGAAGGTCTGCACGGAGTCCCCATAGAGGCGGAACTCTCCGCCTGAGGAGACGATCGTGGATGCGGGCATGGAGAATTCCTCGCTTTCGCGGGAGCAAGTGGGTGGAGAGGACAGCGTGTGGTGCCGGGCCCGTTGTGGGCTCGCGGGTCTGTGCTCGGCTCAATGGGACAGAACCTCGGCGAGGAAGCTGTCGATGTCGATGCGCTCCGTCTCTCGACCCGCAGGGACGACCTCGAAAGTCTTGGCGAGCCATGCCCTGACAGAAGCGGCCGGTCCTTCGAGGCGGGCGTATCCGGCGGGGGATTCCAGTTCAATGCTGAAGCGGCGGCTCTGGTCGATCGGGGTGATCTTCACGTCTCCGGTACCGGTGGGTTCGGTGAGGCCCTGGTCGAGCAGGTCCCGAGCGAACATCCACTGGACCACATGGTCGGGCGTGACGTAGAAAGAGCAATGCACCGCGTAGGGGTCCGTGCTCTGGTAGTACAGCCGCACGGGGACCCATAAAGGCAAGTCCAGGTCGGCCATGAGCGACATGTGAGTCTTCAGTTCCAGTCCGGGAATGTCCATGGGTGGATTCCTGTTCTTCGGCGGCAACGCCCGGCGATACGCAAACGCGCTGTCCCACTGAGTTCGCGAGGGGGTGATGGCGGGCTCGGCTTGCTACGCCTGGCGTTCTGCTGGGACGTTGACGGCGAAGTAGCCTTCGCGGTGGAGGGCGATCTGGTCGAGGTAGCGCCAGGGTTCAGCGAGGTTCGCGATGAGTGATCCGCCGCACTACTTCGGGCCGGGCCGATCGGAGACGCTCTGTGAGCCAAGCCGGTTCATCATGAGATCCTCGGTCCTCCACACGTCACTCAGGGGTGTGCCGTGTGGAGGACCGAGGATCGCAGGTGCCTCTCGTCGAGAACCCGTCCCTTCGAATGGGGGCGGCGGTTGGTCAAACGGCCGCGGTGACCGCGGAGCGGTCGTCGGCGCTGCCGGGAGCAGCACTGTCGTCTCCGTCCAGGAGATCCGGATCGATGCCGAGGGCGCGAGCGGCGTTCCTCTTGTCGCGCTCGGTCAGAGCCGTCACGATCTGCTCGTAGCTGCTCTGGATCGGAGGGTTCTTCACGGCGCCGTAGCCGAGGACGTACTGGCTGTTCATCGCACGGGTGAAGGCGACGTAGAACATCCGCTTGGCGTCTTGGGTCATCTTCGGGTCCTCCTTGTAGAGGACGACGGCGTTGTCGAATTCGAGGCCCTTGGCGCCGTGGATCGTCGAAACGATCAGGTCGGCCTTGGACTCGAGGTTCTTGCGCTTGCGCTCCTGGTTCTTCTGCTTGTTGATGTTCAGCTTCTGCTGGTTCCGCTGGATCTCGAAGGAGAGGAGGTTGTCGCGCAGCCGGTCGAAGAACGCCTTGTGCGTGAGCGTGCCCTGGTGGCAGAGCGTGACCCAGCCGTTGATGGCCGTGCTGTTCTCGATCCACCACTCGGAGATCGTACGCAGGATCGCCTTCTCAACGTTGGCGTTGGCGGCGTTCTTCGTCAGCTTGTCCATGTTGTCCTTGATCCCCTGGGAGACCACGAACGCGGCGTTGTTCGGTGGCGCCTGCAGGACGTCGTTCCAGAAGAACCTGATGTACTTGGAGAAGATGTCCGTGGCGTAGGCGCGGTCGCTGACCAGAGAGGCGACCCGGCGGCCCGGGTAGCGCTTTTCGAGCACATCCTGGATCAGGGACACTTCGCGGCGCGAGAAGGCGAGGAACGCCACCTGCTCGCCCCGGTCCAGGCACTTGTCCACGTAGTCGGGGATGACCGTGTTGCGCACGATCGCCGGCAGGTCCTGGGTGACGAACCCGGTCAGCCTGGCCACCTCGCGGTACTCCAGAATGACCTTCTCCTTGAACGAGTCCGCCGTAGGCATGGCCAGTGAGTTCGCCTGCAGCTGGATGTTGGCGATCTGGTTGGTCTCCAGCCCGCCGAGCACGACGTTCGCGAAGTCCAGGATCTCCTGGTTGCTCCGGTAGTTCGTCGTGAGCTTGAAGGTCGCGAAGACTCCTGAACCCTCCAGCGTGTTGAGCGCGCGCGGGTTCGCTGAGCGGAACTCGTACAGCGTCTGCGAGGCATCGCCGACGATGAACAGGGACTGAGCGTGCTTGGTGATGTACTTCAGTACGTAGATGAACTCGAACACGCTGTTGTCCTGTACCTCGTCGATGATGAGGTACTTCGACTGCACGTGGGCCGGCTCGGCCATGTCGTCGATCTTCTGGTAGCAGATGATGATCTGCAGCTCCAGCGACGTCTGTTCGATGCGGTCGAGCAGGGATATCACCTCGTCGAAGTGGCTCTCGACAAAGGTGTTCAGGGCTGTGAAGGCACCGGTCCTGTTCTGGTCGAGCTCCAGCAGGCGGTGGCGGAACGTGGCCGCGAACTGACTGTTCGGGTAGAAGATGTCGATCGAGTTGATGATGGTGTCGATGGCCGAGACCTTGTGCCGCGGGTGGTTCATCGAGTAGATGTCGATGATCATCCTGGCGATCGTCATCGAGCCGACGTCGGGGTTCTTCTCCGTGATGTTGTCGGCCGCGGCGTTGGTGAACGACAGCACCGTAATGTCGGAGGCGGGGACTCCGCAGGCTTCGAGGTACCTGATGCGCTCGAGGATCACGGTCGACTTGCCGGTCCCGGCTCCCGCTTGCGTCATCACCAGCGGCTCGTGCGTGGTGAGCGCGTCGACCTGCTGCTTGGACAGGTAGGCCGGCAGTGCCGGAGGCGTGGCCGGCTGCGCGGGTACGACCAACTGGGCCTTCATCTGCCCCAGGTGGTCGAGCGTGTGGTTCATCAGCAGGCTGAGGTTCTGCTTCGAGAGCTGCGTGGCGATCCGGTCGGAGAAGGTTGCGTCGATCTGCTTGTGTATCTGGCGGTATGCCTCCAGCGGGACGTTGTAGTTCTCCAGGTAGCGCAGCTGGAGGGCGAGCATGTTCAGCTGCTCTTCCGTCGGGCGCGCGGGCATGTCCTGGATGTAGCGGCAGACCTCGTCGGCGATCGTCTCGGAGTCCCAGATCTGGGCCAGTCGCGCGATGCGCTCGTAGATCGGGTACTGCCGTATCCACTCGTCGAACTCATCGTCGAGGTTGGAGGCGGTCAGCCCGGCGGATGCGAGCACGTCCTGGACATAGTCACGGGCGTTGTCCAGCGGGCTGGTGTCCCACTGGACGAAGACAGAGGCATTGTGATTGCCGTAGCCGGCCGCGCGTGCCACTGCGGTGGCCCGTTCGGGCTCGGGAAGCCCCTTTTTGAAGAAGTACAGCTCCATCCGGTACTGGATGACGAGGTCGCGCGTGGACGTGCCGCCGGACTTGTCCTCGTAGAACACGAGCGCCTGCGGGGTCATGTCGAAGGCGACGTTCCAGTCGTCGAATCGGTTGGACGAGGTGTCGACAGCGAAGCGGTCGTCGGCGTGTGGGCTCGGCAGAGTGACGGACCCGCCTGCGTTCAGAGCACGGCGCGTGATCGGTGCCAGCGGGATCGATGTCGTGGTGATGTCGTGCTGCGTCGAGCTCTGCTTGACCTCGATGTCGGTGGCCTTGGCATAGGCGGTGTTGGTGGCAGTGTTGATCGGCAGCAGGGACTCGTTGAGCAGGCCTAGCTTCTTGCCGTTGCCGGTGAGCTTCGAGGAGAAGAACTTCGGGTCGACGGTCTTCTGCTGAGCAACGGCATTGGCCGAGAGATCGAGGTCATCAAGCAGGACAGGCATGTCGTTGCCTTTCTTCGGTGGTTCGAGAGGTCGATTGAGAGAGGACGAATCGCTTCACGCGGCAATTTCAACAAGAGGTAGACAGCCAGTCGAGTACTCGAAGACGGACGGGTGCATCGCGATAGGGCTGGATCCCGGGGGCAGGTACGAACATGGGCGGGGCTCTCCTCAGCCGGCGAGCCCCGCCCGCCCGCCCCTCAACCCACCCGTCAGGGGCCGTCAGGCCTCTGAATCCGGGGGTACGCGGCAAAGCCACGCCCCGAACGACCGCGCGTCACCCAGGCGCGCGGTCGTTCATCAGCAGCTCATCTCACTTCGATGGCGAATCACCGCGCCGGCCGGGACCCTCGACGGCGGCATCGCCGGCATCGAGATCCAAGGAACTGACAAGGAAGGCGCACCCGGTAAAGGGTGCGCCCGATGATCCGGAGGATCAGTCGGCTACGCGTTCAAGGTGCGACCAATGAACGACCCACAGTTCCTTGATGCCGTCAGAGTCCGGCTCGATCTGCTCGACCCACGCACCGCAGTCGGTGGCAGTGACGATGCCGTCGTCCGTGACTCCGCGACGACCTACGACCTTGAGCACCTCTGCGGTACGGGTGTCCCTCACCGTCATGCGCTATGGCACTCGTTCCGCTTCGTGATCACGCCTCCTCGTACGCGTCGGTGCTGACAGGGGTGTATCCCTCGCGCACGATGCGCGCGTACTCCGCATACGTCTTGCCGTCACATGACCAGCCGTTGACCACGGTGTGACCGGACACCCGCACCTGCGCTGGAGACTCAGCCAGGGAGTATCCCCCTCCCGGGTTCTGCCAGTACTCCACTTGCTGCCCTTTCGGGGACGTCGTGTTGAAAGTCCTTGTCCAGGCCATAACCGACAGAGACCTGCCTTTCTGAGCAGTGGAGGTGTGGGGATGAGGACGCCGAGGGCTCCCGCCCTTGAGCATCCGGACCGGGAGCACTCGTGTAATCAGGACAGCCGTTCAGTCGTCGGACAGGGATGTCGAGGCTGTGCCACCGGTCTGGGCAGCGAGCAGGTAGTCCTCGATCCAGGTGCGAACAGCCTTGCGCGCCGGCCGCGCGCCCTGGGAGTCCACGTAGGTGGCCTCTTCGATGGCGCGCAGCTCGTCGTCAGGTATCGCCACGGGCAGCGCCTGGGCCAGCCGCGGCTTGGCCTCGGCGATCCGCTCACGCTGCCGCGCGTAGTCGGCGGCCGTGATCAGCCGGTAGGTCTGCCGGTCGATGGGGTTGAATCCCACGATCAGTGAGAACCGGCCCAGCAGCTCGGCGTCGAAGACCTGCGCCAGCGCCTTGTTGAGGCTCTGGTTCGAGACGGTCTTCGTGATGTTGCTGAAGCCGACCATCTTGCCGTCGAGCGAATCACGGGCGGCGTTGGTCGTGCAGATGACCAGGGCCTTGGAGAAGTCCAGTATCTTGCCGTGGGCGTTGCGGATGTAGCCTTCGTCGAACGCCGAGAGGAACAGGCGCTGCACGGCCTTGTCGGCCTTCTCGAACTCGTCGAGCAGGATCACCCGGTGGGGGTTGGACTCCAGCGTGTCGAACGGGAGCTCCTGGTTGGAGTCCGATCCGACATAGCCGGGAGGTGCGCCGATGATCTTCGAGGTCGACCACGCGCTGTGGAATTCGGTCATGTTGAGGATGATCGGCTCGCTGCTGGTCGTCTCCTCCGCGATGATCTTGACCGCCTCGGTCTTACCCACACCCGAGGCCCCGGCGAACAGCCACGTCGTGGGTGTCCTCTTCGGGAACAGGGCGAGCTCTTCGCGGGCCAGACGGTCCGTGAGCTTGGCGAGTACGTCGTCTTGGCCCTGCAGGCGGCTGGTGAGCGTGGCGCTCAGCACGGCAACGTCGAGATCCTTGCGCTGGGCGTTTCCGGTCATCAGGCGCTTGGCCACATCGAGCACCCGGGTGTTCGTCAGCGGCACCTGCGGCATGGACCGCAAGGTCTGCACAAGTGCCGTGTCGCCGGCGACCTCGGCCTGGACGATGAGCTTCTTCTGCTCCAGGACCCGATCGGCCATCGCCCGGTCGAGCAGCGTGATGGCGTTGTCCGGCCGGTGCTGGCCAGCCCGGGAGTTGGCTTCGGCGATCTGCACCACCGAGGCCAGGACGTCGTCGGAGACCCCGATCTGGTGATGGTAGTGCGCCATCAGGCCGGGACGGACCGTGGTCATCACAGCCAGCGTCTGCTCCACGCTCAGTTCGTCGACGATGAGCCGGGTGAAGCGACGGGCGAAGGCCGGATCCTCGTCGAAGGCCCGGGACTCGGTGCTGGTGGTCGCACCGATGACGGACATGTCGCCGCGCGCCAGGGCCGGCTTGAGGATCTGCGAGATCTTGCGGCCGACGGCGTCGCCATGGCTGCCGGACCCTCCGGTGATCTGGTGGATCTCGTCCATGAACAGGATGGCCTTGTTCTTGGGGTCCGAGGCGAACTCGACGATCGCCTTGACCTTCTCCTCCAGCGAGCCGACGATGCCGGTCCCGGCGATGATGTTGGTGATAGGCAGCTCGTAGATCGTGTAGTCCTTGAGCTGGTCGGGAATGAGGGTGTCGCCGAGCGCGATGCGCCGGGCGATGTCCTCGACGATCTTCGTTTTGCCGACGCCGGCGGAACCGACCAGCAGCGTGTTGGGCTTGGTCTTGCTGATGATGACCGAGAGGACCTGCCCGATGAGCGTGTCACGGAACATGGTCGGATCGGCGTTCTTGAACTTCTCGTTGTAGTCGACGAGGAGCTCCTTGACGTCATCGGCGCTGCCACCGCTGGACGGCAGTCCCCCGAACGGGAACTGCGGAGGGAAGCTGCCGCCACCGCCGTTGCCCTTGTCGTCGTCGGAGCCGCCGGGCGTGAAGTTGCTGAGACCCACCGGGTCCTCCTTCGGTGCGGGTCGCTCGGCGTGGTGGCGCGCTCGGTGGAGGCGCCACGGTGTCCCGAGCAGGGATATGGATGAGTGAGAGGGGAGGCAGGGGTCGTCAGAAGCAGTGCTGCCGTTGACAGATTTCGAGGAGTGGCGTGGTCAGCTGACCTCGATATCGCCTGGCACGGTGGTGGGCCCAGGTTTGGTGAGCATGTCGGCAACCTTTTCGAAAGCCGCGATCGCCTTGCGAAGATCAGCGACGATCTCCGCGGCGATGTCGGCCGGGTTTCCGAGTTCTTCCGCATCCCGAGCGTGGATGTCACGCGCCGGCCAGAGTAGCGTTCGATTTCAGCACGGGTTATGCAGCGTTGAAGCTCCCGATGACCATGCCGGACGGCCCCTCGGAATTAAGCTCCTCGACCTTGGCGTTGGACCGATCGAGGCGGAACCCCCGCAACGGCTTGTCATTGAAGCATTGAATCGATGCCAGTGCGGGGTCTCTGCTGGGGCCACCGCAGACGGTACGCAGCGCCTCGTCTTCGTTCTCGGCACGGACGACGACGGCGTCATACTCGTCACGCCCCCAGCCGTCCGTGCGGGTGACCTGCCACAGCTTCATAGTCTTCAGTCTTCTTCCGGGTTTGCGGTCAGCTTGACTACTCCCTGAGTGACGAACCACTCGACTCACCTGTGGCAGGCCCGGGGACGGGCGCCTCGGCAGCGCCAATGGGAAAAATTCGACACCGTCAGTCTTCGTCCACCGGCCACCGATCGTTCGAGGACCTCGTTGACCCGTTGGTCCAGGGTGGGCACCATGCGGGAGCCGACCCGTATCAGGCGATGTCCGTCAGCCTTGGCGCGGTCTGATAGAGCTGCGGGTAGGGATTTGGGCGGATGAGAGAGCATCAGGGCCATCACGAGCAGTGCCAATAAGAAGAGTTGGCCAGCACCGCTCGTGACGGATTTCGAGGACCCGCGGGGTCAGACGACCATGCCGAGGAGCCTCTGCCGAATGCTCGGGTCGATGTGCTTCATCGAGTCGGCGTAGCGCTTGGCCAGGTTCACCATCGTCGACCAGTCCATGGCGGAGCACGGCGCGTAGTACAGGTTCTTCGGGTGGTCCTGACGCTTGGACGGCGGCGACCACTCGAAGTCGGTGATCATGAGCGAGAGCCTGCGCTGGCGCACCCGGCTGGCGTTGATGTACTGCCAGATCTGCATGTACTCGGTTCCGCCGGACACCTTCGGGATCCTGCGGAACTCCTTCCAGATCTGAGCCGTCGACTTGTTCTCCGTGCGCAGCATCACCTCCTGGGACAGGAAGTGGCTGAACGAGTTGAAATACAGGTTGATGTTGAGCTTCTTGGCGATCCGGATGAGCATCATGACCGCCTCCTGGTAGTTCTCCTCGGAGATCGAGCCGGAGGTGTCGATGTAGATGTGGAGGTCGGGCATGTACTGCACCGAGGCGAGCCTGCCGGGCTTGTTGAAGTCGTCCGGGTTTCGACGGTTGGCCTTGAGGAAGGTCGCCTTCGTCGTGCGGAAGATGTTCTGCGACTTGTTGACCTTGCCCATCCGGCGCAGTACACGGGTGATGTCCTTGAACAGGTCCAGCTTGCTCGGCGGCTGCTTGCGGAACGCCACCTGGGCGCTGCGGCCGCCGGGCTGTCCCGGATGCTGCCTGGCTACCAGAGCGGCGGCCCTGGCGGCGGCCCGTGGCAGCGACGTGAGCTTAGACAGCGACGTGTTCGAGACGACCTTCACCGGCGAAGCCAGCGACTGGTTGATGAGGTTCCACTCTCCCGTGATCTTCGCCGCGGTGGCCCGGGCATGGGCCTCGACGTTGACGAGGACAAGGGAGCGCGGGCAGAACAGCTCCCCGACCGTGAACGGCAGGACGCCGGTGTTCAGGGTGGTGTTCTGCTGGCTGGCCTGCGCCCGCTGCTGCTCGACGTAGTTCATGAGCATGTGTACGAGTACGCGGGCGAAGGAGTGCTCGTCGTTGGCGTCGGAGTCGTCCTTGCGCACCAGCAGCGACTCGGTGAGCCCCTTCAGGGACAGGGCCGTGAAGTCGGTGAGCAGCTTGGTGGTGGCCGGCGGCAGCGCACTGGCCATCGTCTGAGTCTGCTGGGACAGCCAGGTCTTGAAGCCGTCGAACGCCGCGGAGGACTGGAACCAGAACCCTAGGGTGTCGGGATGGAAGGTGTAGGCGACGGAGGCGAAGAAGGCGCTCTCCTCGCCGGTCCCCGCCAGCAGGGCCTTCGCGGCCGGCAAGACATCGGCCTGCGCGGTGTAGAGCACCCGTGGGGAGGGTGCGGGCATCTTGTTCTGCTGCCCGGCCTGGACGGCGAAGAGCTCGGCAACCGGCAACGGCGTGCCCTGGTCGAAGTTGATCAGGGTCTGCCCGAGCACCTCCTTGACCGTCTGCTCGCTGGTCACGTCCAGCGTGTCGCCGAGGCAGCTCAGGACCAGATCCGGGATGTCCCCCGTC
Organism: Streptomyces sp. CBMA156; assembly: GCF_014596515.1. Classification (GTDB taxonomy): domain Bacteria; phylum Actinomycetota; class Actinomycetes; order Streptomycetales; family Streptomycetaceae; genus Kitasatospora. The sequence goes on from NZ_MSJQ01000291.1 coordinate 60,897, forward strand.
AGATCAGCACCCTGGGCGTCGGTGATGCTCGCCGGGGCGTTGGGGTTCAACGGCTCGAGCAGCGGGTCGACGAGAGTCTGCCGGAGAACCGGCATCGGGTCGTAATCACCGGTGCACGAGATCGTGTGCAGTGCGTCGAGTACAGCCGGCTTCTGGTTGGTGACGGTGATCGTCATGGGTCGTGGCCTCTCTCTGAGGACAAGGCGGCGCCCAAGCGCCGCCGGTGGTGGGGAGGTGCAACAAGGGCGGCAGGCCGCAGCGGCCCCCACCACCGGTGATCGATCGATCAGAGGAAAGCCGAGAGGACCGGCTTGGCCTGGTTGACGATCGGAGCATCGATCCCCATGAACGCCTCCAGGTTCTGGCGGTCGATCTGCTGGCTGGTCACCATCTCGATGAGCGTGCGGGTGTGCTCCGGCTCGATCTGGGTGATGGCCTGGGCCAGCTGCTCGATGAGGCGCGCGTTGTCCTTGCTCTCCTTGAGTGCGTACAGCAACGACCCGGACTTCTCGTTGTCGGTCAGCGTCGCGACGAGCACGGACTGAGCGGTCACGGTCGCTGCGGCCTTGAGGCTCTGATAGCAGTTCGGCTTCGGGACGTTCACCCGGTGCTGCTGCACACCTCCGGCATTGCTCGCCAGGTCCTGAGCGATAGTGGCCACGAGCTGCGTGGTGAACACGGTGTCCCCTACGTAGGCCTCGATGGCCTCGTTCAACAGCGAGGTCTCGCGGTCCCCGATCTGGATCGGGGTCGCCAGGTAATGTGCCAGTTGCTGCGGGTCGGCCACGTTGAGCCACTCCGACAGGTTGTCGATGGTACGCGGCGTGGTGAGCTGATTCATCTCCTCACCGCCGTCGAACAGCTCGGCCATCGTGACGTTGCCGTCGTCGTCGTCCTGGCCGTCGGCGACGATGGCCGTGGGCGTCGACTTCTGGAAGATGAGCCCGGGGTACTGCGTGAGCACCGTCTTCACCCAGGGATTGATGTTGTCGCCGAGGACGGACATGAGGGTGGCGGCATCGGGCTCGACGTGGAAGATCGCGAAGCGGGACAGGCTTGCCTCGTCGAGCGAGGTGACGTTGCCCTTGTCGTTGCCGGCCACGACGATGCGGACGTTCTTGGGCAGCTCGACGTCACCCATCTTGCGCAGGGTCACGAGCGTCAATGCACCGGAGGTGACGTCGGAGGTGGTGCGGTTGATCTCGTCGAGGAAAAGGAGCGGCCACTCGCGCGGATTCTTCTCGGCGTAGTCGATGCACTCCTGGATCACCTGGTGCGGGTAGAAGACCTGCTTGTAGCTCTGTGTGCCGTCGCCCTTGGTGTACGGCACCAGACGCGCACCGGTGAGGTCGGCCTTGTCGGCGAGCTGGTTGCACGGCAGCGTGAATGCCTGCGTGCCCATGGAGTAGGCCAGGGCCTGCACGAAGCTGGACTTGCCGATGCCGGGCTCGCCCATGAGGGCGGGCGTCGCGCCGACCTCAAGGGCCTGCTTGATGAGGGTCGTCAGGGTGTCGTTGAACTTCATGTCGTTGTCTTTTCTGTATGTGGGAGAGAACGAAATGACGGAGGCCGGCGCTGCTGCCCTCGGCGATGCCGAAGCCGCATAGGCCGTGAACGGTCCTGTGGCACGAGCCGAGCCGTCGGAACCCTGCTGAGACTGGCACTCCAGCCATGGGTCGCGATGGAACCCCGCTGCACATCGCCACCCGATCGCGCTCCGCGCGATCCAGCACTGGTCTCACCTGTCATCGGCCCCGCCACAGCAACCGTCACCCACCCCACCCGCTGCCAGAAGCAGCGGACAGGCCAGGAACAGAAGCAGCAAGAAGAGGAGGAGGTACCAAGCGTCAGTTGGCTGACGAGGAGCGGGCCTCTCGGTCGGCCACGAGTGCAGCCGCCCGATCGAGGAGGAAGGGCCGGCCGTTGCGCCGCTCGCTGTGCTTGGGGCGCGCGGGGATGACGTCGAGCGCCGCCTTGTAGAGCAACCACGCGGTTTCGCCCGCCGAGTACTCGACTCCGAGGGCGCTGTAGGCGCGCAGTTGCGTCCGCATCCAGCCGTGGAGCGACGCGAGAACCGAGAACTCCCAGCGGGACATGTCGTGGTTGAAGTCGCCAGGGTCCCGGAGCTGGTGGCGTGCTCTGGCCAGGGCCTGCTCAACGATGGCCTGCGAGTACGGGATGTCGGGCATGTCCTCGGCGGTGTCTACAACTGATGCGGAAGCACCGGAGCTCTCGCTGGCGTTCACGGCCAGCTGAGCATAGAGGTCCTCGATGGAGGCGAAGGTCGGCGCGGTAGTTGCTGCGTTGCCACGGGCGACGATGTGAGCGGGCACCGGCTGGCGGGTGAAGGTCGACCAGTGGTCCAGGAGCAGTTCGTACCATCCGTGTTCCTCGCGCAGGACGCGCTTGTCGGCAGCTACAGGGAAGTCGTGGAAATTCTTCGGCAGCGGCATGACGAGATGGAAACCCCGGCCGGACATCGACAGCTCCGAGTAGAGGCTGGCCGGCAGCCGTAACAGGTCCGTGGCCACAGCTGGTGGGCAGTCGGCCTCGATATCGAGGACGAGCACCCCGTCTGTCTGGGCCTGGAGGTAGAAAGCGGTGTTCGCGGCATTCGGAATCGCCGTGGTGAGTTCGTCAAGGGTCAGCAGGCAGGTCTCGTCCAGGGCGAAGGCTCCGCGTAGTGGGCCGGCGTGCTGGCAGCTGGACGAGCAGCCGTCCAGCAGATGGCGTACGTCGATCGGTACCTTGCGCTTCGGCGGCCTGACGGGATCGCCGGGGGTCTCCTCCCCGATCTGTCCGGAGATGGTCCACCGACAGGCACCGGCGAGCGTGCGGATCGCGGGGTTGCCGTAGAACTGCGGAAACCAGGCATGAGGGTCGACTGGAGTCATCATGGGACGCGCACTCTCGATCGGAGGAGTCAGGAGGAGAGGGGAAAGACAGGACCCCCGTACGGCACGGATGCGAGTACGGGGGCCTCATCGGTAGTCGACGTGGATCAGCCCTGGTAGGTGATCCCCGCCTGCTGTGCCGGACCGGAGCCGTCCCAGGGGCCGGTGGCCACAGGCGAGCCCACGGCCGAACCGGCGTCCTTGAGGGCGGTGTTCTCGGACTCGAGACGCGCGAGCTTCTGCTCAAGGCTCTCCCGCGGCCCCGGGGCCGCGACAGGAGCAAGAGCAACAGCAGCGGTCGCCGGGGCACTCTGAACCGGAGCCTGCGCTGCCACGGCCGCAGGCGCGGATGTCGGCTGCGGGGCGGGGAAGGACAGGCCGTCCTCGACCTCTGTCGCCACCGGGACCGCGGCAACAGGGGCAAGAGCGACCTGAACGGGGCGTGGTGTCCCGTTGAGCACGATGCCACGTGCAGCCAGCTCGGCCTGGTCGATTCCGCCGGCGCTGTAGTAGCGCGGATCCTCGTGAACGATCACCTGTTCGAGCGCCAGGCCGCGGTTGTTGAAGTTCTTCGGCTTGTAGGTGCGCAGCACGAGCGTGACGTCGAGGCCCTGCGCGAGTTCCTGGCCGGACTCGTCCTGGTCGTAGGTGCCATCACCCTTCGGAGAAGGGATCGCGATGACCGGCAGGGTGCTGCCCTTGGAGTCGATGGAGTAGTTGGCCCCGGTTTCGGGCCGCTTCGGGGAGTCAAAGCGGCGCTCGGAGACGAACTGCTCCTCAAGGGTGGGGTTGTTCGGATCGGCGAACTGGACCTCGGCGTGAGTGATCGTCACGGTGGTGTGCGGCCTGCCGACGGGGGTCATGCCGTTCTTCGTCCTGCGCTCATCGATGGCGACGAGCTCCGCGCCATCGATGAGGCGGGCGAGTACGGAGAAGCCGAGCCTCCCGCGGATGAAGATGTTCTTACCCTCGGCGATCCGGCCGGCGGAGATGGAGTAGTTGGCCATGGCGATGCGGTTCCTTCGTTCGGACTAACGGTCTGACAGTTCAGGAGCTGACTAGCGGCTTATCTGAAACGATTCAAACTGCCATTCAGCCACCTATTACATCAACTTCGATTCGACCATGAGTAGAATGTAGATGTCGGACATGAATGGTTGCTTGCGCTATTCGAAGAGGAGTTGGGGCAGAGATGACAGCTACGATTCAGAGGCCGGTGGGGACCACGTTGAAGCCGTCGGCGCAGACCAGAGCGGCCGCTGGGAGTCGAGTCGGCCCGATGGGCTTCGGCAGCGGGCCCGTCATCGCCGCCAGCGTCATGGTGGGCGGAGCAGCGCTCTTCGCCGGATGGGGCCTGATACAGCTCGCGACGTCCGACGGCGGCTTCATCCAGGCGCTACAGGGCAATCACGCTCCGGTCGAACCATCGGGGAATCCTGGCGAGAAGAACGCCGGAGGCGGCAGCGCCCAGCAGCCGGGCGAGGGCGGCATGGGGAGGCATGAGGAGAGTGGGGCGAGTCGGAATCCAGCGCCCGGTCGCGGCGACGAGGACAAACCCAACGGATCGGGCGCGCCGGCCAAGGAGAAGTCCGCGCCGAAGGCGAAGCCGTACACCATCGAACCAGGCGATACGCTCACCGCGATCTCGGGGGCGACGGGGGTACCGATCGGCATCCTGGTCGAGTCGAACAAGATCCAGAATCCGAATCTCATCTACGCGGGGGCTTCACTGCTCATCCCTCAGGTGTGACGATCAGGCAGGGCGGAACTGTCGCGGGCCGAGCCTGAATCGATGCCCTGACCGCCACGAGGCGGTCAGGGCATCATCGTCTTCTCAGGCAATGGACTCCACCGCTCCCCCGCGGGCTTGTGTGTCCATCATTCGCGGGCGCAGCCGCACCCCCAGCGACGGCTTGAGGCCGGGGGAAGGTTCTGGATGTCCAACCAGTGATCTATCGGCTCACCCTGTCCGGCGACGCCATCTGCTTCCCCGTGTAGCGTCAGAAACGTGCTCCAGGGCGGGGGTGAGAGCCGCGATCCCAGACTCAGCCGGATCAGACACTGGACAGCGCGGCCGGGGCTTCCCCTCAGGAGCCTGCCAGGGTGTGGGCTCGCGGCGGTAGCGCCAGTGCAGTTGCTGTGGAACTGGCCGTGAGGTCGTCCACGCCCAGCGGTCTACTCATGGCTGCAGCTCCTGGAAGTCGACGGTGTTGAGACGAACTGCGTGGCCTCGTATGGTTCGCCTCACGGTGCCACCCGGGACCGGCGTGAGCCGGTTCATAGCATGTCCCCCACTAAGCACCCGGCCTTGGTTCGACACCCGGATCAGCTGTGCTGATCCCCCTGTTGCGGGTGTACGGCACTGCAACAGCGTCAGAGACCAGACGTCCCCGCCCGCCGTCTGGCCGGCGGGGACGTCTGAGATACGAGGTTGTTTCCTCTCACGCCGCATCAGTGTCGCCGGACTCACCCCGGCCAAACAGGAATCCGCGGACCCCGCCGCTCTTCACCATGTCCCGCAGATGCGCCAGGAACACCGCGCGCTGCGTGGCCCGGCGATCAGCCAAGGGCTCGTACTCGCGCAGTACCTTCAGATTGACGACCCAGCCGTTCTCACGAGAGATGGCCTGGTCAAGCCGAGAGTCCGGTACGACATCCATGCCGGTGAAGTCGTGGTCGAACTCGGACGCGATGTCGAGGTGCTGATTCGGCTCGTCGATGTAGAGCGTGTCGACGCCGACCTGCTGGCCGGACTTGTCGAATGCCATGATGAACGCACGGTCTGCCCTCGTGGTGTTGTCGATGTGAACCGCAGCAACGTTCGTGTCACGGATGAAGTTCGTCTGCCCTAAGCGCTCGTACACACGGGTACGAGCCTCATGAATCCACATGATGCGCCGGGCTTCATTGAAGCCTTTGAACTCGTCAGAATCGGACGCTTCTGGGTGAGGAGGGATCATCGGTGTGCTTCTCCATATGCAAGATCAGAAAGGTTTGCAATGCCCCGGGAGGCACTGGACGCCACCTGCCTCTAAGCAGCTAATGGCCTGCGCTGGAGATCCGTCGACAGTTTGAGTGTGGGCTCCCCTTCTCCTGGTCTCCCGGTGCGCCGTCGTGGTCCCGCGTTGCGGCCGTCGCTGCTGTCCGACGAGGAGCGGGCCGTGTTGACGCGGAGGTCCCGCAGGGCTTCGTCCGCCCAGGCGTTGGCGCTGCGAGCCCGGATCGTGCTCGCCTGTGACGGTTCGGACGTGGCGTCGATCATCGGCGTGGAACGAGGACCCCAGGCCGTTCACCTGAACCAAGACCGCCGACGAGATCCTCAACTCCCTCGCCCGATTCTGCCGACGGATCTCCGGCGCACGGCACTGACCTTGAGTCAGTGGGTGGCCAAATCATGGACGAACCGGAACCGCAGCGACCGCAAGCCGCGTTCGAGTACGTCCTCACCACCGTGCCGAAGGCCCGCAGTGCCACTTCAACGACCGCTGCAGCAGCGGCTTTCTCAGCCACGCGAGGCATCCAGCACATCCTCTTTCGGTAGGCCGTAGCCATCCGTCCTCCCCCGTCGAACTTCCGAACTGCTAACCCTGGCCTGGTACACCAACGGTTTGTGAAACGCAGCCTGTGTGAAGCAGCGGGCTGGCGGCGGCCGTTCGACCTGACTGCGGGTTACCCAACTGCGCTGCAACTGCGGCAGGTTAGACATACTCAGGGGTTGCGCACAGAGAATGCAAGGTACAAGGTAGGCAGTGTCCACAGTTTGCAGAAAGTGTCGGAGGGAGAGTTCGTGGCCCGCGAAAGGTCTGGTCGGACCGTCGCGCACCTGGTTCTCGCCACCCGGCTGAAAACCCTGCGAGAGGCAGCAGGGATGACCAGAGGGGAGGCCGCTGAGGCGCTCGGGGCTCACGCGGCAACCGTTCGCCGTATCGAACTGGCCGAGACCTCTCTGGACGAGGGTCAAGTTCACACTCTTCTGCGGGCATACGGAGCAGGGCACGCGGAGATCGAAGAGGTCCTTGGGCAGCTCGCCAGGGCGAACCTTCCGGGCTGGTGGCACCCCTGGCGCTCGGTCATGGACCCCTGGCAACTCGACCTGATGAGCGTGGAGTCTGCGACGAGTATCGTCCGAGTCTGGGAGCCGGCTCTCATCCCTGCCCTGTTGCGCACCCAGGCCTACGCCCGCGCGATTGACGACGTTCGTCGGCCGGACCTCTCCCAGGAGGCCAGGGATCAGCGAGCCTTTCTGCTGATGGAACGGCAAAGACGGCTGCGGGAACGCAACACACGCCTCTGGGCGCTCATGTCCGCCGCCGCGCTGAACACCGAGGTCGGTGACGCCAAGGTAATGAACGACCAACGGCTCGCACTCCGCGCTGCCGTCGAACGCATGAATGTGACCTTGCAGATCCACCCCCTCGACGGGCCCCTGCATGTCATGACCGGGATGCCGACCGTGACCCTCTACCGCGTGGATGTTCCCGAGATTCCAGATCATGTGGTCAGAGAAGGTGGACTGCCTGGGACCGCTGAAGTCTCCTGCACACTAGATACTGTGACGGCTTATCACATACTGCTCGATCATGCGTGCCTTATCGCACCTCATCCAGACAAGTCAAAGGAAGCGCTGCTCTCATGACAGAACCAACACGGCTGTCCCCGCAGATCGACACGTCCGTCCCTCACTCCGCCCGGGTCTGGAACTACTGGCTAGGCGGCAAGGACCACTACCCCGCCGACCAGACCGCCGGCGACGCCTACAGCAGCAAGTACCCCCTGATCGTCCCCTTCGCCGGGGAATCACGGGACTTTCTGCGTCGCACCACAACCTTCTTGGCCAGGGATGCCGGTCTCAGGCAGTTCATAGACCTCGGTGCAGGGCTTCCCACCTCCAACAACACGCACGAAGTCGTCCAGCGGATCGACCCCACCAGCAGGGTTGTCTACGTCGACCACGACCCAATCGTCCTGTTGCACGTTCATGCGCTGCTCACCAGCACGCCCGAAGGTGCCACTGCCTACGTCGAGGCGGACATGCGCGACACCGAAAGGGTACTGAGCGGGGCAGCCAAGACTCTGGACATGACCCAGCCGATCGGCCTCGTCATCAGCGACGTGCTCGGCCACATCGTCGAGTGGGATGAGGCCTGCGGTCTGGTCAAGCGCCTGGTCGACCGCCTTCCCTCGGGCAGTTACCTCGCTCTGAGCCACTCCACGGCCGCCGATGCAGCACACCAGGTCGTGCAGGACAATTACAACAGTTCGGGCGCCATCCCGTACCTGCTACGCGAGCCGTCTGTTGCAATCGAGCTGTTCGAAGGTACCGAACTGGTGGAGCCAGGCTTCACCAGTTGGCCGCGATGGCGTCCGGATGCCAACACCGGGACTCTCACCGACCGCGCCGGATGGGGAGGGGTGGCACTGATCCCGTGAACACGAGCAGCCCGGAGTCCGTCGCACCCGAGGCAAGTCGGTACCAGGTGATGCGACGACTAATTCGTGCGGCAGCCCATTCCGATGCTCAGCTGATCGCTGAGGCGGCAGCCCTCGTCGGCGACTCGGCCGTACTGGTAGACCTCATGGGCGACGTCATCTGTAGCACCCCCCACGCTGCCGGGCCCGAGGGGGTGCGAGCCGCCGCGCACCCCCGATCGCTCCCCCACCTCACCGTCCGCAGGACCACCGACGCGGTACTCGTCGTCGGCCCCGGCCCGACGGCTACGACGGCTCGCGTCGACCTCATCGCACAGACCTGTGTTGATCTCTTGCGCATGCAGACGCGCGTCCACCGAGCCGAAGAAACCCTTCGCGCCGAACAGCGCCTTCACGGCGCCGCACTGCATCTCTTCCTCAGCGACCAGGCGGTACTGGCCCTCAAGGTCCTAGGCCGCGTCGGCGTCAGATACGCCACTGTGAGCCGTTTCGCTGGCATCACCATTCAAGACGCTCATCAGACCTTGTGGCGAACAGCGCAGGCCAGTACGCCGCAGGGCACCCCTCGCGCGCTGGTCTGCGTGGAAGGCTCCGATCTGGTAATCGTCCTTCTGCACAGGTGCAGGCCTGACACCCACAAGGTCCTTGCTCGCCTCAGCGCGATAGCCGAGCGGCATCATCTGGCCGGCGGTGTGTCAGACCCGGTCCCTCTGGACATGATCGCCACAGCGTGGTCCGACGCCGGGATCGCACGTCTCAACGTGAATGCGGGGCAGATCATCTCCGCAACAAGGATGGGAGCCAAGGGTCTTCTCCAGTTCGTCCCCACGCATCGGCTGAGCTCGTGGTCAGCAGCCATCCTCCAACCCTTGGGCCATGACCAGCGTCGGACTCTGGAGGCATACTTGCGGTCTGGCTCAGTACAAATAGCAGCCTCAGCGATTGACGTTTCTGAGGGGACGGTGCGCGGCCGACTACGGGGGATCAGCAGCGCACTGGCCCTCGAACTGGACAACGCCACTGTTCAGGCGCAGCTACTCCTCGCCGTGCGAGCGCCTACGGCTTCCATCAAGCCTCGCCCAACCAGACGTCTAGTCACCCACCCGCCTTTACCGATGGAACTCCTAAGTCCCGACGACGCCTACCGGTGGGCAGCTGATGTGCTGGAACCCCTGAATACTCCGCTCCGCATCGCACTTCGCTGCTGGCTCAAACACCGCGGCCGCACAGCCCCTGCCGCCTCCGAACTGAGACTGAGCAGAAGCACACTTACTGAGTGGCTCTCCAAGATCGAAGACACCCTACACGTGGACCTGAAGTCCGCAGCCGTACGAGCGGAGCTCCACTTAGCTGCCGAGACGATCGCAACGCCCGAGGACACACCCCGATTCCTCCCCCGCCGGGGCGGTAGAACCTACCGAAATCAGGGGTCCTCCTGACATCTCCTAACGAAACCTCTGCATCGAGGTAGGTCACGATGCCGGACTGGGCTCCCAGGACGAGCCCGAGCACTATTCGACAGCCGGAAAGGATGCGGAGGCAGAAGTGGACTCGGCAGCCTCGCACTGGCGCCTGAGTTCGGACAGCGGGAGCGGGTAGGCAATACCATTGCGTCGTTGCCTGAGCATCGACACCGGCTTACCCAACAGGTCTCGCATGCCCTGCTCTTGGGCCTCAGCGAGCGCGAAACCCTCCGGCTGGACCTTCAGGGTGAGCTTCCACTGCTTCTGGCCGGCCCGAACGCACAGCCCGCCGCAATTGTTGTGCCCATAGCCAAGCTCGTACAGGCGAGGCGGCTCGATTCCGTGCCACCGCGCAAGGTCCATGAGCCGGGCCTTGGACTCCTCTTTACTCAGCTCCGGCTCCCACCGGTTGCACAGCGGGAACCGGACCTGCCACGGCTTCCAATTCCGTGCAATGGCACGAGCGCGTGCCCGGTCGCGCTTGGTCTTTTCGATGCCGATGTAGACAAGGGAATCGCTGACAGGGGCGTACGACCTCATCCACTTCCGGCACGGCATCTGCTTCAAGTACTTCGTGCAGGGTGCAACCCTGTCGTTGCCGAGGAATCGCTTGTCTCGGAACAGCTCCCACGGATTTCGGCCATCGGCGACCTTCGTCAACGGCACTCCGAGCAGGCGGGACGTTTCGTCGGCGAAGCGCCAGAGATCCGGGCATTCGGCTCGTGTGTCCGCAATCAGCAGGGTCATGCCTCTCGTACCGTGCTTCTCCGCAACGCGGAGGGCGGCGCCGAAGCTGCCGAGGCCTCCACTGAACTGAACGACGTGCTGCGTCATGTGTTGTTCCTGTTTTCGGGGCAAGTGTTCGGCGGCACCCAGCCGGCGCGACCCGGGCCGCGCCGGTCAGCTCGTGGACCAGCCCGGTAGGGCCTCCAGACGGCTGCGGCGGCCCCTCGGGCTGCCTGGCCTCCCGGATCAAGTTCTTCTGCTGGAGCGTCCATCGGTAGATGCCAATTCCGTTGATCGTCTTGTCAAAGGGCACCTTCGCGATTGATCTCCCCCGCATGACGTAGAAAGGTGCTCTGTTCCTTCGTGTCAATGGCCAGAGCCATCGACAGGGCCTGCTCGCGGGAGGCTGTCAGGGGTCTGGTTAGAGGCCGCAGCGCGCCCCGGCTGACGCATTGACGGGTCCCGTCAGTGTCTTGTTCGGGGCTTCGGTGATCAGCGTCGCTGTCACGTCCAGCCGGTGGCAGCGGAGCGTCTCGTCAGGGACATCACCAGACCCCAGGAACATCCCTGACGAGACTCCGCGGCAGCAGTGGGGAAGCCTGTCGATGCACGAACCCCCGGCCTGTTCCGGAGTCAGTTCCGCACCCGGGTCGGCTTTGCCGACCCAAACCCCGAGGTCAACGCCCATAGGGCAAGCGGGGGATGGTCTGACCGGCAGGCCGGCCGATGACGCCGCCCGGGTCCCAGAGTGGATAGGCTCGACGCGCTACCCGCTGGAGCACCTCACCTGCCGACAGCCGCCCACCACCTAAACCGACCACGGAGGTGCCGCGTGAACGCCCGCCTTCTACCGCTCGGCGACGAGACGGCGTCACGAGCCTGGACGCCCGCCGTCGTGAAGCCGGAGCACCTGCGGGCACTGACCCCGCTCGTCGCCGACCGAGCCGGGAAGCTGACCGTCGTCACCCCGAACACCGCGGCGGACGGCTATCTCGGGGGCGAGCGGCGAGTCTCAGTCGAGACGCTGCTGGCGGATCTGAACGGTCATCTCCGGTCCGGGCGGAGTCTGCTGCCGGCTGAGGAAACACCCTCGAAGGCTCTGCCCGGACCGATCTGCGATCGTCCTGGCAGTACGGCCGGCTGACGACGTCTGGAGTGTCGTCAGCCTGGCGAGCGACAGTGTGCCGTCGGTTCCCCGGCAGCCGTGCGGCGGCGAGGAGCCGTGTCCGTGGCGGCGTGATGCTCCGCCCGGCCAGTTCCCGGCTGCGGCCTGCGAGCTGAGCGCCGCCACCAGCCGTGCTGGCTCCACGCGCCGGTTCGGCTGCCACTCCTCCACCCCTGACCGTCCCCGGGTATGCGCGGGGTGGCTGCTCCGCGGCGCCGAGGGCAACGCCGAAGTGCAGGCGCTGATGGCCACCGGACAGATCACCCGCCCTGAGCTGCCGGACGGGGTCGAGCTGTACGATTCCTACGCCGAGATGGCCGCCGTCAATGGCGTCGCCACGGAGCAGGCCACGGCCGACCTCGTGCCGCTGCAGCGCTTCGTCGACGACCACTGCTTCGCGGAGGAGTGCAGGACTATGGGGTGGATCGACGCGCTGACCGCAGAGCTGAAACGGTCGATGCCGCCCGGCGCCCTGCTGGGCTTGGTCCTCGACTGCGACGGCACCGTCCTGGAGCTGGAGCTGCTCCGCGCCTCGATCGGTCACCGCGGCCAGGGGCACGCTGCCCGGATCCTGGGCCGGATCTGTGCCGAGGCCGACGCCCGCGAGCTGACCGTGGTGTACACGCCCACCGACGAGTTCGGTGCCGACCGGCATCGTCTCGAACATCTCTACGGCCGCCACGGCTTCGCCCCGGCCACCCCTGGGGACCAGCTGACCAAGCACTCGTGGCAACGTCCGCCCACACGCCCCCGTCCGCCCGATGGAGTCGCCGTGGACACGGTACGCCGACTGCGCGCGGGACTGGACTTCTACCGCCCACTGGCATCCGACACTTCCCGCGACTGGCACTACCCCACCTTCGCGGATCTGATCCTCGCGCACGGCCGCCTGTACGCCCCGGCTCCCTGGCCCGGCGGCCCCCAGCGTCCGGGCCAGTGCTTCGCCGCCGCGCACGCCCTCGCCGACCGCAAGGGCTGGACCTACTGCGAAGGTTTCGCCCTCGTACCCTCGTCCGCCGGCCATGTTCCGCACGGCGCGACCGAGCACGCCTGGTGCCTCACCAACGACGGTCGGGTGGCCGACCCCGCTCTGCCCGACGGCTACGCCACTCTGTACTGGGGCCTGCCGCTGGCCGAGGCGTTCCGCGCCGAGCACCGCCAGGGCCGCGGCGACGACGCCGTCCTGACCTACGGCGCCAACCCCTTCCGGGCCCAACTCAATGAGGTCCTGCGCACCGAACTGCCCGTCACCGCCCTGGCTCCTGCCCAACCCACCGCCTCGCAGACCCGCTGGGAGGCATGACCATGCTCGCGACCGCCGAACGTATCCACCCCAGGGGCGCTCTCGGCACGGTGGAGATTCTCTGGCACCGGCCGGCCGACCCTGACGCGTGCGACGGCGACTGCGACTGCGACTACCACCCCGTCGCCTGCGGAGAGCCGGGTATCAACGTGCCCGGCGGCATCACCGACGTACCCGAGAACATCACGGCACCCGGACAGCGCTGGTGCACCGCCTGCCTGGCGGACCAGGGCCCCTTCGCGCCCCACAGCGGCATGGCCAGGCTCTCGTCCGACCGCGTTCCCACCGATGCTTAGTTCGCCCCCTCCGGCCAATCGCCGGTCGTCACCCGCGACGAGACTGGCGCTGAGCGCAGCGCGGCGGCCAAGGAGACCCGAAACGTCCGGGTGCACGGCGGCCGCGTCGACCACGCCGCCCGCGAGCAACAGCTCGGCCAGTGGCGGATGGTGTGCGGCAGCCTGCCGGTCAATCCCCGCGACGTCGAGCGTGCCCTGTGCGGCATCCCCTGCCGAGGCTGCGCCCGCGCGCTGAGCCGAACCGCCGACCCAGCCGTTGCTTCCGCCCGGGCCCACTCCGCCGCCGTGCAGCACTCCCGGCCGACCGCCACCGACCTCGTGTACGAAGAGAACCGCGTCATGACCTCGACCGACCTCTCCCCCGACACCGGGCGGCGGGCGCCGTCCGTACGCTGCCGTGGCGAGCCGGACATACTCAGCCCTTCCGGCGCGCGGATCTCAGCCTCGGCCTTTTCAGCGCACTCGCGCTGTTCATCGGTGTAGGTCTCCAGCATGGCGGCGAGTCTGATCACGCAGTCGGTGTGGTCGTACACCCTCGTCAGATGCCGCCGGTGATGGTATCGGTTATGGCCGGTCCAGGAAGGGTTCGGCCGTGGTCATCAGTCTCCGTTCAGGGCGCGGGCCAGCGCGAGGGCCCAGGGGTTGATGACGCCTTCGTCGTCGCCGTCGGCTTGGTCGTCGAGGAGTTCGGCGAGGGCTCGGCAGGTCTTGGGACTCATGAGGGCGGCGAGTTCTCCGGAGGGTCCGCCGAGGCCGTTGCGGACGCCGTTGGCGTACCAATTGAGCCGGTCGGTGAGGGTGGATCGCCAGGCGGGGTTGGTGTCGATGTCGGCTTCGGCGGCATCTGTGTGCTGACGGAGCGTCTGGGCGGAAGCCCGGAGTTCGTCGGCGGGAGTAGTCATCGGGTGTGCTCCGGGGTTGGCGTGAGCGTCCAGGGCGGCGCGGACGGCGGTGACGGTGAGGGGTCCACCGGCGCCGTACCCGAGGGCGTCGGTTTCGTTGGCGAGGGTGCGCACAGCGTTGAGGGCAGCCCCAGCTCGCTCGGCACGCTGCTTCTCCTCGCGCCACTGGCGGTTGCGGAGGCGGATCTGCGCCCACAGGTTCTGAATCTGGGTGGGATCGGCGCCGCTCGCACGGAGGCCACGGCGGAGAACGTGGAGTTCGGTCTCGGCGATCCTGGCCCGGCTGCGCTGCTTCTTAGCGCTCCGCGCGGCTTTCTCGGAGCGCTTGCCGATGAGCCTGATGAGGTGCGCTGCTGCGGTGACCGCCTCTTCGGCATCCTGCTCGGCCTCCTCGACGCGCGTCCGCAGTTGATCCACCTCGGCAGCGGGGTGGACGTGGGGTTCGGCGGCGGGCGGCGTGAGGTCGTCGCGGAGTGCCTGGACCCGCTCGGGTTCCAGCTCCAGCCAGTACGGCTGACGATTGGGCCCGGAGAGGCAGACGATGATGGTGTCGTCGTCGCCGCGGAGGACGTCGCCGTCACCCCAGCGGAGCGGGACCGGGTCGTCGAGGGTGCTCGGGTCCAGCCCACCGGCGGCCTGAGCGGTGGCCTGACGGGCAGCTCGGTCGTGGTGCCCCTCGACGATGGCCGGCCTGAGCGTCTCCTCGGTGGTGCGTAGGATGCCCAGGAAGGCGTGGGTTGCGGCGAAGGATTCAGGGCCGATCTTGAGGTCGTCGATGAGGTCGGATATCTCGTTGTCGTAGATCTCGACGTGGATGCGGCGCTGGCCGTCGATGCTGTTCACGTAGATGCGGTCCATGGTGGGTCTCCGGGGTCTGGGGGCCGCCCGGGCGACGGGGCGACCTACAAGGGACGAAAGTCAGATCGACCATCTGCCGCAGGTCTGCAGCCGCGGCGACGAGGAAGTCCGCGTCCGGCAGGTCACCCAGCGCCCGGGAGATGATCCGGAGCGTATGGATCTCGTTGCCACCGCAGTGGTTCAGGTCGGTCATGGTGTTCAGCTCCTGGCGTTGGGCCCGCCCCGTGGCCGATCAGGGGGCGGGGCTGGGGGCTGGTCCAGCCGCTGCCGACGAGTGTCACCCGTAGTCGGTCGCGGATCGAGGTGTCGAGGCGGTGATCGTCTTCATCAGGAGGTCTTCTTCTTGATCACGCATGCTTGGTGAACGGTCGCCGCAGCGACGGGCCGGCTGTGGGGTCACAACCGGGCCGTCCGTCGTCGGGTGAGTGTGAGTTAGACCCTCTCGGCAGCCCAGAGATCGTTGAGGTCCTCGCGAATCTCTTCCTCCAGGGCGGCGAGAAGCGCCTGTTCGGCGTTGAGGTCCCCGGAAACGGCCTTGATGAGGTCGTCCTGGAGCTGCTGCTTACAGGCAAGCACCGAGGGCATCCGCTCGTCCTGCGTGCCCTTGGCGATGAGCCGGTGGATGGTCACCGGCTTCGTCTGGCCAGTGCGGAAGAGCCGTCCGTTGGTCTGCAGGTAGTGCTCAAGCGAGAACGGCAGCGTGAACCAGATCATCGTCGAGCCGCCGTGCTGCAGGTTCAGGCCGTGCCCGGCTGCGGCAGGGTGGAGCAGCATCACTGGGATCTCCTTGGCGTTCCACCGGCGGACCATGTCGCGCGAGCCGTCGAAAGCCTGCGCGTCGACCCCGGCCTTCCGAAGCCGCGTGAGCAGTTGCTCCTTGTCGGACTTGAAGTGATAGGCGATGAGCACGGGCTCCCCGCCGTTGTTCCGCACCAAGTACTCGGCCATCTCGATCTTCTTGTCGTGGATGACCTCGTATCGACCCCTCGTGGTCGGGTCGTCAGGATCCGCGGTGTAGAGCGTGCCCGAGGCGAACTGCATCAGCTTGCTCGCCAGCACCCCCTGGTTCACGGCAACGATCGATTCGACGCTCTGCGTCAACTTCCCATCGCCGCCGTTGTAGGTCTGCACGATGTCCAGGACCAGGTCGCGCTTGAAGTCCTTGTAGGCCCGAAGCAGATCCGGCGGGAGGGTGACATTGACGTCCTGGATGCTGAGCGCCGGGAGCTGCAGGCTCGTGTTCTGCGCGCTCATCACCAAGTGCGAGATGGCCTCATGGATCTCGGCCTCGGCGCTGGCCGTGGGGATCCACTTCGCCGGGATCGTGGTGCCCGGCACCATCTTCGGGGTGAACCAGCGATCGCGGAACGCGGTGACGTTCTGGCCCAGCGTCCGGCCCTGGTCGAGCAGGTAGACCTGGCTCCACAAGTCATGGAGACCGTTGGGGCTCGGCGTTCCGGTCAGCTCGATGAGCCGGGTCATGGCCGGCCGCACCGACGCCAGGGCCAGGAAGCGGCGCGAGTCATGCGACTTGAAGCCCTGCGACTCATCGATGATGACCGTCTGGAAGGGCCAGATGATGGTGTCCTGGCCGTTGACTTTCTGGACCAGCAGCTGGTCGACCAGACCGAAGCGGCACTGAACACAGCCTCCGCCGGCACAGGAACGGCAGTCATAGACCCCCCACGTCACCAGAGCCGACTTGACCAGCTCCTGAATCCAGGCGCGGATCTGCGCCCTGGCAGGGCCTCGGTCGTTGCCGCTGCCGATGATCAGAGCGCGGTACTCGTCGATCAGTTCGTCGCGGCCCAGTGGTCCCTGTGCCTGGAGCAGACCCAGGATCGCCGTCGCCTCCGGTGAGATGGCCGGGGCAGGCACTGCTCCCGGCACCGGCGTGAGCAGCTTCGTCTCCTGGGACGGCTGAGTCAGCAGCTCCTGATTGATGAAGTACATCGTCGGTGGATCGATGGCAACCTCCCGGAAGCGCTCCAGGCGCTTGGCCTTGGAGAGCTTTCTGTCGTTCTCGTCGACGATGAGCGACTTCGTCCGTATGGGAAACCCCCACTTCTCGATCTCGTCGATCCAGGTGGAGCGGGCGATCGCCACGGGCGCCACGACGAGGATGTGCCCCATCGGTCGAACCGTCTGCAGGACACTCAGAGTCGTGAGCGTCTTGCCGGCCCCGACGCCGAGCCACGCGCCGGCGAAGGGGTGGTCGACGAGGAAGTCGTGGATCTGCTGCTGATGCGGCATCAGTGCGATCGGGGATGCCGCGGTAGACGTATTCATGCTGCTTGTCCTGACTGTTCTTCCAGTGGTGGTTGGGCTTGTTCGTGTCGTGGCGGAGCTTCGACGGCCGCTCGGGAGCCAGTGCCCACCCTGGATGCTCACGACCTCGGGCAGCACCTCTGCGGTAGCCGACGGCAGACCACCAGCAGCCCGCCTGGAGGCCAGCGCAAAGCGCTGGCTACGGGGGTAGGTGGCAGCCGGGCTTCAGCCACAGTTGCTGATCACGCGAGATGCTCAGTACTGAGCATCTGAGAACGGACATCTCGTGGTCATGAAGAACTGTCTGCCGGCATTCCAGCGGACGCGGTCGAGCCGTACAGGTCGCAGTTCAAAGTGACGATCAGGTCGGCCGCTGTCGAACTCGGGATCAATCCGGAGACACTGCGGAGCCGGGTGAGGCTGCCGGAGCCAGCCGTCCCTGGGGACGCCGGACACAGGAGCCGGCCCTGCCGTCGGCCCGCCGGAAGCGGCGAATGCGGCTCCGCGGAAGCAGGTCTGCGAGCGGGAGGAGAAGCGCGAGATCCTGCGGAAGGCAGCGAAGTATCTTGCCGGGAGCCGCTGCCAGTGCGTCGCCGACCTCAGAGCCGCTACGGCGCGATGCGGCCGTGCAGCATTCTCGGAGTCAGCCAGCCGCGCTTCCGCTACCTGTGCCCGTCAGCCCGGATACGGACGGTGCACCAGGACTCGGACGGCACTCGTGGAGCGCCCCAGACGGCCCCGGCCGCCGCTCGGGCGGCCGGGGCCGAGCACTGCGAGACGAACGGCGAAGCGGTCAGCGACATCGTGCGCGGACTTCGTCCGGCGCCATGGCCGCGGCAATCCGCGCCCACAGCAGGCTCGTCGAATCGATCACGCACACCGACTACAAAGCCCAGTACACAGACAGGACATTCATGGACGCCCTCAAGTCAGCAGGGGTAGGATTCAGGGTCAAGATCCACGTGGTTCCTCGTCGCCGTATGACGTTTGGACAGTCCTGTGTACTGGCGTCGTCATGCACTGGCCTCATTGGCAAGCCGATCCGCTTCTTCCCGTAGGCTTTCGGCCTGGGCCAGGATGCGGCGATCTTGCACTGTCCGAGGCCCGGCGGTGATCGGTGGAACCCTTCCCGTGAGCCGGTCGGCGGCCGCCCGGAGCTTCTCGGGATCGCACATGTTCAGTTGCCAGTCCGGGTCGGCGCGGCTGCCGGGCAGAGGCCCATTCAGGCTGCAGTTCTGGCATTGAAGGTGACCCCTAACGGGGCTCCAGCCACACGAGCAGTCTGGATCTCGGTAGGGATTCACATCTCTCCTTGTTGCGTTCAGCGGAATCAGCGTCGTGCCCAGCGAGGGCAGGGTTAGCTGTGGCGGACCAGCATCGGTCAAGGCCCGGTCGAGGCCGTGCCTTGGTCCGAACAGGCAGGCTCGTCAGGGGATTTCGATGCCGGCAGTTGCAGCGATCGTGCACGCCTGGGGTTCCCTGACCCGGTGGGAGATCAGGCGCATGCGGCGTGCCGCTCACCCGTCGTACGTGAGATAGGCGTACCAGGTTGGGCGGTCGCCCTCTGCTGAACCAGGCCTCGCGGCGAGGGCGGGGCGGCCCGCCAGGGTGAGGTTGCGTGCTACCACGCGGAGTTCTGACAGCACCATGGTGTAATGGATGTCGCGTAGCGCTGCCGCGAGGACATCCTCACCCTCGCGGGGGGCCGTCCATTGGTTACTCGTGGTGACCGCGCTCCCCGGCGGGGTGACCTGGATTGCGGTGGCTCCCATGCGCAGGGATTGGCCGGGCATGATCGCCACGTCTTCTCTACACATGGGGAGATACGCCGGAATCAGCGGGGCATCCGGGACTTGACCGGCCTCAACGTGGGCCGGACCGGTATAGGTGAGCCACAGAACGACCGCCCCGTTCCCGTCGGGCCCGCGATCTTCTTCGTGCGGCAGGTGCTGGTCGCGCCGGTGCGGGGGGTACACCTGGACCGACTGATAGGTATACCACTCATCAACTTCGTGGATGGCTAGCGTGGCGAGGGCGTAGTGAGCCATGGCCAGGGCGAGAGACAAGATCGTATCGTCGCTGGCTCCTCTGGCGCAGGCGGCGATGAGCTGGTCGTCTTCCCAGTAGGCAAAGCCGCGGAATAGGTGCGGCGGGCCCTGGGGGTCGTCCACATCCGGCATCAGGAAGCTGACCCGGGGGGTGAAGGCGGATGCGTGACCGCTGGCCTCGGTCCAGATCAGGGTGACACCGCGGTGCTCGTAGCGGATCGTGCTGAGGAGCCGTGCGAGGTGCTGGCCGTGGACGGCGACGGCGTCCTCGCGGCAGGGCCTGCACATCGACTCTTCGCAGGTGAGACCGGATTGGCCGCACAGGCAGCGTTCCATGTCCCGGATCATGGGCGGGAGGTAGGGGACGAGTGTCGGCAGGGTCGGGCCCACGAGCGGTGTGGCGCCGTGTGGGGTTACTCTGAGCTGGGACATCGACTTCTTCCTTCGACTGGTTCAGCGCCAGCGTGCGGGCTGCACGACGGTGGCCTGTCGTGCAGCCCGCACGGCGCGAACGCACGATCGATAGGTTCATTTGAGTGCGCTGTGCGCTTCCCGCCGCGATGGCTCCTCGGCCGGGGTGGTGGTGTCGGCTTCCAGGAGCTTGAAAGCTTCCCGCAGGGCGGCGAGTTTGGCGGCGCGCGCGAGACTGTCGGTGACGTACTGGGAAAGGCGGGTCAGGTCGCCGGTGGGGGCGCGCGGCGTCCGGGGTTCGGCGGCCAGGAACGCAGCCAGGTCGGCGACGCGCTGGATCTCGACCCGGTACTACTCCTCCTCGCGGGCAATGAGGCTGGCGAGAAACGCGGCGGTGGTGATCATCAGCTTCCCCGGGTGTTCAGGGCGGCGGCCTGGTGGCAGTCACGGCATGTGGTAAGCCAGAAGCAACATCGTCAGTGAGGGTCCGACTGTACGCGGGGCCAACGCCGAGCGGCGTTGGCCTGCTCTGTCTTCTGAACGGTGGTTCCGACCTTGCTGAGGAGTCGGTGATCTGTCCGATCGATGGCTGAGCGATCTCCGTCGAAGGGCAGGGCACGGTGCAGATAGAGGGTACCGAGCCCTCAGTCATCAATGAGAGCCGCCGCCCGAAAGGGGGCCCGGTGACGATCCGCTCAGTCGGATCAAGGTGTTCGCCAGCGATGGCGAGGAGCCACAAGGCGCGGATCAGGCCGTCGCCCGGGGATTCGTAACTCTCTCAGCCGCTACCTGGCGTCGATGCCCACCGGCCTACGCCGACTGGATCTCGCCACGCTCCTTCTCCAGCATGGCTCGGAACTTCCTTCTCAACTCGTTCAGTTGCTCGGCATTCAAGTACTTGATGAGCTCGTATACAAGCTGCTGGCAGAGTTCCCGGCCGCTGGCCACTTCCAACAGCGCGACGCAGACATCATCGCCGTCAAAACTGTCGACCTCTACCGACAACGTGAACGCCTTGCCGGGTTCACGTGCAGAGGCTGCCAAATTTGGCTTGCGGATGAGTGGCTTCGCCTTTGTCAGCCAGCTATTGATCTTCCGAGTGACGTCCCAGTCGGCGGAGCGGCTGTCGATGGCCAGGATGAGCTCCGGAATAGCGGCCTCGTTGCCGGTAGCGAGCAGTCGAGCAATGATTTTAGAGTCGACAGACTCGTCGGCGAAGAGCGTTCGGATCACGAGGCCGGGTCTGATGTTGCTGGCGAGATCCTCCACGCGGAACGTCATCTGCATATCGGTGTGCTCCTCTAGTACTGCAACGGTGCTTGTCGCGGCAAGGCCACAGCCCTTGGGCTGTGGCCTTGCCGTTTGTAGTGGCTGATCCGAGCCTGCTGCTGGCATCCTAGGTTCTGTCCGCGCGATCATGAGCGGACAGAACCTAGCCCTCCATGACGATGTTATTGCCCTCGATCTGCTGGGCGGCCTTGATGGCGTTGGCGATCCACCAGCGGTGTTGACTGGCCTGAATGGTCTGGTCGATGGGGATGCTGTGCTGGGCGGCGATGGTCCACAGGGTCTGGTCGCCGGCACAGTCGATGTCGTTGTGGGCGTGATCGGGGTCGGTGTTCTCACAGTTCCAGCCGACGAGGACGGCCCAGAGGAAGACGTCCAGCTTGTCGGCGGCCCAGTCGCGGCGGTCAAGGACGATACGCCTGCGGAGATTGTCGAGGGCGGTCTTCACTCCGAGGAGGGCGGGCGCCGTGAGGCTGTAGCCCATGGCATACGCCCGGGCCAGGCTGCGGAGCTCGGACACGTCGGCTTCGGCGTCCCAGAGCCGGTCGTACAGCTCTGCGAGGGACTCCTCGGTGTGTCCAGCCAGGGGGAGTCGGTGTTCGGGGTCGGTAGCGGGCGGGGCGGCTGGCAACGCACCGGTTTCGGTGAGGAGGTGCTGCTCCCAAAGGGCAGCGAGAAGACGGTGCCAGCGCTGCGGGACGGGGAACCAGCCGCACGGGCAGGCCACGGACCAACGGCCGGAAGGCAGTTCGAGACGGCGCGGCCAGTGACTGGTGACGAGGTCCTTGTGGTCGGGGCAGATGTGGCCGCCCATGGGGAAGATACTGCCCGCGCCGAGCGTGCACCAGCCTTCCCCCGACCACCCGGGGTGCATAGGCGAGTCGGCCATCGTCGCCATGGCGTCGAATTGGCGCAGACAACCGGGCACCAGGCACATGCGCAGCACCGGGGTGTTCGTAAGGGAGTCGATGTGGGTGTAGAGGGATTCAAGCTGATCTTTCGTCAGATCAGCCAGTGGGATGCGCTCTTCACGGATCACGGTCGGATCTCCTCGATGGCGGTGTGCAGATGGTCGGTGCTGGCCGGGCGGAACTGAACGGGGCAGGTGCGACCAGGGCGTGATGCCGGCCGATGACCAGCACGACGGTGGCGTGCTTTTCGTCGATCCTGAGAAACGCCCAAGCTGGTGCAAGCGGACTGTCAGGTCTCGCATCAAGCTGATCGGAACCGGCCGGCCACCGCTGGATCACGATGCAGTCAGCTGCTGATCGGCTGCGGCCCGAGGAGGTGGGCGATGAACACGTCGACGCCCGGTTTATCGTCGACGACGTGGACCTCTGCCCCGTGTCGGCGCAACTTGGCATGCGTGAGCTGTTGCAGCTTCCGCAACCGGCCGCCGGGGCGCTTGACCTCGACGAAGACGGTGCCGCGGGGGGCGACGACGATCCGGTCGGGCACTCCCCCGCGGGCCGGCGAGACGAACTTCAGACACAGGAAACCGTGTGCCCGGCACTGGGCAAGAAGGTAGCCCTCGATGTCCCGTTCAGGCGGGGACGTCATCGGCTCTCACGCGTCTCGCCCGAAGGGGATTCCGGCGCACCGTACTTCAGCTCGCCGGGCGAGACGAGCCGGAGGCCTGTGGGGTGGGTGTGCATCCGGGAGACGCTGAGGGTGGAGCGCCTCGTGCCGTAGTGATCCCGGACCTGGGCCTCCCCGTCAGCAACGGACTCGATGACGACGTGGCGGTTGCTCTGCCCGTTGTCGAGGTTCTCCCAGATCTGGCCCCGCCGGACCAGGATGCCCTCACAGGTCGTGTTCTTCTCCCGCTGGGCCTGGGCATCGTCGTCCTGGGCGGAGGCGTCGGCCGGCGGGGCGCCGGGCACCATCTCGTACTTCTTCAGGAAGGGGCCGATTTCGGTGATCGTCCGGCGCCGTGCTTGGTGATGGACCGAGCACGGCGCCGGAATCGGTAGGGTGAATCGACGTAGATGACTTCGGTCAGGATCCCGTCGCTTTTGCGCCGCCAGCGCTGACCGGGCTGGACTGATTCGGCCGGGGCACTCACAACTCGTCGCCCCCTCGACGATGCGGACGGGGAGTGTGGTCTGGAACATGACGTCTCTCGATTCTCTCGCCAGGGCGAGGCAGACTCGCCTTCATCCCAAATTCAACTCGGGCACCGGGCAGCGTCACGTCGACAACACGGTCCGGCACCCGCGGTCCGGTGGCGGGGCACTGCTGATCAGGTGACGTTCTTCCAGTTGTTAGTGAACGTCTCGTCGAGCATCCGGGTGTAGATGCCGAGATCGAGCGCCTCGATGAGCTGCTCGACCCGGGCGGGCGGCAGCGCTCGGAGGTCGTCGTTGACGACGACGACCGGCCAGTACGGGTCGATACCGTTGATCCGGCGGATTACGGCGTCCTGGTCATCGGGCAGCAGCCTGAGGCCGTCGGAGGTGCTGGCCTCACTGCGGTTCTTCGCCCACCCGTGGTGGCGCAGGATCT
The DNA here is from genome assembly GCF_014596515.1 of Streptomyces sp. CBMA156. Taxonomy (GTDB): domain Bacteria; phylum Actinomycetota; class Actinomycetes; order Streptomycetales; family Streptomycetaceae; genus Kitasatospora. The sequence goes on from NZ_MSJQ01000291.1 coordinate 84,453, forward strand.
TCAGCGCGACCGGATCACGTCGCACCCCGGCGCTGCCTGACTCGCGCCGCTTGCTCTGGCTGGTCGGGTTCACCTTCCATGCGCCGGCGTTGTGCAGGCTCACGGCACCATCGGTGCCGTCGCGGACGATGAAGACCCGGTTGACCATCTGCAGGGCCCGCGGGTTCACCAGCTGCGCGTCGGCGTCCTCGTTGTCGTCACGGTCGGGCCCGGCGCAGACCGGGTCAGCGGCGAACGGGTAGGTGATCGATCCACGCGAGGCGGCGAGGACGTTCTGGAACAGCAGCAGTGTCCGGGCGGGGTCGGCCGGATCGATCGCCTCCTCGATCACCTTGCGGCCCAGCAGGGGATCGAAGGGCTCGGCAAGAGCTTCCTCTCCCCTGCCGGCGACAGCCTGCAGGTAGCGGGCCAGGGCGAAGTCGATCACGGCCGGGTGGGCCAGCGACTTCGTCGGGGTAGGACCCGCGTGGCAGGCCAGTGTCCCGCCGGAGGCGGTGATGATCGGGCTGTCGGCGACGCTGCGGTCCTCACCGGGCGACTCCAGCTCGAGCCGGTTGTTCGAGTCCTTGCTGATGAGGAACATCGGCTCGGGTTCGATGTCGATGCGGATGGCGGCCTGCTGCTCGGCGAGCACCTGGTTGTTGGTGGTCTCGTCGAACCCGTTGTCGCCGCCGACGACGGAGTAGAGGCCGTCGGTGTTCGTCGAGATGATCCGTGCACCGGCCAGCGTCTGGGCCTGCCCGATCCGCCAGCTGAACAGTTGGCCGATGATCCGCATCGAGATGGTGCGGTTGTTCATTCTGATCGGGGTCCGGTGTGTGGCGTCAGCGGCTCCGGAGGCCGAGTTGAGGATCAGCTTCGTGCCGTTGCGCAGGGTCGTGAGCCGGGCCTTCTCCTCGGCGGAGATGCCTGGCTTCTTCGTCTCAAGGCCCAGGCGTTCCTTCTCGAAGAAGATCGTGGTGTAGCGGTCCTCGCCCAGCTCGGGGTTGTAGAACGCCCTCATGTTGCGCAGCAGGTTCGGGTAGTAGCTCGTGAAGTCCTCGTGGATGACGAGGCCCGCCGAGGTCCGTGCGAACTTCGGGTGCAGCTTGGTGGACCCGTCGGTCTTCGTGGTGAACAGCTCGGGCGCCCTCTTCGCCGGCTCATCCCGGTAGGCGGCCTTGACCGCCGAGGTGACGGCCAGGACGACCTTGCCGTCGAGCACGGTTCCGTCGGCCAGGCGCACGTGCATCGCCTCGGTGTCCGGACGCTGAGTGCCCAACAGCTGCGCTGGGTCCGGCGCTTGGGCCTGCGCACGCGCGAGCTGTTCAGCCTGGTCCGGGTCGTCCTTCTTCGGCTTGCGGTACTTCACCTTCTTCGGGTCCGAGCCCAGCAGCACGAGCCGCTTGTCGACGGCCGTGCCGTCGGGCAGCACGAGCAGGTTGTGCTGGCGCTTGGCCTCGGCGGCGAAGTCCTTGGCGTCCGGATAGAGGAGCTTGGCGAGGCCGATCATGGCTGCCTGCTCCCGGTGCTCGAAGGAGTCGGCGTCGAAGACCTTCATGTCCGCTTCAGCGCCGTGGATGCCGCCTGTGCTGAACGTCGCGAAACACGATGACGGGGAGGCGTCGCGGTGGAAGTAGGGCACGTTGTTCGGCGTCTTCGGCAGCTCGCGCAAGGAGCTGGCCGGGAGGTCGAACAGGTCGCGGTACCCCTCGGAGTCATTGAAGTTCTGCCCCTCGATCACGCGGTAGTAGTTGACGACCTGGATGAACTGGCGGTGTGCCTTTGCCTGTGCCGGCGTCGCGGCCGGGTTCTTGGCCGGGTCAGGTGCCACGTTCTCCTCGAAGAAGCGCACGCACTCGTCGAGCACGTTGACCTGGGGGATGTCCTGCTCTTCGGCGACCTCCTTGGCCGGATAGAGGAACGACACGGCCTCGATGTCGTTCAGCGAGGTGTACGGCGCGAGGATGCGGCCGACGAACTTCGCGGAGGACGAGTCGATGGTCAGGCGGTCCCGGCGCACCGAGCCGTTCTTGGCGTAGACGGTCTCGGAGTATTGCGCCAGCAGGCCGGCCTTGAGGTCGAAGTTGCTGGCGTAGGCCGGGTGCTGGAAGAGCTGGGCCAGGCCCAGGCAGTCGGAGACGTTGTAGGCCAGCAGCTCGTGGAGGTCCTCGATCGTGGTGATCGAGGTGTCGTGGTGGAGCTTCTCGGACTCCTTGATCTGGCGGCCGAGCATTCCGAGCAGGCGTTTGAGGCTCACCTTGGTCTGCAGCTCGTTGAGGCGGGCGACGTCCAGGTGCCGGCCCGAGTGCATCATGGCGCGGCGGATCTTGGCGGCCGCGCCGTCCCAGCCGAGGTAGCCGGGCATGTACTCGATGTGCTCGTTGAACAGCTTGTCGCTGTGTTCACGCATCTCGCGCGCGGTGGTCGGCTGGACAAGACGAGCGGAGTGCGGAGCAGGGAAGGTCTCCATCAGGTAGAGCGCGAGCATGGTCGTGTCGTAGTTCAACGAGTTGTACCCCGCCAGGAACGGGTGCTTCAGCGGGTCGTACTCGGGATCCGTGTCGCAGACGGGGCGCAGGCTGGCTGGATAGGACGAGGCCTCGCCGCGGTCGTTGACCTGGTCGGCGTTCGAGAGGCCCATCAGCTCGGCGAGCCGGAGGTTGCCCCGCTCGCCGCGCAGGTTCCACAGCTGGACGCTCACCGCGGGCAGGCCCGGGTTGGAGCGCACCACTGCCTCGTAGAGCGCCCGCGGGTCCACGGCGTCGGAGAGCTGCCGGACGTCGGAGAGGAAGAAGATCTCCAGGTCGTCGACGGCTCTGTCCGGCTGCGGGGTATAGGCGCACAGGGTGAAGACGTCCGACAGCGACTCGATGTCGTAGAAGGTGAAGCGTGACTTCGAGGCCGTCACGGGTGTTCGCTGTGTGGCCATGGTGAGGATCTCCTTTCGTCGGTCCGACCGTCACGGCCGGTGTCTGGGGAGGAGGCAGGCGCGGGGCATCCGTGCGCCAGGACGCCTCACCCGTGAGCCCGGGGCCTTCTCCAAGGGGTCTGCCGTGATCTGCGGGTGGACGGTGAGGTGGTGGTCCGTTGCTCGCGCCCGTCGTCCGCCATCGCCGTGACCAGGCGGACCTGGGCGCAGGTGGGTTCGACTACATCCTGGGTGAGTTCGCCGTGTGCGCCGGCGGTTTTGGCCATGGGCGCATCAGTCCTGGTCGTCAGTGGTGTCGTCGGTCGGCGCGGATGCGCCCGTCTGCCGTAGCAGTCCGCGGTAGTTGGCCTGCAGCACCGGCTGCGACCTCTTCTTCGGATCACTGCCGGTGTAGCCCGGGTGCATCCACTTCTTCAGCTCGTACTCGGCGATGAGGACCTCGGGGGTGTGCATCATCTGGCCGGGCCGGATCTTGCGGGTCTTGTCCGGGCAGTGCCACAGGGCATCCGGCCGGACGATCGCCACAAGGTCGGCGATGAACTGCTTGTTGCCCACCGGTGAGCCCGACGGCGAGACGTCGGCGAACCATGCCTTGTACAGGTCGTAGAGGAACGTGAACGGTGCCAGGTCCCAGGCGAGCCGATCGCGGAACTCCTCCCAGAAGGCGCGCACCGGGTCGTTGGCTTCCTTGTACTCGGCCAGGACCGCCTTGGTCGCCACGGGCTCGGAGAGCTGGTAGTAGTCACCCGGAGTCGACGTGCCGGCGCAGTTGATCGCGTACCAGAAGACGTACTCCAAGACCTCGCGGCGCTGGAGGTAGTCGTCCTTGATGTACTTCTTCTCGGCTCCGGTGAAGCTTTTGGTGAAGGGCACGAAGAGCTGCCGGCGGTAGAACGACTCGGACTTGTCCTTCACACGCGGGAACTCGTTCAGGCACTGGACCATGAAGCCGAAGAACTGGTAGGCAATCGGCATCCGGTACTTGCGGTTGATCTGGATGACGTCGTTGGTCACGATCGCCTTCAGGTTGGCCGCCTTGTCGATGAAGGTGCCGACGTCGTTCTCGTCGACGATGATCGCGTTGGCGCGCACCAGCGGTTCGAGTGCGAAGTCCTTGCCGAAGTCCGAGAGCGGGATCGAGGTGTGCGCGCCGCTGCCGACGAGGTTGCGCATGAGCGCGCAGAGCGTCCCCTTGCCGTTGTTGCCCTGCTCGGAGTAGAACCAGGCGGTCTTGCCCCAGCGCACGTGCGGTCGGATGATCGCTCCGATGATCTCCCAGATCAGGTCGGCGAGCCCCTCGTCACCGGGCTGGTCGAACAGTTCCTCGATCCAGGCGACGACTTCCCAGTCTCCGTCCCGAGCGTGCGTGATGGTCTGCTGCGGGGCGTCATCCACGTAGTCGACGTCGTTCTTTGTCAGCAGCACGATGGCGGGGTCGAAGGGGTGTACCTGTTTGGGCTCGAAGTGGAAGTCCTTGTCGAAGATCGTGACGTCCAGCGGCTCGGTGCCATAGAAGACGATGCCGTTGCGCGCGGCGATGAAGTCGCGGTTCGTGCTCTGGTGGCGGCGCGGGCTGTCTTCGCGTAGGACGGCCAGGACCTCGGCGAACTCCTTGAGAGACAGCTGGGTGTTGTACATGCGCGCCGTGGTACGGATGTCGTCCTCGCTGGTGATGTACGTCCCACGCGCGCGGCCCGTGGTCTGGTACATCGCCAGCAGGTCGTACTCACGGTCGGTGTCCTTGGCGTTGGGTGCGATGCGGATGACATGGTGCAGACGCAGGAGGATCTGTGCGACCTGCCAGTACGTCAGATATCTCGGCAGGGGGTACTTCTCGGCGGCCATGGCCGCCTTGAAGTTCTCGGCCTTGATGACGCCGCCCACGATCGCTAGCAGTTCCTTCTCCAGCACGCGGGGCGCCGGAGGATCAGCCGGGGCGATCCGGTCGAGGTAGGCGGCGGTGGCGTAGGTGACGATCTCGTTCGGCGGAGCCATGTCGTCGCGCTGCGAGAAGTACCCCATGACGCTGGCCAGGACGTCAGCGACGGGGTTGGTGCGCGGTCCGGCACTGGAACCGGCGGCAGATACAGCTGTGGGGGCATCAGGAGGTGTCATGTTGCTGCTTTCTCGATCGTGACCGAGCTCCTGCCGGCGATGCGTGGGAAGCCGACTCGACTCGCAATCGAATGGAACGTGATCTCGACACTATGCCACCCTGACATTCTTTCGCAACGATTGACCCATCAATCAACAAGCAAGTCGAGTGGGGCATCTGATGACTCTCGACTGATGACAGAAAGGGTAACCAGTAGGGGTCGCAGAGGGTATGTGCAACCACTACGGCCGCACGCGTCGTGAGCGCGGATGGGATGCGAGAGGCCGGCGGCTCCGTGGAGCACGCATCCGGAGGCACTGACCCTCACGCTCGACCATGCACCCGCGGGCGGCGTGAGCCGCCCGGCCTGCGGTCGGGGTTCGGAGGAGTTCTTCTGACCGGCCGAGTCGGCTGCCGCCAGGGCATCGACCGAATGCCCTCCAGGAGAATCACGAGAGCCGCATACCCTCTACAGGTATCAGGTCGTGTACCACTTGGCGTGGTACACCTGTCTTTCCTGGTCAGAGCGATAGCTGCGGGCGTTCAAGGGCAGGGTGTACCACGCGGCATTCTCTACGTGGTACAGGTGTTTTGCCTGGTCAGGCAGTGTTTACATACCCCCTGTGCCACTTGTACCAGGAAATGGGGACTAGATACACGCGCGGGGAGACAGTCGAACGAACTGGCGAGCCGAGGCTGGAGTGCCTGACCGCTTCCGAACGCATCCCTTATGGAAACGGCCAGAAAGACGTGGTACTCGTGGTACGCGGGCAAGCAATGCTGGCTGACCAGGCAAAACGTCGTACCACGCCGACGCCTCCACGTGGTACACCCGGTGCGGGAGAGAGTCTCGCGGTACAGGTGCCTGCCCAGGTCGGACGCGGTTCTCGAGGGTGTACCACGTCTCGTGGTACAGCTGTCAGCCGATGCCTTCCAGCGACCAGGTTCGAGGCAGACCTCCATACCAAGCCGCCATGTAAGCCCTCAGGCGGCTTGACCGAGCCTCACAGAAGGCCCTTGGGGCGCCCGCCGGGCGCGAGTCGGAATCCTGTCCGAGTCGATCGATTACGAGGCTCTACTCGATAATGGATGGCATTGGACTGGCACTCGCCGCCCATTGTGAGCAATCCGCGACACTGCTATCGTTGGCGGCAGGTGATCGATGTTGCACCGGAACGTGAAACCAAAGAGGCCGGAGAGCATCCCCGTGGGAAGGGAGCTCTCCGGCCTCTTTGCATGTGCTGATGCAGGTGAGGCGCGGACGGCGCGAATCACCCGGGGGTAACCGTGCTCCAGCCTCGCCGGCGTCCCTCACTGGGGGACTCGGGAGTACGGCGGCGGGATCGCTCGTCCGCTTCCACGACGTAGAGGATCTCGTAGGAGATCGTGGTGTTGAGGTTGAGCAGGTTCTTGCTCTGGCTCCTCTTCGTCGTCATCCTGCGGAAGCCGCGTACAGCCTCGGCGCGATCGAAGAACCGGCGCAGCCTCGTGTCCACGCGCTCACGGGCCTGTTCGGCCGTGATGCCCGTGCCGGAGACGACGAAGACGTGCGTGTGACCGCGGTCGAAGGTCGCCCTCTCGCCGGTGTCGAGGTCCAGGCGGATCTTCGCACTGCTGATGTCGAGCGTGTCGGGACGGACGAGCCGTCCCTGTGAGTCGTACGCGCAGGTGCTGACGATAGCCATGGTGAGATCCTCTCCTCTCCCGACGAGTATGCCTGAATAGTTACTTTCAGTCACACCCCCGGTGGCCGGATCACCCCGGTCACCACGATGGCGCCCTCCGCACGAGGGACCGGGGCCGGAAAGGCTGCCGGGTCCCGCGCGGAGGGCGCCATCGTTCCTTGGGAGAGGCTCGGTATTTCGCTCACCGCATTGCGGACTCGCCTCCCGCGCCCGGGGCTGCGCCTGGCTCAGTCCCGGCGGCGACCCGCCGGTAGAGCCCTACCGCACAACCGGCGAAGACCAGGCACAGCAGCACCGCGGAGACGGGGCTCGCCAGAGCGCCGAGCATCTGCGCCGGGACGAGGACGGCAGTGAGGTTGAAGCCCAGGTGCAGGACCACGCAGGGCCACAGCACGCGCGTGCGCTCGTACACCAGGGACAGGAGCACCGCCAACGGCAGGGTCGCGGCGAACTGCACGGCGTTGCCGTGCAGCAGGCCGAACACCACGGCGGTGATCAGCGTGGAGGCGAGGATGTGCACCCGCTTGCGCAGCAACGGGTGGATCAGCCCCCGGAACAGGGCCTCCTCACCCGCGGGAGCCGCAACCAGGGTGAGCAGCAGGGTCGCCAGGGCACCCGCCGCGTGCCTGGTCTGGTTCGACGCGTCGAAGCCTGCAGACCCGGCCGTGACGTGGATCCACACGGCCAGCGACTGACCGGCGAGGAAGGCCAGGACCGCGCAGCCGAGGACGGTCCAGCCGAAGCGTGGGATCTCCGACTCCGGCCGCGGGGTCGGCGCATGCGCGAGCCACCGCGGCCGCTGGATCCTCACCCAGCCGACCAGGACGACGAAGAGCATGCCCAGGACGGAGGTCGCGACGATCGGCTCTCCGATGAGGAGGACCGCGAAGGTGCCGAGGCCGAGGTAGAGCGCGACGACGGCGAACGGTACGAGGGCGCACCACCCGATGTCGAGCAGACGCGAAGTGATCGGCGGCGATGTCATGGTCCCCTCCTCTGCGGGGTTCAAGCAGCTGTGTTGATCTGTTCGTTGATGACGGCCTGGACGCGGGTGTCGCCTCGGAAGGTGTTCAGCTGCAGCGTCGCCGTGAAGCGCAGGGTGCCGAGTTCGGTGCGGCTGGCGCGCCGCACGAAGCACTGGACCGCGTCGAACTTCTCCTCGGCGACGTTCCACCACAGACAGGACAGGCCGGACCGGGTGACCAGGCGCAGGTGCTGCGATTCGGATCCGATCCGGTCCACGCGCAGGCCCAGGGGCTCGATCGCGATCTCGACGACCGGCTCGGTGAAGCCGTGCCCGAAGGGCTTGAGCCCCTCGGTCCGGCGTACCAGCTCGAACAGCGGCTGCAGGTCCTCGAGGCCGACGTCGCAGTCGGTATCCGGGCCGAGCACGAGATCAGCGTTCCGTCCGGCGGTGCTGACGGCGAGCTGGGCGACCTGGGTGGCCTCCCGCAGCACGGCGACGAGGTCGTCCAGCTTCTCGGCCTTCGCAACGCGGACACCACAGGCCTGCTGGTGCCCGATGGCGCTGAGACCGTCGTGCGGCTCCAGGCGGGCGATGATGTCGAACCACCCCGGCGCGCGACCTGAGCCGCTGACGAAATCGTCGGGTCCGGCGGGCCTGTTGACGACGACCACCGGGTGGCCGTTGAGTTCCATCATCCGGTTGGCCAGCAAGCCGTACATGCCTGGGTAAGCGTCCGAGAAGTACACCCACGGGGCCAAGGGCTGCTCCTCGGTGACGAGTTCTTCCATGTGTGTGATGACCAGCTGTTTGCGCAGCTCGTTGGTCTCGATCACCTGGCGGGTGGCCTTGAGCTTGACGTCAGCACCGGCAGCCGTGAACACCGCGAAGCACGGCTCAAGCGAGGCTCCCGTGCGCCGGGGGCTGTTCATCGCCGGGGCGAGGTAGAAGCCGAAGAAGCCTTCGTCGAGGTCGCCTATGTCTCGAATCTTGCCGGCCTGCGCGAAGGCCTTGAGTACGATCGCGAAGCCCTCGAAGGCCCGGAGGAAGACGGGGTGGTGCGGCTCGGTGCGCAGCAGTTGCATCAGGATCGACTGCTCGACGTCGATGGCATCAGGGTCGGCGTCGAACCCACCCCAGGAATTGGGAATCGTCTTCGGCGCGGCGACGCGCAGCAGACGGGCAATCGAGATCGCATCCCGCACCAACTGGCGGTTCTCGTACAGCGCGGGCATGACATCGGAGACGGTGCCCAGGCCGGCGAACAGGCGCAGCAGATGGATCTCCCAGAGCTTCTCGGGCCGGTGCGCGCGGGTGTAGGCATCGATCACCTGGTAGAGCACGTGGGCACCGCAGATCCCGGTGTGTGCGTAGGTCTCGTCGATCCGGCACGGATCGACGGTGATGTCCGCGGTCGAGCCCGGCGCGAGCTCCTCGTGGTGATCGGTCACCAGCGTTGTCCAGCCCAGGGCACGCGCGGCGGCGATGCCCCGGTGGGAGTTCACTCCCCCGTCGCAGGTGAGCAGGACCCGAGTGGCGGGCCACTTCGCATGGATCTCGGCGATGTCCTCGGGCGCGAGCTCGTGGCCGCGGCGGTAGTCGGGCAGGTGCAGCTCGACGTCGAAGCCGAGCTCGGACAGGCCGGCGTAGCCGAGGACGCCGGAGGCGATGCCGTCCATGTCGAAGTCGGGAGCGATGGTGACCTTCTTGCCCCCGGTCCGGGCGTCATGGAGGGCCTCGACCATCTCGGCCAGGTCCAGGAGCTCGTCGTGCTCGGTGGACTCGATGTCCTTCAGGTACTGATCCGACCACCCCCTGCGCCGGCACAGCAGCTCGAAGAGGTCGGTGTCCTCGTCAGTGAGCGAATAGTCGTCGACGGTGCGGAGCATCGGCATGGTGGGGACCTCTCGATCCGGACTCGTTGGTCGGTGGCGGACGGGCATGCAACAACCCCGGCCATGCTGTGATTTTAGCAGTGTCATTCATTGCTTCTGCTCATTTAGCAGCGTTTTCGGGTCTCATTCGGGCTTCGAGTGACGCACTTATCCCGAATGACCACGACAGACTTTCCAAGATTCTTACGTATCGGCTACTGTCGCTGATATGGCCATTCGAACCGTTGTCGAGTCAGATCTCAGTGGTAAGCCGGATGCGGCTACCGTGACCTTCGGCCTGGGTGACACCTGGTACGAAGTCGACCTCACCCCTGAGGAGAAGAAGGACCTTGAGGATGCGCTGCAGTCGTACCTCAAGGTCAGCCGGAAGGCCGGGCCGCCCTCGCCGCCGGCGCCGTCGGCGCCCAAGAAGCGAATCGTGCCCGAGACGACCGTCGAGGAGCGCGAGACGATCCGCGAGTGGGCCAAGCAGGCGGGTCACGAATTCGCAGAGCGCGGACGCATCCCGAAGAAGGTCCAGAAGGCCTATGACGAGGCGCACGGCATCGATCGGAGCAAGTAGCGCCGAGCTCTGGTGTTCGCCTCCAGGCCTCCCCCGTCATCCCCCATCAGCCCCGAAGGGCCCTGCAGCACACTGCAGGGCCCTTCACGCGTCTCAGAACGGCGGCGGCGACGGATGGATCACGTCGGTCGTCTTGATCCCTGCGGCTCGCGCTCGAGACCTGCAGTGGATGGTGCCGTGCGAGAAGTGCCCCGGCGTATGCGGCATGAGCTGCTCCTGACCTCGCTGTGGGCATCCGGGCATCCGGCAGAGGTCGAGAAAGGCCCTGCACAGCACCTGAGCCCCGGTCTCACGGAAGACCTGGGCGGCGTCGACCATCTCCTAGTTGCGCCGGAAGCCGACTGTTCTCCCGCGGGTCGACCAATCGGCGGGGAAGGGGATGACTTCGAAGCCTGCGTCCTGCCACAACAGCTCGGCCATGGAGTCGGCACCCTCGGGGCAGTGCCCCGAGAGGAGCACTGGTCGGGTGACGTTCTCGGGGCCCCATTCGCGCCAGGCGTCGTTGAACGTCTCACACATGCTCTTCTCGTCGTTCCAGCTGCGGGAACCGGTGACGAGGACGACGTGCGAAAACGATTCTTGAATCACTTCAGCAATCATTCGAGCCTCCTCTCTCTGTGTCTCGGTGGTCTCCGCAGCTGGAGTCGAGAGCCGCGGCCTTGAGGCCCGGGCAGGTCTGGCGGCCGGTCGCTGGCTCATACCGGCCGACTGCTACAGGGTTCGATGACTGCCAGGCCCATCTCCCGGTGAAGCTCAGCCCGGACTCGATCGTCGCTCCACATCGGCATGAGGTGGACGGTGTACATCCCGCGGGAGACGTGCACCGGGACGATCGTGCTGCCCTCGCCGTTGGTGAAGTCGACGTTGCCGATGTCCTCGGCTTCGCCGGAGCGCATCACTTCGGCGACGGCTTCATCGTTCGGTTGCCACAGCTTCGGCTCGCACCGGGCGCCGGTGTCGTGGGGCGATAATTCGGGCTGGGACTGCGCCATGATGGGCCTCTTCGTGGCTCGGGTACGGGTGGTGACCATTGAGTGCGGATCCCGGTGGGGTCCGCGTGATCTCGTGGTCGACCCAGCTCCCGGGCCAGCCCCGCTGGCCGACGATCCGAAAGATCTTGCCGGCGTGATCTGATCCCGGATGGATCGCATAGCGGGCCGTCGCACGGGTCGTCACTTCTCACCTGAGCCGGACGCGCAGCACCAGGCGGGCTTCCTGTCTCAAGCACAGCGCTGGGCACAGCCGGAGGGAGCGCCGACGACCGACGGACCGGTGAGCGAAGCGAACGGTGGAACCCATCGGCTATGCCGGCCAACACGCCCTCGGAGCGAAGAGGAGAGGCCGAGCGAAGCAAGGGTCCGCAGGACACGTGTTATCAGGTTCCCTTATGCCCTTTCGCTTCCGTGTCGTGGCCGACGCTGTTCCACGGCTGGAGCGTTGGCGAATGCCTGGAACACCAGGGGAAACAGGCCGTACCCCTTGCACCCGTACCCCTCCCCTTCGGCGAGCAGCGGGGGTACGGTACGGCCTGTTTCCCCTGGTCATTGCGCCTTGGGGCTGTACTGTTGTTTTGCCGTCCGTGATACGGCCGTACCCCATGTTCATCCGTCCACGTAAGGCACGAACGTGGACGGATGAACATGGGGTACGGGTCTGCTCCCGACGGGCGCAACCCCGGTTCATCGCTCTGCTGCCGCACATGGCAGAGCCCTCGCCGCGCAGTGGATCCGGTCTCTCGCGACGCTGCTGCTTCGGTTCTGGATAGCGCTCCGCTCCATCGTGCGCCGCGGCCAGCGCAGCTGGCCTTGCACCATCGTGTGGCACTGACTGCGGTGCCCAGGGCCCCCCACCCCACAAGCCACTGTGATGCAGGTCGCCATGACACTTTCAAGATCTATTGCCGTTTCCGGTGTCTACCGAGCCTGAAGAGTGACGCTGTCACTCGATTTGGAGTCGGAGAACCCCATGCCCATGCCTTGCACAGCGGAAGTGGCGCCGACGGACGACGAGGTGCGCGCCCTGAACGCACTGCCTGGCGCGGACTTCGAGGTTGATACCGAGCCGCTCGGCTGCGACTTCGGTGCACACGGGTCCGCTGCGCAGCACGCAGTGTGTCCGCAGATGCAGTACGAGCCCGGGGGACTCGCGCTGTGGTGGCTGTTCTGGGACGACGAGGGCCGACGGGAGCTGCGGATCGCGCCGGGGTGCGAGAAGGTCGTCGTCTCTGAGGTGTGCCTGCTCGTCGAAGACCACCCCGGTGCCTGTGACCAGTCGATCGGCTTCACTCGCGAGGAGCTGGCGGCAGAGTTGCCGCGGCCGGGCGCGGCGCCTGGGTGAGACAGCGCCGACTCAAGGAACGGCGGGCACAACACCCGTCCCGTCCGTCCATCGAGCGAGCCGATGGCACCCACCGCTTACCGACCGCCGCGATTCGGCGTGAAGCGCAGACAAGCGTTTCCTTCCTACGAAACGGCAGCGAAAGGCGTCTCCTTCGCGTCTTCGAGGCGACCCATTGGGACGTACAGGAGACGCGATTGCGACACACGTGAGACGCGGACTGTCGCCACTGTCCCTCTCAGAGTCCCAGGAGTGTCCTCACAGCGTGTCGCGAGCGCTCCAACAATGCCGTCCCGGTGTCGCACGCGATGCTCGTGGAGTACACGACTGGGCAGCGGCGACCGGTGAGTTCCTTCAGGAGCCACAGCCAGGACGCCCGCGGGACGCCATATGCACTCGAATGCGGTTCCCCCGGGGACGGCGCAGTGACCTCACGTGTCTCGCGGATATCCTGCGGGAGCCCTCGTCACGTCACACGTAGAGCCTGTCGGCGCACGGCGTCGGCGGCTTGCATGCGGTCGTCCCGGGTGGGGCGCGACGGCGTCTCGCTGGTGTACCTGCCAGTACTCGACAGGGACCTCAATAGTGCCTCACTCGCGTACGGAATGGGACTTGCAAACGACTCAATAGAGCCACTAGAGTGACGCTGCATCAACTCGCATTCGAGCAGAAACATGGAAGGCGGTGAGTCCATATGGCAGGGCGCGAGACATTCGGTGAGCGACTGGATGAAGTGCATGAGCAAGCAGCCGGGCGAGGTGAGTGCGATGGCAAATCAGTCGGGTGAACCTCGTAAGGTTCGCTGGACCGTGCCCGCTGCCGATACCTCGGTGATCGAGTGGCTTGATCGGCAGGAGAACATCTCACAGTCGCTGCGACAGCTCATTCGGGAGTCCATTCAGCGCGACGGGTATATCGACGTCTTCTACAAGCCCGTCGATCAGCTGCCGCGGCGTGGCCGACCTCCGCTGGAGATTGCCGAGCAGCGTGAGGACGACGAAGCAACAGCCGAGCCCCGTCCGGCCGTCCGGCCAGTCCAGCCACAGCAGCAACCCTTCGTCACCGACCAGGCCGACGTCGTCGTCGAGCGGACAGCCCCAGCGCCGGTGCCCCGGCCCGAGCCGGCCCCCGCACTGGTCGAGACGACCGGGGCTTCCGCCCCCATCCCACCGCCGGAGCCGCCGAAGCAGGCGTCCATCGACGAAATCATGGCGAGCACTCGGCGCTGAGTGACGCGGTGGCTCCCACCTTCCAGACAGACAACGCAGACACCGAGGGACCGAATCCATGAGCACGAACACCACCGACATCATCACCCTCACCGGCGGCATCGACGTCGGCAACGGCTACGTCAAGGGCGTCATCCAGAACACGAAGCAGAACGCTTTCGACGAGATCGATCTGCCCAGCGCGGTCGTCTCGACTTCCCGCACCTCACCGAAGGTGCCGCTCCCCGACGCGGATGCGGCCACCGTGATGGCCGGCGACTTCTACAACCAGATCGACTGCTCGCTCACCACTCCCCTGGTGACGGCTTCAGACCGCCGGATCTTCGGCCGGGCGGCGCTGAGCGTACGCGGCTCGAAGTTCACCGAGTTCGAGGTGCTGGGCAAGCACTCCAAGGCCGATCAGGAGCTGAGCAAGGTCCTGGTCCTGGGTGTCTTCGCCGCGAAGGCCCTGCGCGACTACGTCAGGGAGAACGACGCGCTGCCCGATCACGAGCTGCGCGTGCACGTGCGTGCCGGCCTGGCGCTGCCGATCTCCGAGTTCGTCGCACGCCGCCACGCCTACGCCGCCGAGTTCGTCGGCCTGTTGGGTAGTTCCGACCCTGCGGTGCACCTGGTGACGATCAAGAACTTCAGCACCCCGGTCTCGGTGCGCCTGCAGTTCGTCGACGTGCAGGTGATGGCCGAGGGTGCCTCCGCGCAGTTCGCCATCACCGACAAGGGCGAGCCGCTGGCCCAGGCTCTTCTCGATGATCTGCGCGCCCGTGACGCGTCCATCGTCGAGAGTGTCTCCGCTTCCGATCTGGTGGCGGTCCAGCACACCATCGGCGTCGACGTCGGCGAGGGCACCGTGAACTTCCCGGTCTTCACCGACGGGCGGTTCAACGCCGAGGCTGCCGCCACGCTCGACGAGGGCTACGGCACCGCGCTGATGAACGCCATGGAGCGTATGAGCGAGTCGGACGCCACGCTGCAGTTCTCCTCGCGCAAGCAGCTGGCGGACTTCCTCCACGCGAAGCCGTCCGTGCTGGTGAGGAACCGTCACCAGCGGGCCGCCGGCTTCGTCGAGGACGAAGCTGGCTACTTGGTCGACGAGATCGTCTCCTCCTTCGGCGATGTCCTCTCGCAAGCCGGCGCGACGACCGAGGTCGTCTACGTCTACGGCGGCGGCTCGGGTCCGATCAAGCACCTGCTGCACCCGGCGCTGCTGAAGGCCGCGGGCGACGTGCCCGTGCTCTACCTCGACTCGAGCTACTCGCGGCACCTGAACCGCGAGGGCCTGTACATCGCGGCCCGCCACGTCGAGCAGCAGGCCCTCGCTGCGAAGACCGGGGGCAAGCGCACCAAGGAAGCGGTGTGACGAGCGAGGCGCTGAGTGCCGTCTCGAAGGTCGCAACGGCCGAGACAAGCACCATCGAGCCGACGTCGTGAGCGCCTTACGCGAGATCGTGAAGTTGCTGGCGGCGAACACCGGCGCGAAGCGGATGAGCGATGTCTTCGACCACTTTGTCGAGATGGCGGCGCTTGCTCTGCGCAACGCCGTGGACGTCCGCGGAAGCACGTCCTGGGAAGCTCGCGAAAGGCAGTACCTCCAGATCGCCGGTCGCTACGGCGGAGAAGAGCTGAATCGCTTCGCGCACGCCATGGCGCTGTTGGCCATGGAGCTGCAGCACGCTCCCCGTGACGTGCTAGTACCAACGCCGTTCAGTTAGGTGTGGGGCCTGCATGTCAAGGGCGGTAGGCAAAGCAGCGGAGCTCCCGTAGAAGAGGTCTGTCACTCCAAGACATCCTCACCACGGGAGCTCCGCTGTTGGAACAGGCTGCCACAACGCGGACGGTCGGGGGAGCCACCGGGGCGTTCGCGCCGGGTCATATCGGCGAGTTGACCCGGATCCTGCCCTTCGAGATGGTCGATGAGGTATTGGCCGAGACGAAGACGGTGCAGCAGCGGGTCCGGCTGGTGCCGGCGCGGGTCACCGTGTACCTGCTGCTGGCCGGGGCGCTGTTCGCCGGGCTGGGCTACCGGCAGGTCTTCGACCGGATGTGCGCGGGTCTGACGGGCTCGGAGCCGACCAGGCCGAGTGCCAGCGCGCTACGGCAGGCCCGCCAACGTCTGGGGCCGGCGCCCTTGAAGGCGCTGTTCGACCTGGTACGCGGCCCAGCACCCACGACGGCGGCCCAGACACGGTGGCGTGGGCTGTGCGTGGTGGCGGTCGACGGCACACTTCTGCCGGTGCCGGATGCCCCGGCGAACCTCGCGGTGTTCGCCAAGCACCGGTGCAACAACGGAGGCGGGGGCTATCCGCAGGTCCGGCTGGCGGCACTGGTGGCCTGCGGGACGAGGGCGGTGATCGGGGCGGTGTTCGGCCCGGCCACCACCGGCGAGCTTGAGTACGCCGGCCGGCTGGCAGGTGATCTGAGGGCCGGGATGCTGCTGCTGGGCGACCGAAACTTCGCCGCCGCGGACCTGCTCAACCGCCTGGCCGCCACCGGCGCACACCTGCTGGTGCGGTGCAAGAACGGACGCAGGCTCCCCCCGGTGGCCCGCTGCCGGGACGGCTCGTTCCTGGCCCGGCTCGGCGCGCTGACCGTGCGGGTCATCGATGCCGAGATCGGCATCGTCACGTCCCGCGGGGTCCGCACCGGCCACTACCGGCTGCTGACCACCCTCACCGATCCGTCCACGCACCCGGCCCGAGAGCTCATCCGGCTCTACCACGAGCGCTGGGAGATCGAGACGGCCTACGCAGAGCTGAAGTCCACGATCCTGGGAGGACGGGTCCTGCGCGCCCGCACCCCGACCGGAGTCGAGCAGGAGATCTGGGCACTGCTGGTCGCCTACCAGGCGCTGCGGACCGCGATGACCGACGCCATCGACAGCGTCCCGGGCACCGATCCCGACCGGGCCGGCTTCACCATCGCCCTGTCCGCTGCCCGCGACCAGCTCGTGCTGGCCGCGGGCATCATCGCCGACACCACCATCGACCTGGTCGGAGTCATCGGCCGTCACGTCCTGGCCCAGCTCCTGCCCAAGCGGCGGGTCCGCACCAAAGACCGCATCGTCAAACGAGCGATCTCCAAGTACAACGCACGCGGACCCGCCATCGACCGGACAACCTACAAGGCCACCATCATCATCAACCTGCTCACGACCGACCCTTGACGCCACCCAGCCCGGCTTAACTGAACGGCGTTGGTGCTAGTACTCCAGCCGTAGTTCGTGATCTCCATGCGGGCCGTGCCTGGCGTCACCAACGGGCGACGAGCGTCTCGACCTTTCCCCGGTTGCGGTACAGCCAGGTGGTCCCCGGCGCGGCATCCCCGGTCAGATAGCCAACAATGGGCTCCCGCTATGTTGCGCTGTCCAACTCACCGAGCAGCTTCAGCGCGTCGGATAGAGGGAAGAAGGCGGCCTGTTTGATGTCGTCGTCCTCCGGCTGGACGCTCCCGGACCACTCGTCGATCTCGAAAGCAACGGCCAGCGCCGACGGGTACCGCTGGGAGTCGATGTGCATGAGGAAGGCGGTCCGCACCGGATCGCCTACCAGCAGCCCGGTCTCCTCCTGTATCTCGCGCCGGAGGGCTTCGTGCATGAGCTCGCCGTCCTCGACCCCGCCCCCGGGCAGCGACCAGAGAATCTCGCCGTCGGCGCCGAGGCTCTCCTGCACGAGCAGGACCTCGTTGCCTCTGCGGATGATGCCAATAACGAGCTGTACCCGAGGCACTGGGGTCTTCGGTTCCTCTACCGTCATGCCGCAGACCGTACGTGATGGCAGTCCATCGCTGCCGCCGGCGGACGATCACAGTAGTGTGCGCTCCATCCGTAGATCGTGATCTTGCCGGTCGGGGCCGGTGCGGAGACGGCTGCGGCCACCGTTGATCATCGTGAGTTGTGTCGACAAACGAAGATCAGGCGGTGGCCGCAGGTCACAGCGTAGTGCCTGCCCGATGGCGGTCGATGTTCGACCAGCTGACGGGCCGTATCGCGGGCCGGTTCGCCCGGGTCGAACCACGCCGCCGCGCAACGGCGTTGGTGCTGGGCCTGCTGTCCGACCTGCCGAGGAAGAACTGCTGGACCCTGGCCGAACACGCGGGCGACGCCACCCCGGACGGTATGCAGCACCTGCTGCACCGCGCGAAGTGGGACGCCGACGCGGTCCGCGACGACGTACGCGCCTACGTGGTGGAGCACCTGGCCGACGACGAGGCCGTGCTGGTGGTCGACGAGACCGGCGACCTGAAGAAGGGCGCCGCCACGGTCGGCGTCCAGCGCCAGTACACCGGCACCGCCGGCCGGATCGAGAACTCCCAGGTCGCCGTCTACCTCGTCTACTCCGCCGCCCGCGGGCACGCCGCGATCGACCGGGCCCTGTACGTGCCGCGATCGTGGACCGGCGACCCCGACCGCTGCCGGGCCGCCGGCATCCCCGACGACCTCGTCTTCGCAACGAAGCCGGTACTGGCGGCCCGGATGATCGGATGGGCCCTCGACGCGGGCACTCCCGCCCGCTCGGTAGCAGGCGACGAGGTCTACGGCGACAACCCGCACCTGCGGACCGCGCTGGAAGAACGCCGGACCGGCTACGTCCTGGCAGTCTCCAGCACCCACCAAGTCGCCACCGACGCGGGGGAGTTCCCGGCCAAGGCCATCGCGGCGAAGATTCCGAGGCGGGCCTGGCAGCGGCGCTCGGCCGGAGCGGGCGCCAAAGGCGAGCGGTACTACGACTGGGCCCAGGTCGACATCCACGGACCTGCCGATCGGCCCGGGCACTGGTGGCTGCTGGTCCGCCGCAATCAGCGAAGCGGCGAACTCGCCTTCTACCGCTGCTTCTCACCCCGCTCCGTCCCGCTGTCCGACATGGTGCGGGTGGCCGGGCGACGCTGGACGGTCGAGGAGACATTCCAGGCCGGCAAGGGCCTGGCGGGGCTGGACGAGCACCAGGTCCGCCGCTGGACCTCCTGGCACCGTTGGGTCACCCTCGCGATGCTCGCCCACGCCTTCCTCGCCGTCACCGCAGCCGCCGAACGCCGCAACCATCCCGCTCCCGACGACCTGATCCCCCTGACCTGCAACGAGATCCAGCGCCTGTTCACCACCCTGACTAGCCCGGCCCACGGCCTCGCACACCGACTCCGCTGGTCGCACTGGCGCCGCCGCCACCAAGCCCGCGCCCGCGCCCGCGACTGCCACTACCGACGGCAAGCCGCCACCCAGCCATGAAGATCACGATCTACGGCTGGAGTACTAGGCCACCTCTACATGGAGCTGGAGCTCGGCAACGAGCGGCTCGGCCAGTTCTATACGCCCTACGACGTCGCCCAGTTGATGGCTCGGATGAAAGGACGCCGCGGAGTGGATCCGGCAGATGGACGGTGCCGTGGTCAAGGTCAGTGCCGCCCTGTGCGACGCGCGGAATGTGTTCGACGCCCTCGACGGCTCCACGCCGACGGGCACACGGGCGGTAGAGCTGGTCTCCGCCGCCTACGCGGAAGCCGAGACCGTGGCGCGGTCGGCCACCGGCGCTGTGAGCGCGGCGCGGGCGTGGCTGGTGGAGACGAACGGCGACGACGCCCGGGGGTGCGCGTCGTGGCGGCGTGCGATCGTGCTGGCCGGGGAGCACGTCAAGGTGGCCGGGGAGGCGCTCGCCGCTCCGATCATCGAGGAGGCGCAGGAGTGGCTGAACGCCCGGGAGGCCGAGTGGCTCAGGTGGCTGGCCGAGTCGGGCCATGAGCCGTCGGCGCGGGGGTACGCCGGGCTGATCAAAATGTTCGCGGACTCCTCACGAGCCTGGTGCGCATGGTTCGACGGCCACACGGACTACGACGGCGTCACGCACGCCGGGCACGGCGATCCGTTGCGGTCGTTCGTGGCGCAGTACGACGCCTGGGGGAAGTCGAAACACTCGGACCGGTCGGTCTACTTCCCGTCGCGGTACACCTCAGCCTCGCTGATGGCCGGTGATTGTGTCGACGCCGCCGCCGTGGCGTTCACTCTGGCCGTGGCCGACCAGATCGAGGGGTGCGGCGCCGAGGCTCTGCGGAAGGCGGCGGCCGCCGTCCGCAAGAACCCCAGGGGTTTGGCACCAGCAACGACCGCAAGCACCTGGCCGGCTGGTCCAAGTACCCGCACAACAGCTTTGGGGAGCCGACCCGCCTTGCGGAGTACGCCTCTGTCGAGTGGGCGGCACTCACCACCGCCCAGACTGCACACCAGGGCAATCAGGACTTCAAACATGCCCTGTACTGGGACGCACACTATGACGGCGAGCGTGCGGAGGCTCGGTCCGGGGCCGATCGTGCCGGGCTGGCTGAACGCGACGAGGCCCGGGCAGAGCGCGCGGCGTCCGGACGAACGGCGGCTGTGTGGGAGGCGGCGGTGGAGCGGCTGACGACAGCCCGCGCCCGTGTCTACGCGGCGGTGGTACTCGCCGTCGGCGACCTGGAGCGGGCGCGGGAGTCTGGAGAGCGGGTCCGCGAGGACGATGCGCTTGCCGGGGACGTGTGGTCGGCCGTCCGGTCCTGCGAGGAGGCGTACGACGACGTGCACCGCGCGAAGCCGGACGCAGCCCACTACGAGGAGACGGCCGAGGTCTACCGCGCGGCGGGCGCCCTGTCGGACTTCGTCGCCGAGTGCGAGCGTATGGAGGACGCCGCAGCCCGTGCCGAGTCCGCCCGTGAAGAGACGCTGAACCTGTACACGTGCGCGTTCGAGGACTCTGCGACAGCCGTGGAGAACCGGCGACGGCTTCAGGAGTCGACGGCTTCCGACCGTCCGGTCCTGGATGAGGTGATCGCGGACCTGGAGCCGGACGACGAGGTGGCCGTCTCCAACCGCGAGGTCGGGGGTGGCGACGCCGCCGCTGCGATCGAGGAGAGGGGTGCGATGCCGCACAGTGTTACGGAGCCGCATCAGCCGACAAGGATGTTCGGCTACGTGGCAACGGCGCGCGGATCCGCGGATCTGCAGCGTGCCGAGACGTGAAGTCGGTCGGCGCGGTCCCGATCTTCTCTGACGAGGGCGTCTCAGGGACCACAGCAGGCGCTGACCGCACAGGGCTGCGCGAGCTGGTCGCGGAGCTGCAAGCCGGCGACGGAGTCGTCGTCTGACGGTACGACAGGCTCGGACGGACCTCTGAGGCGTTGCGGGCCGGCGTTGGGCTGGTCAACGCGAAAGGTGCGACGCTGCGCAGTCTCATGGAGCCCCGCGCCGAGGAGCTGTTTCCGATGATGTTCACGATGTCAGCTGACGGGTACGAGCTCCGGCGTTCTCCTGTCCGACGAGGGATCAAGCCCCCGTCGGACAGGAGGACGCTTCAGGGGTAGGCCCACTCTCGCGACGCAGGAGCCCCGCTGCTCAGCCTGAACGACTCTTGTCCCGAGTAGATGCAGCTCACTGGGCGTGGGCCCAGCCGGTGGTCGGCATCGTGCCGGACGCCCAGTGGACGGTCACGTCGATGGTGAGACCGGCGATGTGCGGGTCGAGGACGGGCTGGCCCGGGAACAGCTGGTGCATCTCCAGTGCCTCGTGGATCGCGGACTCGGCCACGGCGGTACCGGCGCACAGCAGCATCGACGCTTCCGGACCGTACCCGGCGGCGTGGAAGTCGAGGGTGCGGAAGGTCCGCAGCGGGAACACGACCACGCCCTGGTCGTTGGTGACGGGGTTGAGGCTCGGATCGTATCTGCGGGGTGCTGTTGGGTTCTCACGGTCGTGGCAGCCCACGTAGAGGTGGGCCTGCTGCTCGGCGAAGGCGAACTGGTCGATGCTGAAGGAGGTCTCGGGGTGCAGCCACGTTCCCGTTAGGTGCCAGGCGCCGACCAGGTGGAACCACCAGAGGTGCCACATGTCGAAAGGCGCGTTGTCCAGGGACCCCAGTTCGGTCGGCGCCGGGTCGGACGGCAGGGGGTGGCCCAGGCCCTTGCTGCGCCACAGCGGCGTGGCGGGGCCGCTCTGGAAGGAGACGTCGATACCAGTGACGAACTCAGCCAGGGGCATGCCCCGCCACGCGAAATCGTGGAGCCACTGGTCGGCCATGGCGGCTGCATGGTCGGCCCAGGGGGTGTCGGAGGTGTCGAGACCGGGGCCGCGGACGGCGTCGACGACGGTCAGCACGGTTCGTCCTGCGGCATACGCGGGGCAAGCAGGTTGAAGGGGGCGGGCGGCAGGTCCAGACGCGGGCCCGCGTCGTCTGCGGTATATCGGATCCGGATCGGCGACACCGACTTCTGGTCCTTCTCGTCGTCGAACAGCAGGTGCTGGCCTAGGGTCTCGGCCAGGGTCGCCAGCGCGGCCTGGATCGCCAGGTGCTCCGCGCCATCCAGCTCCGGGTCCAGCAGCGGGCTGTCGGAGCGGAGCACGGTCCATCTCTGCTGCCGGTCGCCGCGGCCGTGGGTGTGCTCGATGTGCACGGTGACCTAGTCCCCGTCGGGCGGCAGGACGAGGGTGAGCGCGACGGTGCTGGCCAGGATGTGGTTGTAGGTGCGGCTGGCCCGCTGCTCGTCCGTCTGCCCGGTCGCCTCGACGGCGTGCGCGTGGTCGAGCGCCGTCCGCAGCTGCGCGGCCAGGTCCTGAGCCAGCACGTCGCGGTGCCACGGACGGTTCTCTGGCTCGTCCAGCAGCTCGGCGATCCGGCCCAGGGCGCCACGGATCGCCCCGGCGGTCAGCGAGAGTCGGTCTGGCTGGCCCAGCACCGGGCGGTCGCCCGGTGCTGGGCACACCGTGGAGCGGAGCCGGGCAAGCTCCGCAACTGGCCTGCCCCTGCCGTGATGCGGTCGGCCGGGGTCAGGGCGGTGGAGAACCACTCGGAGTCCGGGGCCTTGTTGCGCACGAAGCCGAAGGCACGCGGGCCGGCACCCGGGCAGGGGTGGAGGGCAATGTGCTCGCACTGGAAGGTGCGCGTCTACTCGGGGGCCTTGAAGCCGTCCTCGTCGACGTAGTGGGCGCGGGGCTCGAAGAAGTCAATAGGCGCGGAGGGGTCGTGTCCCGTGGAGTGGTGTAGTGGTCGTGCTCCAACGGTCATGAAGTAGGCGGGAGTTCGTCGTGGGTTGGGTTATCGGGGTAGATCTTCTCCATGCTGGCCTCGGTGGGGTCCGGTTCGGTGTCGACCTGCGGGTCCACGTCCCCGCCGGGCCACTCCTTCCACGCCCACAGGCCGCCGATCCGGTAGCGGCCGTCCGCGTCCGGTTCGACGATCTCCCGGAACGGGTGAGGGCAGGAGCGGGGGCTGCCGGTGATGAGCAGCCAGTCGCCCATCCACTGGAACCGGATGCCACGGCCGGCGCGGCTCGCGGGAAGGTCGGCGACGATCTGCTCGGCCGTGGCGCGGGTGACCCTGATGGCGTCCTGCGGGCGCCACGTGCGGGTAACGGGCAGCGCTTCGTAGGGGCCGTGCTGGCCGTCGTCCAGGGTAAACAGGTCCGGGAGCGGCGGGGCGGAGTCCAGGGACGGGAAGCGGACGGCGATGCTGGCGGAGACGATCCCGACAGGCGTGTCACGGGCGACGATGACGCAGTCCGCTTTCTGATCGGCGGCGGCCAGGGCTATGTACTGGTCTGCCGGGAGACCGCGCGCGGCGGTGTCCTCGCACGTCTCGCACTCCTCCGGGCATGTGGCGCAATCCTCGCACTCGCACTGGGTCGAGCAGGGGCCGAGAGGGCAGGGGCGTGCCGTGAACGCTTCGGTGACATGCTCGGCGTACCGGACGCCGGGGCCGTCGGTGAAGAACGCGGCGACGATGTCACCGGCGCGTACCTGGTGGGCGGGCACGATGGTGAAGTGGGTGTGGTCCATGCCGGCAGGTAGGGGCCGGTAACGATCGGTGAGGGTGAGCGGCGGCCGGTCGGTGATCACGAACCGGTCGGTGCTGCCGGGCATGGACACGATGTGCTCAGACACAGGTACGGCCTCTCTTGGGAGGGCGGAGGGTGAGGCAGTCATGGCGGATTCCCCGGCGCCGATGCGATGGATTCGGCAGTGAGACTCCCGGCGCTGCCTTGCAGCGCACTGCCCGTGCCTCATGCTGCTCCCTCTCCCCCAACTCGTCCCATTCGGGATTTCCTGTCGATTCGAGGCCACGTTGCTTGAAAGACCTCCGGCGGATTCCCTCCAGCAGCAACGGGGCTGCATCACTCGGTGGTCACGGTCAGTCGGTGTCGATGTCGGGGCACCACACGCCGGGCCGGTCGTGCCGCTCGTGGGGGTCGTCGTGGCTACACGGTCGGAGCCCGTTTTCCTCGGCGATCGGAGCTGCGGGCGGCATAAGTCCGGCTGCGATGGCAGCGCCCAGCCATGACTCGGCTTCGCTGACGAGAAACTGTCGGGTGCTCGGTAGGAGTTCGTCCCAGGATTCGGCGACGTTCGCCCCATAGCCGTTGTGGTATCGGGACTCGGCGAACTGAACGGCTCGGGAATCAGTGCTGTTCATCAAAAACTCCACAAGGTCACTGCACGGTATTCGAGGACGAGTTCCTCCTGGGCGGGCATTTAGTCAACGCGGCTGCTGGTGCGGATCCGGTCCGGGATGCCGTTGATGCGGCGGACACAGACTGGTTCGTACTCTGATGGGATGCGGTGCTTTATCCCACGTTTGCAGCCTCGGCACCCGTGGGCGGCTCATTCACGGGCCGGCCCCGTTGGCGAGTTAGAGGAGTACGTCGGCGTGACACGACACCAGCACATCAGGTCACGACCGCCGAACAGGCGCGGTGTGTCAGCCTGCTCGGGCTCGCGGATCCAGAGGGCGTACCAGACGGCAATGTTGGCACGCGTCGGCGATATCTTCTCAACGATCGAGGTTAGAACGGAAGGCAGCAGAGTTGATCGGCGCACACGTGCGCTGCCGCCGCGGCCTCTTCGGCTGCGCGCTTCTCGGCGCGTCTCACACTGCGCGTTGTCACACGGACTGTGACCGGTGATCCCGCCCGTGAACCGGTTAGCGGGTGATCAGACCGGCGATGCTCCGCACGAGCCGCACTGCGGTTCCGGCGCGTGCGGAGCATCGCCGGACACGTACGGCAACGAGGCCAGAGCCTTCGCGAGGTCAACCTTCCGGCCTCGGGCGATCTGGGCGCCCGGGACGGAAATGCGGAAACCGCCGGCCGGGTAGTCCGGGTGCTCGGAGAACACCACGGCACACAACCAGGAGCCGGGGTGAAGCTTGCGCGGCAGCGGCTCCTCCTCGACCCCCTCGGGCAGAGTGTCCTCACGGAACTCGATCGGAACGACGACGACACGGTAGGCCCGGTCAGTGTGCGGCTGCCGCCGGGGCAGTTCGACGAGCAGGTCTTTGGGCCACTCGTTGATGGTCACGGGCAGAGTGGACAGGTAGTGGTTCAGCGAGCCTTCGGGGGCCGTGGCCAGCCGGGCGCGCTCCTGCTCCCCGGACTCGATGAAACCGATACTGCGGAGGAAGCTCATGGTGGTGGATTCTCCTGAGGTCCGTGTTTGGTCGCGACGCTGCGGCGGCATCGATAGCCTCCGGGCGTCTCTGATCAGTTGTCTCAACCGGTTCGGGCTCCGCGCAGCCACGTCATCCGGAGCCATTGATGAAGGCGCCCGGTCCCGGAGGTGGCGGAGGTGTCGCCGGCCGGCAAGGCGATACCCGCCGACGGATCACTGCGGGCGAACGGGGTCGAGTCCCCAGTGCTCGCGGCAGTCCGGGCAGTCCTCACCGGGGCCGCCACCGGTCCCGTGGTGAACACACATCCATTCACCTAGTGACAGTTCGGCCTCCTCGTCCTCGTCGTCCCGACCGTCGACCTCCTGGGCGTACATCTCGGCACTGGCTTTGATGCCGACCTCGCCGTTCGCGTGGTAGATCAGCCCGTCCTCGCCCAGGCGCGCCCGGTGGCGGGAGTCGGCCTCCGCCTCAACCATCCGCTGCAGCTTGACCAGGCCCACTGGCTGCAGTTCGATGCGGTGCTTGGTTGCGGGGACAGGGTCGGCGACGGTCAGCGCCGCAGCAGCGGGGATGTCGCCCGAGTATGTGGGGTATGTCCAGAACAGCGCCTGCAGCGCCTTCGCGACCGCGCTCGCCGGTGTGATCATCTCGCTCATCCCGGTCTCCTCTGCCGGTTGGTCGGTCATCAGCTGCCCTTGTGTGCTGTGCCCGTGCGAGTCAGGTTGCGGCGATGGCGTTCGTGTGGGGGCTCATCGACCGTGCCGCGGTGCCCGCAGCTGCCACGGCGCACGAAGCGTTGGATCGGCTCGTCGTCCGTGGATCCGCCGTCGTCCCGAATGACGCGGCCTGGAAAGTGGCCGCTGTCCGGCGGGGAGACACCCAGGAGGCTGACTCCGTCGTCGAACGTGATCACGTTCATCGTCATCTGGACGGCAAACGCTTCTTCGCTGAACCACTTCGGACACCGGATGCCCGCGAGGTTCTGGGTGTTCGTGGTCATGGCCGCTTTTCGAAGTCGGTTGCTGATGGTGTTCTTCGGCAGCGAATCCGGATCGGCTCCGCCGATCCACGCAGACGAGACGAGAAGCCCCGCCACCCAGGACACAGAACTCCAGACGGCTGGGCCCTGATCACTTCCTCTCCGCTGGCGCTCTGCCGGCGGCGGTCCCGGATCGCCATGAGCAGCTCTCCGAGCATGTTCCGACCCGGCGTCCCGACATGGGCCGGGCAGAAGCACGAGCCCCAGAACTGGTCGTGCCGGCGGTTGGTCTCCACAAGCTCGAGGTCGCCGGTAGCCTCCAGCCGGGCGGTCAGGTCGGGCAGCGCGAACTTCGCGACGAGCACCTGCTGCATCGCGCGCACACGGCCGCCGGTGTTCCATCCCGGGCGCAGCGAGACGCACCGGCCCTCGCGCTTCGCGCCGCCGAGCGTGGCCTCGCCGAGCACGCGGGCCCGCTCGACGGGGTCGATCGTCTTCAGTGCGTTGAAGGCGTGCTCGCCTGAGGCGACCGTGCCGCCTCCGGCGAGCAAGGGTCGTCTCGAAGGACGTCTCGTCGAAGTCGGAGAGGAAGCCGGGTTCGTCTCGGAACATCGGTTTCAGATCATTGGTCTGGGTCACGGTCGTCTCCTCGAGGTCGGGGCCAGAATCGCGAAGTCGGCCCGGCTCCGCAGCCTCGGATCTCCACCTGTGCAGGACAGAAGCCCTCCCCGGCGCAGCCCGTGCTGCGCCGGGGAGGGCTCGATCACGCGGTCACCGCGTCCTGGACCGGCAGCACGAGTTGCTGCAGTCCGAGCGCGTGATCGTGAACCGGGATCCCGACGCCGGTGATGGCGTCGAGCACCTGCTGGGCAGCGCTCTCTCCCAGCTCCCTTGCCGCGTCGCGGTTGTTGGTGCCGAGGAACTGCATGATGCCGTCCTCGTGGTTGATCTCGATGTTGAGCCGTACGCGGCCGGTGGAGTCGCCCTGGTCGTCGATCACGGCGACGAAGACGTCCAGGCCCAGCCTGTGCGTGTAGGCGGCGATGCAGTTGTTGAGCTGCGATCCCCACCGGGTCAGAGTGTCCGTGTCGCGGGCGACGACGAGCCGGAACCCGCCCACGTGCATGCCGTCGAGCCTCTCGGCGACGTGCGCGGCCCAGGCGGCCAGCTCCTTCTCACGGGAAAGCCGCTCCTGGCGGTCGTGCTCGATCCGCGCCTCGTATTCGCGCTGCTGGGCTGTCATCAGCGCCCGCCGGTGCTCGATCAGGAAATCGTCGGCGGCCGCGCGGAACGCTCGGTCCTTCCACAACTCCCAGGTCGCGAACGGCAGGTCACGGCCTTCAGGCCGGACGATCTGCGCGTTGTAGCTGTGCATTTCGCGCAGCGCGTTCATCTCGCCAATCATGGCGCTGATCGCCTGGTTCGAGCGCGCGAGCGAGCGACTCTCCACCCGAGTCTCGGGCATCGAGCGCACCAGGGTCTCCAGGTCCTGAGCGCCGCGGATGCGGCGCTGCCCCCGGGCCTTGATCAGTTCGGGCAGCAGGGACAAGTCGCGCAGCTGCGTCTGGGCGTTGCCGAGGTCCCGTACGGTGTCCCCAATGATCCGGACGCTCTGCGCGACCGGCTCGGCGAGGACCCGCCGCAGGATCGGCTGTGGCACGCGGCGGAACAGCGCACGGGCCTGCACGAGCTCGGCCGGCTTGAGGCCGATGTAGTGGGTCGTCTCGGTGCGGCGCATCGACTCGATGATCCAGTCGATCGGCACGAACCCGCGGAACAGGCGGAACCAGTTCAGCACGCTCATATCGTGGAACTGATAATGCCGGCCCTGCCCGGCCAGCATGTGTTCGGTCAGGCGCTGGATCTCGCGTGCCAGCGGCTTGCGGTACCGGGTCTTGCCGAACACGTTCTCTGCGACCGTCTTGTAGTCCTCGGCGTCCAGGTAGTGCTTCTGGCCCGAGTGTGCGAGCCCGAAGGAAGAGATCTCCTTCAGCAGCGGGAACCGCTCGCCGGCGGCCGGGAGGTCGCCGATCAGGTGCAGGATTTCGCTCTGGAGGATCTGAAGGATCGAGCGCATCTGGGTCTGGATCCCGCCTTGGACGGCCTGGAAATCGGGACCCTCGACGAAGCGGGTGTCCTGACGGTGTGCGTCCCAGGTGTAGTTGCCCATCGGAGTCAGCAGGGTCTGCTCCCCGAGCCGGTACAGCAGCCCTGCGAGCTGGTTTTCGCCGCCGGCGAAGAGGTGCTGGGTGTTGTTCTTCCGGCTGGTCTTCTCCAGCACGCGCAGCACCACCAGGTCCGCCTTGGTGCGCAGCAGCGAGAACGCCTGCTGGGTCTGCCAGTGGCGGAAGACCCTTCCGGAGGCGCGCATCCGGTGCACGCGGTGCGACACGGAGCCCGACACGGTCACGCGGCCATCGGGTGCGGTGCGAGCGACGATGCGGAGGCTCGCGCCGGTGCGGACGCCTTCGACGGTCGGCTCGATCTGGTCGTTGAGGAACTTGACGTGCAGCAGTACGCGCTCGCTGTTCTCGGACATGGTTGCCTCCCGCGGAGCGTGGAACAGGGACTGTGAAGGCTCGGTAGGGCCCGGCACTGACCAGCAGGCAGTGCTCTTCTGGGAGGCGCCCGAGATCGGCTTCGCCGATCTGCTTGCAAAAAAGAAGAACCCCACCGCAGGAGCACGGTGCTCCATACGATGGGGTTCGGTGGGGACCTCAGCTATCGTCCGCCAGCGTCCCAACCGGGGGAACGCCCTCGGCGCTGCTTCGTTCCCCGACCTCGTTCCCACGCGTCCACCCCGGTGCGCGCGGGCATTCGAGCCGGGGTTGGGTCTCGCCCCGCCACACCGTGAGAGCCGCCCACCGCAGGGTCAGAGTTCGGTGATCCACCCGTCAGGGCCGTACCCGAACACGCGGTGCGCCTTGAATGGTGCGGGGCGGAACATCGGAATCTGACCGCCTCCCCGGGCAGGCGACATGAGAATGTCGTAGGAGCGCGTGATGCCCAGTACCCACCGCTGTGGCTTGGCTTCCATCCACCCGGCACCGGTCGTCGCCCCGGCGAGCGCGTGGTTCTCGCTCGCCCGCCGGGCGCGCTCCAGCCGCAGGTGCGGGCACAGCGTCAGGGACGCCTCCGCGCAGGCAGGGTGCATGGGTGGGTCGGAGTAGCCGCGCAGCTGGAAGGTCTTCTCCCCGCCGAGGAACGCCACCCAGTAGCCGAGGTCACCGCCGCAGATCGCGCAGCGGCGCTGCTGGGCGAGCCACAGGCTCTGTTCGCCGTTGATGGCGGTGAAGTCGTGGGAGTCGCCGTGCTGGGAGACAGCCGGGATGGGCAGCTTCCGTCGCGGGTCGACGGGGAGTTCGGGCATGCGCTCCGGGAGCCTGGCCAGGAGCGCGGCAACGTCGGGTTCGATGGGCATCGGAAATCCTTGTCCGGCTGGCCGAGCACGGGCCTGGCCTTCCTCAGATGGTCAGTGGGTGGCGCCGGAAGCGAGTTCAGCGGCTCGCACAAAGCTGCCAGGAAGGCTTCATCCCCGTGACGGTGGAGGGCAACGGTCGGCCCCCCAGCACACAACTATTCAGGATCAGCTCCGCTGTCAGGCAGAAGTAGAGAGAACCCCACCCGGCGAGCGTCATGCTCAGCAGGCGGGGCGGGGGAGTTCGCGGGATTACCGCCTGCGCACACAGGTCAGCTCCACTCAGCTACGGCTGGATGCCGCCGTCCGCCACGAGGATCGTGATCTGGTCCCGGCACAGTTGCCGGCCGCCGTTCGAGAAGAGACTGCTCAGGCTTCCTGCGTCCGTGCCTTCCTCGTCGGATCCGATCTTCAGCCGACTTCCGTCGTGCGGGTCGCCGGTGTAGCTCGGCTTCGACGCATCGACGGGCTCGACCGTGCAGCGCAACCGCTCGACGCGCGGCGTACGGTCTGCTGCGTGTGGCTGGATAACTCGGACCGTGATGTCGTTGGTGATCGTCGAGTGGTACCACAGGAACGACGGCTGAGCTATGCGCTCCTCTGCCGACACGCTTCTGTGCACGACGACGTCGTGATCTTCGATGGTCGTGTAGTCGTAGGAGCCGGTGTGCGGAGTTGCCTTGTAGTAGGAGCCGTCAGTGCGCCTGAGGAGCTTCTGCGCGGGGTCCGGGACGTAGACGATCTTCGTGTTTGCCACCTCGGCGCGTTCCTGGTTCCGCTGTTCTCCAGTGTGGCTGCTCCACACAGCCAGGCCCGTGGCCAGGATGGCGATAGCGGCGACGGTGACCGCCGAGTTACTCAGGCGTTGGCGCAAGGGGGTGTTGTACATGGCGCTGGGCCTCTCTCATTCTGGGCGCGACGGGGTGATGCCGACGTTGCTGCGCACGCGCAGTCATCTGGCGAGAAAGCCGGCCTGGGCGGTGAAGTGGGTCCGGCGGAGCTCGTGGAGCTCAGGGCAGACGGGCCCAAAGGCCCAGGCTTGAAGCGAATACGGGAACGCGGCGTCGCTGGAGGGGCAAGGTGCCAGATCAGCTCCAACGGAACAGCGCGGTCGGGGCTGTGCTCTCTGCGGCGGTCATGACTCTCCCCGCAGAAGCTCGGCTAGGGCCTGGGCATAGTCGTTCTTCGCCTGCTCGACGGCGGTCTGCTCCTGGAGCGAGTGGATCTTCTCTCCGCCCTGGATGCGTTCCTCGACCGCGTCCAAGGCGATGATCGCCGCGGCAAGTTCGAGTCGGGTGTCTGCCAGGCGGCCCTTCAGCGCGGGGTGCTTGGCGGTCATCACACCGAGGCGGTACACGGCGGCGACCTTCTGCTCTTCGGTGATGGCGGACATGGTCGGACTCCTGCTCTGCTGTGTGGTGTTGAGGGTCAGGAGCTGCGCAGCGCGACGAGGCGGACGCATTCCATCGTGGGGGACAGCTCGAGCATGCTCAGGCCGGTGACACCACCGCCGCGGCTGAGCGACCACACGGCCGTCCGAGGAGCGTGGTCTCCTTCGAGACTCCTTCGAGATCGCAGTCGGAGGGAAGGAGGAGCCGCTCAGCGTGTCTCGCTGTAGCCGCAC
The DNA here is from genome assembly GCF_014596515.1 of Streptomyces sp. CBMA156. GTDB lineage: Bacteria > Actinomycetota > Actinomycetes > Streptomycetales > Streptomycetaceae > Kitasatospora. The sequence continues at coordinate 115,548 of NZ_MSJQ01000291.1, forward strand.
TCGGAGCACGTGTGCGTGACCTTCTCGGCCTGCTGGCTGATGCCGACACCGTGGGCGTTCGATTCCATGTCGATGGTGCAGTTCGGGCAGTTCATGGCTCGACTCCTGACGCGACGAGGATGTTCTTCAGGGCCAGATCCGAATCACTCCGCTGATCCCTTGTGCTCGCCGCCTTCACGGGGCGAATCAGGCGAGCCAGGAAGCGAAAGAACACAGCACCCCGGTGCCGCAGCTGCCCGAAGACAGAGCGCGCACCGGGGTGCTGGGGGAAGCCGGATCCGCGGAGATCTCCCGGGATGCGCTGCGGGAATCAGCTGCAGCGCTCAGGAATCGAGCCTGTTCCGCGGCCGGTCTGCACGGTGTGCTCACTGGCGCACGCCGAGGATCAGTCGGCGCACTGCGGATTCGAACCGTTCCGTCAGAAAGCGTGGCGGTCTGTCGTCGATCGCCGGCATCAGCTGTGCTGGTGATTCAGAAGCAGTTATCCGGTTGAGGACGCCGAAGAGCCGCGCCGGCGGGCGCCCCCGGAGGGACGGGACGACGGGCGGTGGGCAGCCGTGTTGGGGCACGCGTCGTCGTCGAGCGTTCCCCTGCCCCGGCAGGCGGGACAGCAGGTGTTGAGCATGTCGAGCAGCACGTTGAGGGCCTGGATGGTCGCGGCGTGGGTGCGCTCGTCGCGGTCGTGCCCGATCGCGGCGTCCTTCAGCGTTCGGCGGGCGAAAAGGCCGATGGCCTCACGGACACCTTCGGCGCTGCCCACGTCCAGGGTGGTGATCTCGGTGTTTACGATCCGCTGATGGGGGCGTCGGGCAGGGACGGTTGGGGTGGAGGCGCTCAACGCGTACTCCCATCTCGGCGAGTTGGGTGAGCGGTGGCGGGGGAACGGGCTCCGACGGCCCCGGTACGGCGGCACCCGATCTGTCGTCGACCGCTTGGGGTAGCTGTACTGATGTGCCGGAGCGCAAGGGTGGTAACGAGGTCGCCGACCGGGGGCATCGGCGTCACGCGATGTGATTGCGCAGGGGAAGGTCGGGCCGGACGCGGCGCAGGTCGTCGGCGGTGCTGCGGTGGGAGTCGCTGGCGATGTTCACGAAGCGCGCCCCGCACCCCGCCCCGGGCTCGGGCGTCAAGCCCGAGACGTCGGTGTGACGGGGCGCGGTCGGGAGAGTGGGCCTGCCGCAGTGGCCGCAGCGGGACTCGAAGGCACCGATGTAGAGGGTGGCGGTGGTCTCTTCCCGTTTGCCGGTGAGGTTGATCCGGAGGCGGGACCGCGGCCTGGTCTCGACGGTCTTGTCCTGCGGCTTGGTGGTCTTGCCTGTGAGGTTGATACGGAGTCGGGACTTGGCCATGTGCTGCTCCTTCGCTTGGTGAAGGTGATGGGCCCGCTCTGCGAGCTCGACCAGGACCGCCGGGAGAGGTGAAGCTCGACAGATGGTCAGGCGGTCGGGAAGGGCAGCTGCTCGTCCACGGCGCTGGCGTACGCGACGGCCGGAGCGACAGCCACGACCGGGGCGGGGGTCTGGGCCTGCAGGGCCTGGTTCCGGGCCTCGGCGTTCTGCACGCGCTCGTTCAGACGGGCCTGGGTCACGGAGCGCGGCTCCAGGTAGGTGATGTTCTCGGAGATCACCTTCAGGTCGAAGACCGGCTCGCCACCCTTGGAGTACCTGTCCATGCGGAGCGTGTAGCCGACGGCGACGAGGTCGCCCTTGTGGATGTTGTCGTAGGGGCCCGTGCCCTGCGTCTGGGCTCGGACGAATGCCTCGACGGGCACGGCGTCCGAGTCGCGCTGGTTCTGGGCGTTGGTGTAGGCGCGGTCGGTGAAGACCGTGAAGACGACCTTCTTGGAACCGTCCTTGTTCGTGAAGACCTTGGGGTCGTTCGCGACGCGGCCGATGAGCTGTCCGTTGTTGCGGGGGTTCGCCATGAGTCTTCTCCTCGAAACAGCACCGAGCCAGGATCGATGTCGCCGTCCGCGCGGTGTGGTGTGGTGGGGTTGGGTTGCCGAGATGGCTAGTTGTCCTTCATGTCACCATCCGGATCAGCTTCGCTGGTCAGATGATGTTCTCTTTCAATGCTTCATCCGAATCAGCTGTGCTGATCGAATTCTTCGTCATTCCGAGTCCCGAATCGGCTTCGCCGATCAGGCTCTCGTTCTTCGCAGATTTACCTGCTGCTTTCCCGACCAGACCCTCACGTGACGTTCGAATGTCCCGCAACCCGGTTTCTGTCTGACGCGCTATGGCGGTGTCGCCGACTGCGAGGACGATCAGAGCGTCTACAGGGAGCTCAGGGGGCGGAAGTTTTCACAGCGTCACCCTCACTTCGTAGGCCGTCGAGAAATTCGGCCCAACAGTGAGCGTCCGCACGGGCATCACCAGACCCGCCTGCGCCAGGCGCGCCGTCAGTCCACAGTGCTCGGACCAGTCCTTGATGAAGACGTTCCCGGGCTCGGGTATGAGACCGTAGGCCTGCAGGCTGATCGAGATGGCCTCGGCGGGACCCTCGGCGATTTCGAGTTCCAGCAGACGGTTCTTGTTGTCGTGCACGAGTGCTCCCGTGAGCTCGATGCAGCCGAAATCGACGGTGACGTCGTGCCTTACGGTGGTCGTGGACTCAACCATGGTCTCGCCCTTCTTAATGAGGTGCGTTGTGAACGCCGAGGGGTGCGGCAGTTGATGTCTCCGCATTGACATGGTCCGTAGGACTGAAGCACGTGCTGTAGGACAGGAGTCGCAGGCTGGTGGCGGTTGGCCCGGGAGAACAGCGCGCAGCCGGGCGGCCAGGTCGGTGTCTTGACCGCGGGGTGACAGCCGTCACCGGTGGCTCCTGTCGTCGGCGAGCAGGGCTGCACCGCCGCTTCCACCCGCGAGGCCGCTGCCCCGGCAGTGGCCGCAGTGGCCGGTGCCGCCGGAGTGAGCGGCGCGGAAGGTATCCAGCTCGCCCCGCAGCAGGGCAGTCAGCCAGTCGAGCTGGCCGGGCTCGATCGGGACCTGGTGCTGTTCGCCGGCCGTCAGGGCGACGACCGTGACGATCACGGGCACGGTGCCTTCCGGATCGGTCGGATATCCATCGGCCAGCTCGGTGAGCGCCTGGGCGAGTTGCAGACGGCTGTCGCGGCCTTGGTGCTCATTGCATCGGCTTCAGTTCGCCGGACGATCTCTTTGTCGAGCGGGTACGTCTCGCCCCACGGGTTCGGCTCCTGAACCGGGCGGCGGTGTCTGATGTCGCGCAGCCGTTCGCGGCGACGGTCCTGCACGTAGCCGCGGCAGGACAGGACCGTCGTGCTGGGAGGTTGGCCAGTTCAAGGCGGTCGCGCACCACCCGCAGTGCGGCGTGAGGGTCAGTGCGCGCCGGATGGCGAGGGCGAGCAGAGTGGCGGCGCAGCCGGGCAGCGCACCGATCGCGAGCATCACGTGGCGTCTCCGTCCGTCGTGATGGTATTGACTGTGCGCGAAGAGCCCGCGGAGGGCTCTTCGCTCGTGTTGTATGTGAGGTCCTCGACTGCCTCCAGGACCTTGCGGATTGCGGCAGTGGCGCTTCACCACCAGGTTGGGTTCACAGCCTCGGTGCCGACCGGGTGGGGCCACCGCTTGCGTGAGATCTGGCTGGTCATGCCCCCCGGCGGCGCGGAAGCGGGAACAGTTCACGCCGTACATCCCGCATCGGTCGCGAAGTCATCGGCGAGGTGATCGGTCTCGGCCTGACCTGGCGCAGAGTCCACGAAGCGATTGCGCCCGTGGGTCGGGGGGTGCCGTGCCGATGCTCCCTGCAGATCTGCTTCCGGATCGACTGCGTCGATCCAGTTCAGTCACCCGCCAGCGCCCGCTCGCGATACAGCTCGCCACTTTGGGCGATCTTCGGTGTGCTGACTGCCGCGGCCGGACATCACCGCCGTCGCGGCGGTGTAGGCGTTGATCGAGTCGGCTCGTCCTTCAACAGCCCCGTCATGCAGTCCAGTTAGTCAGGTCCACGACAGCGACACCGGCAGCAGCAGCCCCTCGGGGAGTTCGGCACCGTAGGCGCCGGACTCCCCCCGGCCACACCGGGCCGGAGCAACGGGGGGCAGGCTGCGTCAGTTCTCCAGCCCCTCGCCGGCAATCGCCGAACCCGTCCCGGGCTCCGCTCCAGGCCGAGTCGCCCACCGTCAGACACAGCTGGGCCGCGCCGAACCAGGAAATAGAGGCGAGGATGGTGCTCCCCCGGCCAGTGGGCACAGCAGGAGGCGGCGTCCTGCGGCCCGGCACCGCGTACGCACGGGGCGGGCGGTGTGCGGAACTGGCGGGGCCCGGGCCGCATGGAAGGGTGGGCTCAGCGGACGTCGACGGTGAACTGGCGCTTGGTCTGGTCCGGTCCACCGGGGAAGGTTCCACCGAGTTCGTCGCGGTAGGGGACGTGCACGGTGACGGTGGTGCGGCCGGAGTTCTGGGCGCGGAAGGTGAAGTAGTAGTGGCCGCCCGTGCCGAGGTTCCCGGTCGCACCGAAGCCGAGCAGGTCCTGGATTCCGAAGTTGTCGACGTACTCGTCGCCGGCGGCCTGGGCCACGGCCGGGTCGGGGCCGGGGTTGGCCATGGTCCAGTTGTCGCCCGCTCCCCGGTAGCCGACCACCTCGATCGAGAAAAGCTCGCCGGGCCGGACCGCCAGGTCGCCCGAGGTCTGGGTGAACACCGTGCCGTGGTCGAGCTTGCCGGTGGTGACCTGGTGGATCGCCACCGCGCCCCCGGCGACCGCCAGGGCCAGCGCCACGGTCGCCCCCAGCAGGATCCGACGCCACCGCCTGCTCATGGGGTTGCCTCCCGGTGGGTGACGCGCAGGGCCAGGACGGCGGCGACCGCGTCGAGCCAGCGGGCGGCCAGCTGGTCGCCCTGCGGGTCCTGGACGACCATGGCGGCGGCCTCCAGCCAGCCGCGGGCCACGGCGGCGGCGGGGCCGGGCAGCGGCTCGGGCAGTGCGGCCGCGAAGCGGCAGCCGCCGGCGCGGACGACCTCGCCCAGGAAGGTCAGGGCGCGTGGCATGACGCCGAGCCGGTCGACGGTGATCGCGGCGGCCACCGCGCCGTCGCCGAACAGAGCGGCGCGGTGCGGTCCCGGGTTCGGCACACCGAACCGCAGGAGGATCTCGACGTCCAGCTCCGCCAGCTGGCTGTCGCTCTGGGGCGGGGTGTTCACCTGGGACCTCACTTGGGCATCCGGACGCTCTCGACATTGGGGAGGCTGGCGTCAGAGGCGCCGCCCATGTTGTTGTTGACGAAATCCGCCTCGCTGACCCAGACGGTGTAGCCCCAGGGGTTGTAGAGCTCGAGCTGGTCGCCGCGGTGCCCGATGATCATCATCTGGTGGCCTCCGTCCCCGCGGACCGACACTGGGACCGGCTTGCCCTCGTCGATCACCCGTTCGATCTCGGTGAGCGCGTTCTGGCGCTTGTCCCGGCTGTCGAGGTCCACGTTGCGGTACTCCGCGCCGGTGTGCTTGCCGATCTCGTCGTCGGCGATGTCATCGGACTCCCAGTTCCACATGCCGCCCTCGCCGAAATGCCACCAGGCGCGGGTGTCGTAGACCCGCCTGGTCTCCTCGCCCCACCGGGCCTTCGCGGCGTCGCCGTTGTCGTAGGCCGGGTCGCCGGGGCGGCCGCCGGTGGTGAGCTGGAGGGCGAACAGCGGGTCGACCATCGCCCGGGCGGTCACCGTCGACGCCGCCACGCAGGTCGGGTACTGGCCCTGGCTCCAGTTGACGCCCTTGTAGCCCGTTCCCGCCTTCTGGTCGGAGGTCGCGTCGAGCTGCACCGGGGAAATCCGCTCGCCGAGCCAGCCGGGGTTGTCGGCGTGCTCGTGGATCAGGTCGTCGAACTTCTTGACCTCGTCGTAGCTGTGCCCGGCGGCCAGCGCCTTCATCAGGTAGGCGCGTTCCTCCGGGGACTTGCAGCCGGCCAGCAGCTCGTCGAAGCGGACCCGGTCGGCCTCGCTCATCTTGTCCATGGCCTGGCCCGCACGCGTCACATCGTTGGCCGTGAGGATGCTGCCGTACATCTGGTTGCCGTCGAGAGCGGCATCGACCAGGACCAGCTTGTCGGTGGCGCCCAGGCCCTTGTTCTTGAACTTCCCGGCCAACGCCTTGCTCGCCAGCGCGTTCAGCTCACGAGCGGCGGCCCGGCCCGCGGTCTCGGCCTTCACCGCGGCGTCGTGGATCGACTTGATGCCCTCCTTCGCCTTCGCGTGGGCGGCGTGCATCTTGTCGCCGTCCCAGTGGATCGGGTCCGGCGCGCCCGCGACGGTGATCTCGTGCAGCAGCGCCAGCGCCTCGGCGAGCGGCGCGTGGCCCTGGTCGTGCAGGGCCTGCGCCTCGCTCAGGGCGCCGGCCAGCGCCGTGAGCTGGCTCCGCCCCTGGCCGAGCATGTCGCGACAACGCGTCAGGTCGTCCGCGGAAGCCTTGACCACCTCGGCGGCCTTCTCGCCGACCTGCCCGGTCCAGGCATTCGGCAGAGCCTCGGAGGCGATCCGCCCCACCTTCATCTGGACCTGGTCCAACTGGCTGCTCGCCGTGTTGTAGGCGGCGGCGAGTTCGCCGAGCCTGCCCGGATCGCCCTGCGGAACGGACAATCCCAGGGCATCGCGGACCGCGTACTTGAGGTCGCCCGCACCCCACATGCCATGGGACTCGTCGATCGTCTTCTTCAGCTTCTCGGCCTGCTGACGCTGGCTGCCCGCCGGCATCCCGAGCGGGTTCACACTGTGGTCCGCCACCGTCAGGCCCCCTGCTGGTACTGCTGCTGCACACCATGGTCCGTCGCGGAGTAGTTCGCCACCGTGGTGTGCACCTTCCCACCAAGGTCCGCGAGCGCGTCTACGTTCACCTGGAGTTCGTCCTGCCAGGCCTGCCAGAACGCCTTCGCCGCCTCGCCCGCGTACTCACCGAGAACTTCGGGATCGGACATGTTCAACTTGTCCAAGATCGCTTTGACGCCGCCCACGTCCGTGCCGGCCGTGATCAGCCGGTCGCCCGCGTCCCCCAACTTCTCCGGGTTCGCACTGAACCCCGTCCCCGCCCCATCGCTCCCCATGGCCCCACTCCCCCTGCCCCCGGTACGGTCCGTAGACAGCCTGACAGCATAGCGTCGACCACACCGCCCCGACCCGAAGTCCGCACCGCGGAGCGTGTCGTCACCGACCACCGTGCCTGCCTGCGCGGTCCCCAGGCCGAGCCGGAACCCGAACCCCAGTGGGAGACACCGTTGCCCGCTGACAGCGGCAACGCCGATGCCGGCGAACCGGCGGACCCGGCCGGACGCGTGGCCGAACGGCGGCGCGTCAACCACACCCTGGCCCACGAACTCCTCAACGCAGGCATGAGCCAGCGCGCCGTCGCGAAGCACCTGGGCTGGAGTCGCAACACCGTGCGCTGCGGCTTCGGCTACCACCCGCTGCTGTGCTTCCTCGACAACACCGGTGAAGCCCTGGCCGGCGTGCTGCGACCGGCCAACACCGACACCGACCACATCACCGTGCTCGATGCCGCGCTCGCTCAGATCCCCGACGCCCACCGCCACCACGGCACCGACATCCTCATCCGCGCCGACAGCGCCGGATCCGCCAAGGCCTTCCTGACCCACATCCGCGCCCTGTGCTCGCGCGGAATCCACGCCTCGTTCTCCGTCGGATGGTTCATCACCGAACCGGTCCGCCGGGGCCTGCTGACAGACCCTGCAGCTGGCCCCGGCGGATTGGCGAGAAGAGGTACAGGCGGACCAGGAGACGGTGGAACCAGAAGGGGGGGAATCTCGCCGTCCAAATGTTCGGTAGGGGAACGCCGCTACCCAGTCCGCACCCCAGCAGCGTCAGGAGGGCTCCGAACATCGCAATCATCGGGATAACAGCCGAGGTCCCCATCGATTCGTTGACCTCATGCCACATCAGATTACAGAGAATCGCGAGCAACAGAATCAGCGCGGGCAGGCACGCCAGCGCACGGGCGCTGCGGCGGAGAATCCACCCGCCGAACATCGACGCGATGAGGATCAGATGAAGCACTGCGAAAACGCCGAAGTTGGTGGCTGCGCCGTACCCAAGGAACGGTCTGGGAGCCAGCAGGCCGATGAAGGCCACGGCCGTGCCGGCCAGGTACAGGCTGTCGCCCCTGCGCAGCAGGCCCGTGAGAGCCACTATCAGCGGAGTTTCCAGCAGAAGGAGCATAATAGAAGACACGTCGGGGCCTAGGTAGTGGGCGTGTAGCGGCAGGTAGGTCCCTGCAAGCAGCGCCGTCCCACTCCGTATCTGAACCACCCAGTACAACGGACCCGAGCCCAGGCCGGTCATGACGGCCCTGCGGGATCTGGCCCGGCACAGCAGGCGCCGCACCAGCCACGCCTCCACCAGGGAGAAGGCGATCGTGGCCCAGGCGGCCGTCAGGATCAGGTTGTCGGTGTTGGTGTCCTTCCCCTCCTCCTGCGAGCTGGTGGTGAGCAGGATCTGGGCGACCGCGATCGCGATATTCACCACCCAGATGAACAGGTCACCGAGCGTGTAGTCCCCGCGTCGGCGAAGGTGGAGGCCAGCGATCGAGCCGGCTGGCGAGGCCGAGCCCGCCGCTGGCCCATTGGGGACCGTCGGGAGGTCGGTGGTCCCGGTCACGCGAACGGACGGGAGGCGGTCGTTCGGTTTCTCCGTCCTTTCGGGCCATGTGGCGGACCTCCGGGCCACGGCGACAGCGCCCGTGCCGTCGAACTTCCGCCGAGGCTCGGGCAGACCCTGCGGGAGCGCCCGCTTCAGCTGCCGGTACAGGTCGTCAAGGTCGACGTACCCGTCGTGGTCGGTATCCTCGGCGGCCGACCGCAGGGCATCCACGAGGGCGGCCGTGAACGGGCTGGGCCTCCCCCGGTACTCGGTGTCCGCCGCGGTCTCGGTGCTGCTTGACGCGGTGAGGACGTACCGTCCACTGCCCGCGAGCTGCTGCGGGTCCACCGGGGCGGTTCCTTTGGCGAAGGCCCCGCTGTAGCAGCAGTCGAGGACGACGACGATGGTCGCCGCGTAGCTGCGCTCCATCATCTTCTTCAGAGCATCCGCGGAGACGGCGGTCGAGGCGAGGCGGTTGCCGATCGTGTCCCGCCCACAGAGGTGGAGTTCCCGGTGGATCTGCAGGCCGTGCCCGCTGTAGTAGAAGAGCAGGGTCTCGCCAGGCCGGCCGGAGGCGAAGAACTCCTCCGCTTCCGTGAGGATCTCGCCCGCGTTGCGCTCGTGCAGCACGTGGATCTCGTCGGGGTCGAACATGCCGGTGGCCGGGTCTTGCAGCGCGGCCCAGAGCGCCATGCCGTCGGCGCGCGGTCCCTGCAGCGGAGGGAGGCTGGCGGGATCGTTGGGGAACACCGAGTTGCAGATCAACAAGGCCCTGTATGACACGGCTCTCCCGGGCTAGGCTCGCGACGGCAGCAGTAACCCTACCGAGCAAGGAGGGCTTGGGTCTTGAGCTCCGGGACGTCGTTGGCAGTCGCGTTGTCGATCGAGGGTTTGGACGCCGGGCACCCGGCCGTCGAGCAGGCGTACGCCGAGCTTCTCGACGACGCGCGGGCCGTACCTGGGCTGACGGTCGACGAGCGCATGGCGCCCGTCCAGGGGCGCAAGGGCGGGGAGTTGGCGAACCTGCTGCTCGTACCGGGTGGCTCCGCGGTCGTCGTCGCGGTCGCGCGGATCTTCCGGCTCTGGCTCCAGCGCGACCGGGCCCGCTCCCTGTCCGTCACGGTCAGCCGGGCGGGCAGCGAGGACGTCACCGTGCAGGCCTCGGGCGAGGCAGTCTCGATCGAGGCGTTGGAACGCGGTATTCAGCAGGCGCTGGAGCGGAGCCGGCCCGAGGCAGATTGACCCTCGGTTGCCCGCTGTGCTTCCTCGCGCCCGATCGGGCTGGTGTGCTCACCAGGAGGCTTGGGGTGTCGCTCGGGTCCTGGCTGAACAAAGGGCGGTGTACTCATGCTGACGCGTCCGGTCCAGGTCGACGGTGCCGGGCAGGCGGCGCTCGGCGGCGGCAACCAACAGGACCGCCCCGGGGACGGCGAGCAGCTTCGCGGTGGTCTCTGGGCTGCCCGATGGAGCAGCCACATGCCCACCGCGGGCCAGCACGTATCGCACCAGCGACCTTTGCCCAGCAGCTCACCCCCGCAGGCGCGGGGAACAGTTGACGCCGTGCGAGCGAGATCCGGTGAACCCCGCCAGCGCAGGGAGGTACTACGGCCACGACCGTAGCTGAACGCTCCGCCAGACGGGGGCAGGTTCTGCCGAAGGACGGTGTGGGAAGATACCCGGAGGGCTTGACAGCTTCTTCTCACTCCCGCAGGTACGGGGTCAGCTCTTCCGAGCCGTCACATCGCCCCGCGTGTGCGGGGATCACGGGAGTGCCCGTGCGTACGACCTCCGCAGGACCGGCGGGCAATCCCCCGTAGCGCGTCCGTCGACGCCCTCACCGGCAGCGTCCCACCGCGACTTCCCCGATGTGAAGAGGTATCCATGAGCGACCCCCAGGTGTCCGACGAGATCATCGCCATCGCGATGACGCGCCTGACTCACGACCTCACCCCCCTCGCCGATGCCGTCGGCCTGACCTTCCGCGAGTACCGCACCAGCCTGCACCCGGAAGTCTGGAAGGCATACGTCCACGGCTACATCACCGCAGCCTTCGCCGGAGGCCAGGACGAGGACCTCGCCACGGCGGGCAGCCAGATCGCCGTCGGCGTCCTCGCGGCCTCCGAGGACCCGATGGTCGCAGCCCTCGGCGCAGAACTCCTGGACATCATCTTCGCGCCCGACGACGACCCCGACAGGGAGGCGACGCCCGAATCTCCGCGCACCATCGAACCCGCAGACCTGCCCGTACTCGGCTACGCGCACCACGCCGAGCACTACCACGGCCAACGCGGCGCCGGACTGTGGACCTCGCCAGCCGTCGACCGGGTACCGGACGGCACCGTTCTGACCACCGAATAGCAGCTCTGGCTGACCCGAGAGAACTCCAACCTGGCGTACTACTACACCCACCATCTGCGGATTGTGCCCGCGCCGCACGCGCGCGTGCTGCTCATCGACACTCTGGCCGACCTGGAGGACCTGGTCCGGCGCTACCCCAACCCGACGGACGACTCCACGTGGGACGAGAGCCGCCACTTCCCGAACTGGCCCGCCATCGTCGCCGACGGGTGGGACGCCGTCTACCTCACCCGCGCCGGTGCCCTCGCCTGCATCCCGCAGGACCCCGACCGACAGGCGACCCGGCCCCACCTTGAGGGCTGGCCCGCCGCGACCGTCCTGTGGCTGCGTCCCGCCTACACCGTGGCCGACGGCCTAGGCCTGTAGCCCGGGCCGGCTCGCCAACCCGGGAGGTGAACCGCGAGTCGTGGACGGCGAGCAGCAGGTAGCCCGCTGGCGGTGCGGTCCGGCCGCCGTCTCGACGCTGCTCGGCGACATTGCCCGCGTCCTGCCCCGCGAAGGCGTCGCCGGTCCGCTCCCCCTGCAGCAGCGCGCCTTCCGGCTCTGGGACCAGATCCTGGACCTCGCCGACGGCGACCCCGACCTGGCACCCGCACTCGCGGGCGCCGGCCACTTCGCCTTCGCCGAAGGAACCGACCAGGGCCAGTGGTTGGCCCACACCCTGCGCACCGTCAACACCACACCCGATATCGAGCACCCCGACCTGGTCGCCCAGCGGGCCGCGCGCAGCGTCCAGGACCCCGATGCCCTGCGCATCCTGACCAGGCTGGTATCCAACACCGGCGGGAAGGAAGACGGGCGGATCGACTACCGCGGCCACGCCGTGATCCGCGCCGCTCAGGACGCCGTCGACGCCTCCGAACCCGGTACCAAGGGCCGGGCCGGCCTCGGCCGGGCCCTCGGTCGCCACGCCGATGACGTAGAGCGCGCCACCGCCTGGTGACGACGATCCTGCGGCGGGCTCCGACTGACAACCCGCCGCAGGGACGGGCGGGTCGGATGATCCGGTCTGCGGGCTGTCAGAGGCGGCGCAGGACCGCGACGACCTTGCCCAGGATGGTCGCGTTGTCGCCGTTGATCAGCTCGTACGCCGGGTTGTGCGGCATCAGCCAGATCCGGCCGTCCTCGCGCTTCAGCCGCTTCACGGTGGCCTCGCCGTCGATCATCGCGGCCACGATGTCGCCGTTCTCGGCGACCGGCTGGCGGCGCACGGTGACCCAGTCGCCGTCGCAGATGGCCGCGCCGGGGCCGCTCATCGAGTCGCCGCGCACGGTGAGCGCGAACAGCTCGCCCTCGCCGACCAGCTGCCGGGGCAGGGGGAAGACGTCCTCGACGGCCTGTTCGGCGAGGATCGGGCCGCCGGCGGCGATGCGGCCGACCAGGGGGACGTACGAGGTGGGCGGCTGCCCGTCGGTCTGGAACGCAGGCGGCTCTCCTACGTGCGGGCGCGTCAGCGCGTAGGCGCGGGGGCGGTGGGGGTCGCGTCGGACGACGTGCATGGCCTCCAGGCGCTGGATGACGTGGGAGACGGAGGAGGTCGAGCTGAGCCCCACCTCCTTGCCGATCTCCCTCATCGAGGGCGGGTAGCCGCGGTCCTGGGTGATGTCGCGGATGGCCGTCACAACCTGGCGCTGGCGGTCGGTGAGGCCGTCGGCGCCGATCCGGGTGCCGGGCGGCCGGCCGGCGCGGGCGGGGGCCGTGGTGTCCTCCGGCACGGCGGGGTCCTCTCCTCGGGGATCTTGGTGGACTGGCACTTTACGCCCGGCCGGGGCGGTGGTCTACGAACTTTCCGTGACCTCCACTGGCCCGGCCACCTGCGCCGATGGCCCGGCGGGAGGAGGCGGTGGCCAGGGCGGCCGGGGCGATCGCACCGCGGCCGAAGCGGGCGGTGGCGCGGTCGATGACCGGTTCCAGGGCCCTGGCGCTCTCGGTGGGGCGGTCGAAGGTCAGCTGGACCGCCGAGGTGACCTGCTCGCGGAGGTCGCCGGCGCGGACGGTGACGGTACGGACCCGGGCCCGCTGGAGGCCGAGCCGGGCGTGCAGGGCGTAGAGGGCGTCGCGCAGCGCGGGGCTGTGGCCGGTCGCCTCGGGCAGGACCCGGGAGCGGGTGGTGTGGGAGCGGTCGGCGTAGGTGACCTGGAGCTCGACGGCGCGGGCGGTCTGTCCGGCGGCCCGGAGCCGGGCGCCGAGGTCGGTGGCGAGGTGGAGCAGCGCGCGGCGGATCTCGTCGGGGTCGAGGACGTCGTGGTCGAAGCGGGTGGTTGAGGTGATGGTCTGGGGCGGGCCGGAGGGTGTGACGGTGCGCCGGTCGGTGCCGTGGGCGCGTTCGAGGAGCAGGCGGGCGGTGGTGGCGCCGGCGATGCGCTGCACGGTGGCGGGTGGCAGGGCGGCGAGGTCGGCGATGGTGCTGATGCCGTAGCGGCTGAGTTTTTTCTCCAGGGCGGGCCCGATGCCGGGCAGGCGGCGGGCGTCCTGGCGGTGGAGGAAGTCGAGTTGCTGCTCGGGGTCGTCGGGCAGGACGTGGACGGTGCCGGGGGTGGCGGTGTCCGCGGCGATGGTGGCGAGCAGGCGGTTGGGGCCGATGCCGCCGGTGGTGGCCAGGCCGTAGCGGGCGGCCAGGCGGGTCTGGAGGAGGTCGGCGAGGTCGGTCGGGGAGAGGCCGAAGTAGCGGACGGCGCCGGAGAGCTGGAGGAGCGCGCGGTCCGGGGGCAGGGCCTGGACGACGGGGGTGATGTCGCCGAGGACGGTGAACAGGGAGCGGTACGTCTCGAACGGCGCGCGGTGCAGGCGCAGGTGCAGGACGGTGGCCGCGGTGGTGGTCATGGCGGTTCACCCCGCCGATCCGCTGGAGGCGTGCCAGAGGCGTCCGGCGCCGCCGTTGCCGGGCCGGCCGGGGCGGCGGGGTTCCTGGCCGTCGTCGTGGGCGGGTGCGGCGAGCAGGTCGCGCACCGCGCGGGTGCCGCCGTCGGCCCGGGCGCGGGCGAGTTCGGCGAGGTCCCAGGCCCGGGAGCCGATGATCGAGATGGAGCGCCCGCGGCGCTGGAGCTGGCCCCGGGCGACGATCAGCCAGCTGTGGAAGAGGGTGTGCGCGACGTCGGCGTGGGTGTCGTCGAAGAAGGTGAGGTCGATCGGCTGCCCGCCGGCGCCGTCGTCGAGCGTCACGAAGATCGTCCGGCGCCCGGAGCGCATCGGCGGTGTCTGGGAGGCCACCTTGGCCCCGGCGACCAGCACGGTCTCCCCCGGTTCGATGTCGCGCAGCCCGGTGGAGGGGGTGACGCCGAGTTCGGCGAGCAGCGCGTGGTGGTCGGACATGAGGTGGCGGGAGGCGTCCATGCCGGTCACCTCCAGCTCGGCGGTCAGCTGCTCGGCGGAGGTCATCTCCGGCAGGCCGGTGACGGTGTCGGGTCCGTGCGCGGAAGCGGGCAGGGTGAGCTGGCCGGTGGTCGCGGCGGCGCGCTGGCGGGTGTGCAGCTCGTCCAGGAGCAGCAGGAGGTCGCGGCGGCCGGTGCCGCCGGTGATGGTGTCGAGGGCGCCGATCCGGGCCAGGCGCTGCGCGGTCGGCAGGCTCGGGCGGGCGCGCTCCCAGAAGTCCTCGATGCCGGTGAAGGGGCGGGCGTCGGTGATGCGCTTGACCTCGGCGTCGGTGATTCCCGTCACCGATCCCAGGGCGAGGCGCAGGCCTTCGCCGTCGGCGGCGCGTTCGGTGGTGTAGCCGGCGGTGGAGTGGGCGACGTCGACGGGCAGGATCGCGACGCCGCGGCGGCGGGCGTCGGCGAGGACCAGGCGCAGCGGGTACATGCCGGGGTCGGCTTGGAGCAGGCCGGCGTAGAACGCGGCGCCGTGGTGGGCCTTGAGCCAGGCGGACTGCAGGACGGGCAGGGCGAACGCGGTCGCGTGGGCTGCGGCGAAGCCGTAGTTCCCCATCCCGAGGAGCTGGGTCCAGCAGGTGTCGATGACGGTGCGGTCGTAGCCGGCGGCAGCTGCGCGGGTGCGGAACCAGCTCTCCAGCGCGGGGAGGCGGTCGGGCTTGCCGAGGGCGCGTCGGGCCTCCTCCCCCATCGCCAGGTCCGTCGTGGTGAGGATGGCGAAGGTCTTCGCGATCTGCTCGTTGAACACCAGGACGCCGCCGGTGGGCCGCAGCACGGGGATCAGGTCGGGGTGGGGGTAGCGGGGGCGGCGGCCGCGGCGGGTCTCCAGCCACGGCTTGACCATGTCGGCGGACAGCGGGCCGGGCCGGAACATCGCGATCTGGGTGACCAGGTCCTGGAAGTCCTTGGGCTGAGATCTTCCGAGCAGGTCCCTCTGACCTGGGCTTTCGACCTGAAAGACGCCCAACGACTCGCCCTCGCACAGGAGTTGATAGGAGGCTTCGTCGGTGAGCGGGACCTGCTCGCGGTCGTCCAGGTCGACCTTCTCGCCGGTGGTGCGCTCGATCTCGGCGACGGCGTAGGCCATCGCCGACTGGATGCGCACGCCCAGAATGTCCAGCTTCAGGAGCCCGAGGTCTTCGACGTCCTCTTTGTCGTACTGGCTCATAGGAAGGTGTTCGCCGGCGGTGGGCACCACCGGCGTGCGGGCCAGCAGGGTGTGGTCGGACAGCAGGACGCCGCAGGGGTGCATCGCGATCCCCCGCGGGAGCGCGTCCAGGCCCTCGACCAGGTCCCACAGCCGCCCGTACCGGCCGGCCTGCTCGGCGACGTGGCGCAGCTCGGGGAGCTCCGTCATCGCGGTGCGGACGTCCTTCGCGCGGATGTGCGGGAACGCCTTGGCGAGGCGGTCGACCTCGGCCGGGTCGATGCCCAGGGCGAGGCCAGCGTCGCGGATCGCCCAGCGGACCCGGTAGGTCTCGGGCATCGACACGGTGGCGACGCGCTCGGGCCCGAAGCGCTCCAGGACGGCGCGGTAGCAGTCGATGCGGCGCTCGGACTCGACGTCGACGTCGATGTCCGGCAGCGAGGTGCGCCGGTAGGACAGGAAGCGCTCCATGATCAGGTCGTGGTCGAGCGGCATCGCCACCGCGATGCCGAGCAGGTGCACCACCAGCGAGCCGGCCGCGGAGCCGCGCGCCGCGACCCGGATGCCCATGTCCTTGATGTCGGCGACGACCTGGCCGACGGTGAGGAAAAACGTGGGCCAGCCGAGCGCCGAGATCAGCTCCAGCTCTTCGGCCAGGCGTCGGACGGCGTCGGGGCGCCGGTCGTAGCCGCGGCGGACCATCTCCGCCTCGCAGCGCTCGCGCAGCACCCTCGCGGAGGTGCCGGGGGCCAGGCCGAGCCGGTCTTCCTCCGGGAAGTGGACCCGTCCGATTCCGAGGTCGGAGGCGGGGTCGAGCCGGCACTCGGCCGCGGTGCGGGCGGTCACCGCGAGCAGCCGCTGGGCGCCGGACGGTCCCTGTCCGGCGGCCTGCGCGACCTCGGCGGCGAGCTCGGCCAGCTCGGCCGGGCCCTTCAGCCACCGCTCGCCGTTGCACACCGCGCCGCGCTGGACGGGGCGCAGCAGGCGGGCGGCGTCGAGGACGTCGGCGATCGGGGCCTGGCCGGGGTCGGCGTAGCGGGTGGCGTTGGTGAGGACCGGGAGGAGGTCGAGGTCGGCGGCGAGGCCGACGGTGCGGGCGGCCAGGCGCAGCGAGCCGGGGCCGGTGCCGGTGCGGCGGTGGTGGACGGCTTCCAGGCGCAGGTGGGGGCCGAACCAGGTCCGCCACGGGGCGAGGAGTTCGGTGGCGCGGTCGGGGCGGCCGGCGGCGAGGGCGCGGACGGGTTCGGATCCGGGGCCGAGCAGGGCGGTGAGGCCGTCGGTGTGGGCGGCGAGGACTTCCAGCGGG
>NZ_MSJQ01000292.1 GCF_014596515.1 Streptomyces sp. CBMA156
CCGCCGCGGGCCTGGGCCCGGCCGGCCGAGCGCTCCAGCTCGCCCGCCAGGGCCTCGTCGGGTTCGAGGGCCGCGTGGGCGCGGTGCCAGGCCCGGCGGTCCGAGTCGACGTCGGGATCGGTCGCCTCGGCCAGTGCCCGGTGGACGTCCCGGCGCACGGTGGGGTCGGCGGCGCGGTAGGCCGCCGAGCGCACCAGCGGGTGGCGGAAGCGCACCCTCGTGCCGAACTCGACCAGTCCCGCCGCCTCGACCGCTCCGGCGGCGTCCGCGTCGATGTCGAGCCGCTCGGCGACCCTCCGCAGCAGCGGCACGTCGCCCACCGGTTCCG
Organism: Streptomyces sp. CBMA156; assembly: GCF_014596515.1. Taxonomy (GTDB): domain Bacteria; phylum Actinomycetota; class Actinomycetes; order Streptomycetales; family Streptomycetaceae; genus Kitasatospora. Next base: position 329 of record NZ_MSJQ01000292.1, read on the forward strand.
CGGCCGCCGCCAGCAGCAGCCGCTGCGCGGCGGCCGGCAGCGATCCGATGCGCCGCAGGTAGGTCTGCTCGATCTGGCCGGCCAGCGGGCGGACGTCCGGGCGCCCGAAGCCGCCGGCCAGCTCGGCGGCGGTCAGTCCCTTGGTCAGTTCGAGCAGGGCCAGCGGGTTGCCGCGGGTCTCGGCGACGATGCGGTCCCTGACCCGTTCGTCCAGCCGCCCGGGGACCACCGATTCCAGCAGCGCCCGCGCGTCGTCCTCACGCAGCCCCCGGACGGCGGTCTCGGGCAGCCCGCGGAAGGGGTCGCCGTCGGCGGCGGGCGCCGACGCCCGCACCGCGAACACCAGCGCCACCCGCTCCGCGAGCAGTCGGCGGGCGACGAAGGCCAGCGTCTGGGCGGAGACCCGGTCGAGCCACTGGGCGTCGTCCACGACGCAGACCAGCGGCCGCTCCTCCGCGGCCTCGGCCAGCAGGCTGAGCACCGCCAGGCCGACCAGGAAGCGGTCCGGCGCGCTGCCCGCGCTCAGCCCGAACGCGACGGACAGGGCGTCGCGCTGGGGGCCGGGGATGCGGTCGAGGTGGCCCATCAGGGGCACGCACAGCTGGTGCAGTCCGGCGAACGCCAGCTCCATCTCGGACTCGACGCCGACGGCCCGCAGGATCCGGCACCCCGCCGCGCCGCCCACCAGGTACTCCAGCAGGGCGGACTTGCCGACTCCGGGCTCGCCGCGCAGCACGAGCACCTGGCCCCGGCCGGTGCGGGCGCCGGCGATCACCTGGTCCAGCGCTCCGCATTCGCCCCGCCGGCCGCGTAGCCCGCGCAACCCGCGTGGCCCGTACGGCCCGTGCGGCTCGCGCCGAGGGGCGCCGCCCGCCATCCACCACCGCCATGCAGTCCAAGGTTCGACCCTGATCGGCTCAGGCCGCCCTCATCATGCATCAGCTCGCGTGGACGAACAAACAGTGTGCTCATCCCCTTGCGGGACGGGAGCGGTGAGGTGTCGTCACCCCGGCGCGGCGCCTCCGTGTCCAGGGGGCTCACCTGCCCGGATCCGGGTACGCCGCCCAGTGCGCCTCGACGGCCGCGGCGACCTCGGCCGGCCTCTGCAGCGGCGTCCAGTGGTTGCAGTCGAGCCGCACGATCCCGGGGGCCCGCAGCGAGGCGGCGAGCTTCTCGCCGGACCCGACCGGGCAGGCGGGGTCGCGCACTCCCCAGAACACGAGGCAGGGCGCGGTCACCCGCGCCAGGCCGGGCTCCCACTGCGCTCCCACGGTCACGGCGGAACGGTAGAGCCCGAGGATGCTCTCCTTCATGGGCGCGTCCACCCGGCCGGCCATCTCCCGAGCGGGACCGGCCGGGACCTCGAAGCCGGCCGCCACGTCGTGGGCGAAGGCGCCGGGTTCCAGTCCGCTCATGAAGCGGTCGCCCTCGACGGGGTGCTGCCAGATCCGCGCGAGCCGATGCCACCGGTAGCCCGCGTCGACCGGGCCGTTGCCGCCGGCCCAGGTGCGGACCAGGTCGGGGCGCAGGGAGGCGACGCGCGCGGTGAGGATGCAGCCCCAGTCGTGGCCGACCAGGTCCACCGGTTCACCGACGCGCTCCAGCCGGCCGACGAGCCAGTCAACGTACTCCTCCTTGGTGGAGCGGAAGCCGTCGGGGCGCGGCGCGCCGAATCCGGGCAGGTCCCAGGCCTCCACGTCGGTGCGGGTCAGGTGCCGGCGCACGCCGTCCCACACGTGGTGGGTGTCGGGGACGCCGTGGATCAGGATCGCGGGCATGGGCCGAGTCCTTTGCTCGTCGGGGTCGCGCGGGCAGCGGGAGGCCGGGGGGTCCGGGCCCGGGGCGTGCGTGGCGGGATCGTGCCACCGTGTGAGCGGGGCCGGCCGGGGTGAGGCAGGACACACGTCCTTCGGTGTCACAGACCACGGGGCATGCCGGTCATCACTGTGAACCGGCACGACGACGAGGAGAACACCTCATGGAAGCACGTCTCGACTTCTTCGGCAGCGCGCTCGGCGCCAGGGTCCTGAAGCACCTCAATTCGGCGAACAAGGCCGTGGTGGACTCCACGCTGCCGCACGCCACCCAGGAACTGGTGAAGATCCGCGCCAGCCAGATCAACGGCTGCGGCTTCTGTACCGACATGCACACCAAGGACGCCGCCCAGGCGGGCGAGACCGCCCAGCGGCTCCACCTGGTGGCCGCCTGGCGGGAGGCCACGGTCTTCACCGACGCCGAGCGCGCCGCGCTGGAGCTGGCGGAGCAGGGCACCCGGGTCGCGGACGCCGCCGGCGGCGTCACCGACGAGGCCTGGGCGGACGCGGCCGGGCACTACGACGAGGAGCAGCTGGCCGCGCTGGTCTCCCTCATCGCGGTGATCAACGCCTACAACCGCGTCAACGTCCTCAACCGGCAGCCAGCCGGCGGCTACCGGCCCGGCCAGTTCGGCTGAGCCGGCCGCGGGGCCCCCGTACGGTCCGTCTCCTCGTCACCTCCCGGACTGTGACGAGGAGACGGACTTCCGCCGGCGGCGGCGTTCTCACCCGGTGGGGCGCGGGGCGCGCAGGTGGGCGCGCTGTCGGAGTTCCTCCTCGGGGACGAGTTCGAGCATGGGTTTGCCGGGGGCGCACAGCATGGTCACCACGAACCGGGTCCGCGCGTCGGCGAGCGCGTTGCCGTCCTGGTAGTGGATCGCGTCGCCGCCCGGCTCCCAGAAGGTGCCGCCGGCCTCCACCACCCGCTCGGGCTCGCCCTCCAGCTCGAAGCGGACCGCGCCCTCGAGCACGTATCCGAAGGCGGGCCCCGAGTGGCGGTGCGGCGGGGTGCCCGGGTCGCCCGGCTCCCACTCGATCCGCACGGTCATCGCCGAGGCGCCCTCAGGGACGGTCAGCGGCGCGGCGTCCTGTAGCATCCGGGCCGCGGTCGTCCAGCTCGCCGACGACGCCGGGTCGCCGGCCGGGTGTGAGTGTCCTGCGTGATGGTCCGACACTGTCGTGCACCTTCCGTCCGTCGCCGGGTATCCGGCGGGGTGCTTCTCCCCCGCCCTTCGGCAGTGTTGACCGGACACCGTGTGAATGTGTGACACGTGGGGAGCGTCGTGGGGGTCACCGCGGCGCGACGCGTTGCCACCCCTGCGCCCCTGCGCCCGGATGGCGTGGCACGGCACTCCGGCGACCGTCACGCTCGCCCCGTAGGCCGTCCGGGCGAGGGCGGGAGGAGTTCGGGATTCCTCCGGCCTGCCGTCACAACCACGGCGGCAGCCCGGTCTTTACCTGGTGAGGACCCGAAACCGAACCTCCCGAGAGGATCCCCACCATGAAGGTCGTAGTCATCGGCGGCACCGGACTGATCGGATCGAAGCTGGTCGCCTGGCTCGGCGCCCACGGCCACGAGGCGGTGCCGGCCTCACCGAGCACCGGCGTCGACACGCTGACCGGAGCGGGCCTCGCCGAGGTGCTCAGGGGCGCCCGGGTCGTCGTCGACGTGTCCAACTCCCCCTCGTTCGCGGACGACGCCGTGACGGAGTTCTTCCGGACCTCGACGGCCAACCTCCTCAGGGCCGGGGCCGACGCCGGTGTCGCCCACCACGTCGCCCTGTCGGTGGTCGGCACCGAACGCCTCCAGGCGAGCGGCTACTTCCGGGCCAAGCAGGCGCAGGAGGAGCTGATCGAGGCGTCCGGGCTGCCCTACTCCATCGTGCGCGCCACGCAGTTCTTCGAGTTCGTGAAGGGCATCGCCGCCGAGGCCACCGACGGCGACACCGTGCGTCTGGCCCCGGTCGGGATCCGTCCCGTCCTCTCGGACGACGTGGCCGCCGCCGTGGGCCGTACGGCCGTCGGCTCCCCTGTCGGCGGTGTGGTCGAGGTGGCCGGTCCCGACACCTTCCGGCTGGACGAGCTCGTCCGCGAGACCCTGGCCGCCGAGGACGACCCGCGCACCGTGGTGACCGATCCGCACGCCAGGTACTTCGGCACCGAGCTGCGGGAGAGCACGCTGTTGCCCGGCCCGGGAGCGCACATCGCCGGGACCCGCTTCGCCGACTGGCTCGCCCGGCAGCGGGCGTGAGCCGGCCCCCGGCCGCTCGCCCCTTCCGCCCCCTGTCCCGCCCTGCCCCACCGACACAGGACGCCTGATGACCACCACCTCCGCACCCCCGCTCGCCCTCGCGGCCGCCGCGCGGTCCCTGGCCGCGGAGGCCGTCGCGCTCCAGGCCCGCGTCACCGAACTGCGCGGCACGCTCGCCCTGCTCGACCTCCGGATGCGGTCCGTGTCCGACTCCCTGCGGCGGCTCCGGGACGCCGGTGCCGGGTACCCGCCCGCACCGCCCTCCCCCGGACCCTGAGCGCCCTCGGGCGGTCGGCTCCTTCCGGCCCGTCCGGCCGGCGACGAGGAGCTGCGGGAGAAGGAGGACAGGCGCATGGAGTTCGCCGACGAGGCTTTGCCGGTCGGGGAGTTGGTCGACGAACGCCGGCACCTGATCGACCTGGCCTGTCGGATGCCGGGCAGCGCCGGTGAGGCCGACGGGGTGGTGGACGAGGCGTACCGGCGGTGGTACGCGCCGGCGGGGCCGGAGCGGGAGGGGGTCGGCGAGCCGCGGGCGTGGCTGTCCCGGGTCGTGGGCGGGATCTGTCGGGAACGGCTGGCGCGGCCGGGACGGCGGCGGGACGGCGGGCCCGTCCCGTGTCTTGAGGCTGCCGGGGTGGAACGGACGGTCGGCGAGGTGCTGCCGGGTCTGTCCCCGGCCGAACGGGCCGCGTTCGTGCCCGACGACGTGGCCGGGACGGCGCCGCGCGCGGTCGCCGGCGTCGTCGGCCGCTCCGCGCCGGAGTGCTCGGACCCGGCGGAACGGGCACGGCGGAGCCTGCGGGCCCGGCGGGGCCGCGCCACCACACCGGAGGAGCGGGACGCGGCGGTGTGCGGGGTGCGCGAGGCGTGTGCGGCGCAGGACCCGCAGCGGCTGCTGGTGCTGCTGGCACCGGATGTGACGGCGTTCTTCGACGGAGGCGGCAAGGTACGGGCCCCGGTGCGGCCGGTGCACGGCCCGCACCGGGTGGCCCGGAGCCTGCTGACGCTGCTGGCCCCCGCGCGCGCACCACGGTGGACAGCCGCTCCGTCAACGGCCGGACCGGGCTGGTCGTACGGTACGACCGGCGGGTCGCGGCGGTCCTCGGCCTCGACCTCACCGGCCGTCGCATCGTCCACGTCTGGGTCGTCGTCAATCCCGACAAGCTGCGCTCCTGGAACCGGGCCGCGCCCGGCCGCCGTCGAGGATCGACACCGTGCGCCCCCGTCCCGTGGCAGGCCGCGCGGGTGGGTCCGGTGTCGGCGCCCGGGGCGCGCCGGGCTCCTCGCTATGGTGTGACGTGGTCTCCGTGAGGAAGCCGGACGGCTGTCCGGGCGGGCCGAGCGCGGGCGCGACCACCAGGGTTGAGGACGAGAGGAACACAAGGTGTCTGTCACCCACACGGCACATCACATCGAGATCACCGCCGAGAGCCTCCAGGAGGACCTGGCCCGCCTGGAGGTCCAGAAGCAGGCCCTGGAGCGGGAACTGGCCGCGGTCGTCGCCCATCTCGGCTCCGTCAAGCGCGCTCTCGACGCCCTTCAGGCCCTGATGTCCTCCACCGGGCCGGATTCCTCGGGCACTCCCCCGCGGGGAGCCAGGGCCGCCGTGCCCCGGCCGACGCGGCCCGCGGCGGGCCCGGCCGACGCCCCTGCCGCTGCCGGACATGAGGACCGCGACACCGCGCCGGAGTCCGTCGACGAGGAGGGCGCCCCGAAGCAGTACGGCCGGCTCACCGAACAGATCCTGGACTACTTCACCGGCGCCGGCGACGTCGAGGTGCGCGCCCGCGACGTCGCCGAGGCGCTCGGCCGCGCCACCGACAGCGGCAGCATCAACGCCGTCCGCAGCACCCTCGACCGCCTGGTCGCCTCCTCCCGCGTCCGCCGCGCCGGCCGGGGCCTGTACCGCGCCGTGTGACGGCCCCGGCCCTCCTGGGCCTCGTGCGGTGCGGGCGGGCCGTCGCCTGACCGCCCCGAGCCGAGCGCGGTCGGTTCCGACCCCGGCGCTGCGAGAGCCAGTCGAGGACGACCCCGCCGCACCAGGTCCGGTGCCCGCGCAGCGCCGTCGAGCCGGGTGGCGGGGGCTGGGCGCCGGAGCGCGGGACCTGCCCCGCGAGGGCCGCGAGCGCGGCGTCCGACTGTTCGGGGGCGACGCCGCAGGGCGGTGGGGTGCTCGGCGGACAGCCGGGAGGCGTCGTGACCGTCCGCGGGCGGTGCCGGGCAGCACCGTGAAGTCGGCGAGGTCGACCCGACTCGCCCCGGGGCAGGGCCGGTTCCCGTCGCGGATCCGGACCCGGCCGCGTCCGTCGAACAGCACGTTGTCGCGGCGCAGGTCGCAGGGGAGGACGGAGTCGCCGGCGGTGGCCGGGGCCCAGCCGCTCTCCGGCTCGGCGAGAGGGTCGATCGGCTTCCTGGGGAGCCACCACGGCAGGCCGCCGGACCGAGTGCCGGCTCGCCCGCGAAGGACGGGGCGTGAAGCAACCTTCCGCTCCACTCGCGGCATCCATGTGAGTGAGGGTCACGAGAGGGCTGGGCCGCCGCACGCGGGGCGGGCCGGGCTTTCCTTTTCACCGCCCCCGTTCAGTTCGTATGCGATTCGACATTTCGGAACCGGCTTCCGATATCTGTTGCACAGCCGTGACAGCCCCACCCGAAAAACCGTTCGAGCAGCAAGGATTGAGGGCTAGCATTCCGGAATGGAACCGAATCCCTCGCCGATATGGAATTCATCCGATGACGCGGATGCCCGTCCGTCCCGCGGGACGCCCCTCCGGTCGGCCCGCCTCGGTGCGACCTTCCTGGGTGTGAGCGTCGTGTCCGGCGTGCTGATGGCGGGCCTGGCCCTGCCGGCCGCCGGTGCCATCGGGCTGACCGCCAAGGGCACGGCGGAGGACTTCGACGACGTTCCCGACGACTTCAAGACCCCGCCGCTCACCCAGGCCACCCAGATCTTCGACGCCAAGGGCGGCCTGATCGCCAAGGTGTACGAGCGCGACCGCACGGTCATCCCTGCCGACCAGATGTCGCCGTTCATGCGGTACGCCCAGGTCGACATCGAGGACGCCCGCTTCTACGAGCACGGCGCCGTCGACCTCAAGGGCATCCTGCGCGCGGTCAGCAAGAACGCCGAGAGCGGCACCACCTCCCAGGGCGCCTCGACGCTGACCCAGCAGTACGTGAAGAACGTCAACGTGGAGAAGGCCGGCGACGACCAGGCGGCCGTCCTGGAGGCCCAGCGCAAGACCCTGGGCCGCAAGATCCAGGAGCTCAAGGTCGCCATCAAGCTGGAGGAGGAGCTGAGCAAGGACCAGATCCTCACCAACTACCTCAACATCACGTACTACGGGAACGGCGCCTACGGCGTGGAGGCCGCCTCCCAGCGCTACTTCGGCAAGAGCAACAAGGACCTCACCGTCGCCGAGGCCGCCACCCTCGCCGGGCTGGTGCAGAACCCGTCCCAGTACGACCCGAAGCTGCACCCGCAGGCCGCGCAGAACCGCCGCGACGTGGTGATCGGCAAGATGCTGGAGAGCAAGCACATCACCGCGGACCAGGCGAAGGAGGCGAAGGCCGCCCCGCTGGGCCTCAACTACCGTGAACCGCAGAACGGTTGCATCACTGCCAAGGCCGGGATGGGCTTCTTCTGCGACTACGTCCGCCGGGTGGTCAAGCAGGACCCGGCGTTCGGCAAGAGCGCCGAGGAGCGCAAGAAGGTGTGGGACACCGGCGGCCTGAACATCCAGACCACGCTGGACCCGGACAAGCAGACCGCCGCGCAGACCGCGGCGAGCGGCAACGTGCGGGTCACCGACAGCGTCTCCGCCGCCGTCAGCATGGTCGAGCCCGGCACCGGGAAGATCCTGGCGATGGCCCAGACCCGCCCCTACGGCCTGCTGAAGGAGAAGAACCAGACCGTCGTCAACCTCAACGCCGACGCGGCGATGGGCGGCGGCAACGGCTTCCAGCCCGGCTCCACGTTCAAGCCGGTCGTCGCGGCCGCGGCCCTGGAGGCGGGCCTGCCCGCGACCCAGGAGTACCCGTCCGAGAACAAGATCGAGTACCCGACGATGAAGACCTGCGAGGGCACCTGGAAGAACACCGACCGGCCCAAGGCGGTGGTGCCCAACGAGTCCGCGAGCGAGAAGGGCCCCTACCAGCTGAAGGAGGCGATGGCCCTCTCGGTCAACACCTACTTCGTGCAGATGGAGCAGGAGATCGGCCTCTGCGCGGTCAAGCAGATGGCCAACAAGCTCGGCATCACCGCCCGGGCCAGCGGCAAGCCCCTGGAGGAGGTCCCCGCGATGGCCCTGGGCGTCGAGGAGATGAGCCCGCTGACCATGGCGAACGTCTACGCGACCTTCGCCGCCCAGGGCACCCACTGCGACCCGGTCGCGATCAACAGGATCACCACCGTGGACGGCAGGGACGTCCCCGTCCCGGCCGGCCACTGCGAGAAGGCGTTCTCCGAGACGACGGCCCGGGCGCTGAACACCATCCTGAACGGCGTGACCGAGAAGAACGGCACCGGTGCTGCGCTCAGCCTGGAGGGCGACCGGCAGATCGCCGGAAAGACCGGCACCTCGGACCGCAAGCGGGCCGCCTGGTTCAACGGCTACACCCCGCAGCTCGCCACCGCCGTCTGGCTCGGCGGCCCCGACGGCGGCGTCGAGATGCGCAACCTCACCATCAACGGGAAGTACCGCACCGAGGTGTTCGGCGCCGACGGCCCCGGACCGATCTGGCGGGACGCCATGAACCAGGCCCTGCGCGGCACGCCCAAGCAGTCCCTGCCGATGGCCGACATCCCCGACCCGGCACCCAGGACCGACCCGAACAGCACCGCGACCGGCACCCCGCCGGCCACCACCCCGGCCGGCCCGCAGCACTGACCGGGGCCGCTGCGGCGGCCCTCGCGAGCAGGACGCGGCGGTGTGGAGCGGCCTCCCCGCGGGGACGGTCCCGGCATGACGGGAAACCAACGGACCGTACTGATCGTGGTGCGCGGCCCGAGCGGCGCCGGGAAGTCCAGCGTCGCCGCGCGGCTGCGCGCCGCCTACGGGCGGGGCGTCGCCGTCGTCGGCCAGGACCTGCTGCGCCGCACCGTGCTGCGCGAACGGGACGTGCCCGGCGGCGCCAACATCGGGCTGATCGACCTGGTCGCGCGGCACGCCCTCGACCACGGCTTCCACACCGTCGTCGAGGGCATCCTCGCCGCCGAGCGCTACGGCCCGATGCTGGCCCGGCTCGCCGCCGACCACCGCGGGCGCAGCCACCTCTACTACCTGGACGTCGACTTCGACGAGACGGTGCGCCGGCACGCCACCCGGCCCCAGGCCGCCGAGTTCTCCCCCGAGGTCATGGCCGACTGGTACCGGCCCCACGACCTCCTCCCCGACCGCGCCGAGCACGTCATCGGCCAGGGCAGCACCCTGGACGAGACCGTCGAGCGGATCCTCGCCGACACCACGCTCACCCCGCCCGGCTGGACGCCCCGGCCCTGAACGGCCCGCTCCGGCCGCCTCGCCGGCCGACGCGTACCGTCCGCGACGGGCGGAACTCCGCCGAGGTCACGGCCTCGTACATCAGCAGCGGGCCCGCCGCCTCGGCGGGGAACGCGAACGGGCCGGCGCGCCCGTGGGTGCGCCGGCCCGGTGCGGGTGGGTGGTGCGGCGGTCAGCCGGTGGTGAAGTAGCCGTAGAGGTCGGTGATCAGGTCGAGGGCGCCGCCCGAGTTGTTGCGCAGCCTGATCGCCCCGTTGGTGCCGAGCGGGACCTGGGCGTGGTTGGCCACCGTCTGCCCGGCGCGGAAGTTGAGGTTGCTGGTCGTCGGCACCGGGCCGAGGTCCGGGTAGGCGATGACGTGCCCGTCAGCGCGCGGCGCGACCGCGGTGAGGTTGACCACGCCGGCCACGGCGTTCGCCGGGACCTGGCCGGTGCCGCCGATGCCGACGGTCGTCTCGGCGCCGGGGTCCAGGGCCTGGTACGGCGCGTTCCTGGTGTCCTGGAGCCGGACCGGGAGGACGGCGGTGAACCGGCCCTTGGCGTCGGCGCCGTAGTAGCCGATGACGTCGGCGATCACGTGGGTGGAGCCGTCGTTGTTGTAGACCTCCACCGTGCCGTCCGGGCCGAGCGGCACGATCACCTGGTTGGCCACCGTGCGTCCCGGCGCGAAGTTCAGGCTGGAGGTGGCCGGCCGGCCGCTCTGGCCGCCGGGCCTGGCGGCCAGGAAGCCGGCCGCGGTGGGCTCGGTCGCGGTCAGGTTGAGCGCGACGGCCTTGGCGCCGGACGGGACGCCCGCGCTGCCCGCGACCTTCAGCGGCAGCGACGCGCCGGGGCCCAGCTTGGCGCCGGTCTGGCGGGTGTCGGCGATCCGGGTGGCGGGCGTCGGGGCGTAGCCGTCCGCGGACTGCGGCAGGTAGTAGCCGTAGAGGTCGATCACCACGTGGACGGTGCCGTCGTGGTTCTTCAGGCCCAGGTTGCGGGTGTCCCCCGACGAGGTGATCGGCACGGTGACCAGGTTGGCGACGGTCTCGCCCGGGCCGATGTTGATGCTGGAGGTCTGGCCGGCGGCGGCGCCGCCGATGGTGGAGGTGTCCAGGTGGGTGGCCGTGGTGGCCCCGGTGGCGGTGATGTTGACGACGGCCGCGGTGGCGCCCGCCGGGATGCCGGCCTTGATCTCGCGGCGCTCACCCGGCCGGAACGGCTGGTTCCCGCTCGCGCCCGGGTCGTTCGCCGGGTCCCGGGTGTCGTAGACGCGCTTGGGGGCCACCGGGACGAAGCCCGCCGGGGCGAACCCCGGGGTGACCTTGGCGGTGGTCCGGTCGGTGCGCCCGGCGGAGTCGGTCACGGTGAGCGAGGCGGTGTAGGTGCCGGGTGCGGCGTAGAGGTGGCTCGCGGAGCTGTAGGTGTTCGTCTGGACCGGCGAGCCGTCACCGAAGTCGAACGCGTAGGACTTGATCGGCCAGGGGCTGCTGCTCTGGCCGGCCAGGAGGTCGAAGCGGAAGTCCCCGGCCGGGTTGGTGGGCCACAGCGCGGCCTTCACCGGGGCCGGGTCGCGCACGCTCACCCTGGCGCCGTAGGCGCCGTAGGCGTCCCCGAGGCTGGTGAGGCGCTGGCCGAAGCCGTCGGTGACGGTGACGGTGACCTGGTGCTCGCCCTTGGCGGTGTAGGTGTGCGGGACGGTGCTCTCGGTGCTGGTCACCGGGGCGCTGCCGTCGCCGAAGTCGAAGGTGTAGGTGGTCGGCTGGTCGGACGTCCAGTCGTTGCGGAAACCGGCCTGCGCCTTGACCGTCAGCGGGTAGGGGCCCTGGGAGACGTCCGTGAAGAGGGACACGTAGTCCATCCCGTACCGCTCGTACGCGCCGCGGTCCCGGACGCCTCCTCCCGGGGCGTTCGGCACCTTCGGGTCGTCGATGACCGGGCGGCCGGACTGGTCCGTGTCGGGCAGGCCGGGTGCCGACGGGTCACCGGAGTCGATCGCCGGGGAGCCCTCGCGCGGCAGGCTCGGCACGGGGCCGCCGATGGTGTTGCCGGTTTCGGCGATGTCGTGGGCGCCCTGGCCGGTGGCCGCCCGGAAGGCGGGCAGCCGGTAGGCGGTGCCGGCCCAGCGGTAGCCGCCGTCACCCTCGTCGGCGACCAGGTTGTAGTCGGCCTTGGTGCCCGTCACCGAGCCCGCGCCGACGTCCAGTTGGGCGGTGCCGGGGTGGCCGGCGGCGGCGTTGCGGACCAGGACGTTGTTCTCCACCACGGCGCCGGTGGACGCCCCGGCCAGGACGATCCCCGAGTCCTCGCTCCTGGTGACGGTGTTCCCGGTGACCACCGTGCCCGGGGCGTCGGTCACGGCGATGCCGGTCCTGGAGTTCCCGATGTCGTTGGTGGTCACGACCGCGCGCAGGACCCCGGCGCCGATGGTGACGCCGTTGCCGTGCAGGATCTGGTTGCGGCTCACGGTGACGTCGCTGCTCGCCCCGGAGACGGAGACGCCGCCGGTCTGGCCGCCGAACTCCCCATGGACGAAGAGCCGGTCGAGGGTGACGGCCGAGGAGTCGGTGACCGTGACGGCCTCCTCCTTCGACTCCAGGTAGAGCTCGCGCAGTTCGACGTCGTGGACCCCGGTCAGGGTGAACGCGTGGGTGAGCGGCTGGTCCGTGGGCCAGTGCGACCCCATCACGCTGACCCGCGGCGTGGTGTTCGTCCAGCCCGCGGTCCACTCGCCCACGAACCTGATCGGGTGGCCCGGCGTCCCGGAGCGGCGGACGTCGACCTGCTCGGGGTAGCTGCCCGGCGCGATCCGGACCGTCTGCCCGGGCAGGACGACCGCGGCGGCGGCGGCGATGGTGCAGAACGGCGCGGCCTGGCTGCCCTGGCCGGAGTCGGAGCAGGAGGCGGACTTGCCGGCCACGTACAGGACGGTGGCGGGGTCGGCGGCGAAGGCGGCGGGCGGCGGCATGCCGAGAACGGCCGCGAGGGCCGCCGCGGTGGCCGCGACGGCGGGACGAAGGCGCACGGGTGAGTCCCTCTTGGAGGAGTGAACGCGGCGCCGTGCGGCCCGGTTTCGACCGGATCCGTGCGGGCCACGTGACGGATCGGTGTGTGGACCGCCGATATTTGATCACTCGTTCGATCCGGTGTCGAGGGCCTTTCCGCCGGGACGCCCGCTCACCGCGCGGCCCGGCCGGCGACGCGCTCCGCGCGCCCGTCGGCGGCAGTCGGCCGGGACCGCGGGGACGGGGGCGCTCCGGGGTCCCGGCCGAGGGGAGGCACCGGCCGTCGTGGGGGCGCGGCCGGTCTGCCCGGCAGCTCCGCAGGGGGGTGGTGGGGCTGCCGTGACCCGGAATACTAGACCCGCCCGGAACTCGTGAACAGGCCTGTGACCTGCAATCTTTCGGCCGCGAACATGCCAGGAGGCCGGCTCCCGGCCGTCGTTCGGGGCGCCGCCGTCGTCAAGGGCGTCGCCGACGTACGGGGCGGGCGGGCGGAGCCCAGGACCCGCAGGCAACCCGAAGCGCCCCCCAGCGCGTCGAGCTGCCGTGAGAGGAAGAACGAGACAGCGGCCCGACCGGCCGCCACGGCAGACGAGGACGACACGGACACCATGGCGGGGACGACGGCAGGATGACGAACGCGATACCGCCGGACTTCGAGGAGTTCGTCGCCGCCTGCGGGCCGAAGCTCCTGCGGGTGGCCTGGCTGCTGACCGGCGACCCGCACCAGGCCGAGGACCTGTTGCAGACGGCGCTCGCCAAGGTCTGGTCCAAGTGGGCGCGCGTCGCCCCCAACCGGCCCGAGGCGTACGTGCGGAAGGTCATGGTGAACTGCCACATCTCCTGGTGGCGGCGCCGCTGGACCGGGGAGCTGCCGCACGACGAGCTGCCGGAGCCGCAGCCGGACACGGACCCGTTCGACGGGGTGGTGCTCGGCCAGGTGGTCGCCGATGCCGTACGGTCGCTGCCGCCGCGTCAACGGGCCGTGGTGGTGCTGCGGTTCTTCGAGGACCTCAGCGTCGAGGAGACGGCCGAGGTGCTGCGCTGCAGCACGGGCACCGTCAAGAGCCAGACGCACCGGGCGCTCGCCGGCCTGCGCGGCCGGCTGCCTGCCCGCGAACTCCTGTTGGAGGGGGGACCTCGTGAGTGGAACTGACCTGTTCGGCCCGGACGGACCGGGCGCCGGCGGGCACGACGAGGAGGAGCTGCGGATCCTGCTCCACGAGGCCGTCCCGGCCCTGGCCTCGCCCGAGGACCGGATGGAGCACGTCCTCGCCCGGGTCGAGCGCTCCAGGCGCCGCCGGCGGGTGGCCGGGCTCGCGGCCGGGCTGACCGTCGGCCTCACCGCCGCCGTGCTGGCCGCCGCGCCTGCGCTCGCACCGGGAGCGGACCGGGGGGTGAGGCTGGCGCCCGCGGGCTCCCCGGCCGTCCCGGCCCCGACGGCCCCGACGGTTTCGACACCCCCGACGCCGCGGGGAATCGCCACCCCCACGGCCGGGACGAAGGCCTTCTTCTTCCCGCTGCTGCCGGAGATGGCCCTCGACCTGCCGGCGCACTGGTACGCCCAGGCCGCCCCGGTCACCGGCCCCCGGGAGCCGCTGGGCTACCTCGGCACCCAGCCGCTGGCACCGACGCCGTCGTGCACGCCCGGCGCCTCCTCCTGTCCGTTCTCCGGGCCGCTGCTTCCCGGCGGCGCGGTCCTCACCTTCCGGGTGGTGGACGACCCGGGGCTGGCCAGGAAGTTCGCCACCGACCCGCCGGCGTTCGACGAAACGGGCATCGGCAAGGAGTGCGCGGTGCTCGGCGGCAACCGCGAGATCACCGGGGCGCACACCGTCGACCAGGGCGCCTCCGACACCAGGGTGGTGATCCAGATGACGGCCTGTCTGCGGCAGCCGTCCGAACCGGTGGTGCAGCAGGTCCAGCAGGTGTTCGCCTCCATCCGGACCGCTCCGGTGAGCATCCGTTCGCCGTACGCCGGCGGCCCGGGGCCGGGCACCCCGACCCCGGCGGCGACGCCGTAGCGGCACCGCCGGCAGGGCACCGCCGCCGGCCGCCGGGCGCTCGACGGCCGGCCTCCCGCGACTCGCTCGCGAGGGGGCCGGCCGTCCTCCCGCGGTCGGCTTCAGGTCTGACCAAATGACTATCTGTCAATCCAACTACCTGTCCAGCAGACCAGCCTGACTATCTGTCCATCCGACATACTCGTCATGCATCACCCGGCGCAATACCTCCGATCGTGTGCACCCGGGGCGTTCGCCCACCGGTGCCCGGGGCGGGCCCGGATAGTGGAGCCGTCGCCGAGGCACCGGCCCGGCGGCCCTTCATCCGGGAAGACCGAGGTGCATCGCCATGCCCACCACCGCAGCCGCCGACCGTGTCGGCCTCGTGTTCTCACTGTTCGACGCCAACGGGAACGGTGTCCTCGATCCCGACGACTTCGACCTGATGGGCAACCGGGTCGTCGCTGCGCTCCCCCAGGCCGACCAGGACGCCAAGGACCGGCTGCTCAACGCCCTGCAGCAGTACTGGCAGACGCTGGTGACGGAGCTGGACACCGACGGCGACGGGCAGATCAGCCCCGAGGAGTTCACCGCGATCGTGCTCGACCCGCAGCGGTTCGACGCCACCATCGACGAGTTCGCCCAGGCACTGTCCTCACTGGGCGACCCGGACGGCGACGGCCTGGTCACCCGCCCCGACTTCCTCGCCCTGATGACCGCGATCGGGTTCGCCGACCGGAACATCACGGAGCTGTTCGAGGCGTTCGGCCCGGTGGACGGCGACCGTGTCCCGGTGGCGGTCTGGGCGGACGGCATCCGCGACTACTACCGCCCCGAGAAGACCGGCATCGCCGGCGACCGCCTGGTCCCCGGAGCGGCCCGGTGACCCCGATAGCCCACCAGGCCCCCGCGGCGGAGCCGGCACCCGGCCGGCCCGCGGCGGGGCAGCCCGTGACAGGGCAGCCCGCGGTCGGACTGGCGGTGGGCCGGGGCACCGGCCCCGAACTCGCCGCCGTCTTCGAGCGCGTCCTGCGGACGCTCACCGCCACCCACCCCCTCGGGGTACGGATCGTCCGCTCCCCGCGCCGCTACCACTCCTACGTCTCACTGCGGACGGAAGGCGGCCCGGCCCGGATCCAGGAGCTGACCGGGCAGGACGCCGAGCACTACGAGCGGTTCTGCCGCGACCTGGCCGACGCCGGCACCACGGCCGTCTTCCGCACCGCGATCAACGCCCAGTCCCTGTACCTGGTGCGCCGCCGGCTGCGCGCCGTCAAGGTGGACCTGCTGCGGTCCGGCGAAACGTCCCTGCTGCTCGTCCGCGACCAGGCCCAGGGCTTCTACACCGGCGAAAACCTCCACACCCCCGGCGAGATCACCCGCACCCTGGCCTTCAGCCGGGAGACCACCGAGGCCGTCGTCCGCCACGCCCTGGAACGGGCCCGCCGCGAGTGGCCCGACGGGCGGATCGACCGCATCGTCATGGCCTACAAGTTCCACCTCCTGGACGGGGCGTTCGACACCTGGGTCACCGACATCGCCGAGCGGCTGGGCGTACGGATCGAGGTGTTCCAGCCCGACACCGTCAACCGCAACCTCATCGCCCACGGCCTGCCGGACCGCACCCTGCTGATCGCCGGGAACGAGTGGGCGGACATCATGCACGTGGTCCTGCTGGATCGTTTCGGCTCCGAGCGGCAGGAGAACCGCTGCACGGAGAACGTGTGCCTGGGCCCCGGCGCGGCCGGGCTGGTCGAGTACCAGACCGTGCACGGCTCCGCCGACGACCTGGCCGGGCGCGACCTGGTCAACCCGGTAGCCACCGTCCGGGCCGCGGCCCTCGTCGCCGAGCGGCACGCCGGTGTCCCCGGCGCCGTCGGCGCGGTCGAGGCCGCCCTGGCCGTCCTCGACGCGCGGGGCGTGCGCACTCCCGACCTCGGCGGCCGGCACTCCACCACCGCGGTGGTCGACGCGCTGGTCGGTGCCCTCGACCCGGCCGAACCGGCCTGCGCCACCGGTCCCGCGGCCCTGGTGGGCGAGCCGTGACCGGCCGGGCGGGGACGGCCCTGCTGGTGGTGGACCTGCAGAACGACTTCTGCACCGGCCAGGTGGCCACGGCCCGCTTCGGCGGCTCCCCCGCCGTCCTGGACGCCGTGGTCGCCAACACCGTCCGCGCGGTGGACCGGGCCCGGCACGCGGGGGTGGAGGTGGTGTTCGTCCGCTTCCTCGGCGACCCCGCCCACCAGGGCGAGGCCTGGCGGGCCCGGGACCTGCGGCTGGGCAAGCGTCCGAAGTGCCTGGAGGGCACCTGGGGAGCGCGGTTCCACGGCGTGGCCCCGGCGCCGGGCGAGCGGGTCTTCACCAAACGGGCCCGCTTCGACGCCTTCCTCGACGAAGGCCGGGGCCTGGAGGAGCACCTGCGCGCGGGCGGCACCGGGCACCTCGTGTTCGCCGGGCTCTACGCCGACGTCTGCGTGGACTCCACCGCCCGCACCGCCTTCCAGAAGGGCTTCCACATCACCGTCCTGACGGACTGCACCACCTCCCTGCACCTGCCCTACGACGACGTCCTGCGGTTCATGCGCGTGCTGTACGGCGCCCGCACCACCACCGGTGACGACCCGGAGGCGTGGACGGCACCCGGGCCCGCGCCGGTGCCCGCGTCCGCGTCCGCGCCCGCGTCCGGGACGGAGGAACCGTGCACGCCGTAGCCGGGCAGGGCGGCGCCCCGGTGCGGGGTGGCGTCACGCTTCGGGACGGCGTCGCCTCCGGGGTGGGCCGTACCGCCCTGCTGGTCGCGGCCGCCCGCGCCATCGAGACCCACCGCCCCGACGCCCTGGCCCGCGACCCGCTCGCCGAGCACTTCGTCCGCGCCTGCCCCGACTCCGCCCACTGGCCGGTGCGCCCTGGCCAGGTCCCGGGCGGGGACGCCGATCCGCTGTGGGGCCGCCTCGGACGCTACTTCGGGCTGCGCACCCGCGTCCTGGACGACCACCTGCTGGCCGCCGCCCGGGCCGGCACCCGCCAGGTCGTCGTGCTGGGCGCGGGCCTGGACTCCCGGGCGTACCGGCTCGACTGGCCGCCCGGCTGCGTCGTCCACGAGATCGACACCGAGCAGGTGCTGGCCTTCAAACGGGCGGTCCTCGACGCGGCCGGCGCCGCGCCCGCCACCGAGCGCCGCCCGCTGGCCGCCGACCTGCGCGACGACTGGGCCGGGCCGCTGCTGGCGGACGGGTTCGACCCGGCGGCACCGACCGCATGGCTCGCCGAGGGGCTGCTGCTCTACCTCCCCGCCGAGGCCGAGCGGCGGCTGGTGTCCACCGTGCACCGGCTCAGCGCGCCCGGCAGCACCCTTGCCTACGAGATCAAGGACGTGGCCGCCGAGCCGCCGGCGGTCCGCACGGCACCGGTGTACGTCGCGGCCCGGCAGCGGCTCGGCATCGACCTGCGCGCCCTCTTCGACGCCGGCCCCCGCCCCGACTCCGCCGCCGAACTCGCCCGCCGGGGCTGGACGGTGGCCGTGCACACCCCGTACGACTTCACCGCCCTGCACGGCCGCGGCCCGAGGCCGGAGCCGGACGACGCCCTGGCGGCCAACCGCTGGGTCTTCGCGGGTCAGCGGGCCCGGTAGCGGCCCGCCGGAACGGACCGGTGCACTCCCGCGGCTCGCCGCGGGGTCACCGGTCCGCGGGCCGCCAGGGCGGCCCGGTCCAGCCAGTCCAGGTACCACCCGCGGAAGCCGAGCCGCCCGGCCCCGCCGGAGAGCGGCTCCAGCGGGAGGTCGGCGGCGCGGCCGTCGAACCACAGGGTGCCGCGCTCCGGTCCGGTGACGGCCAGCCAGGTGCAGGAGCCGCAGCCCTCGTGGCCGAGGCGGAGCGCCCCGGCCGTCGTCCAGGCGTCCAGGCGCTCGCACTCGGCGTCCCAGGCCAGGAACGCCGCACGGTACGACTCGCCGTCGGGGAAGTCCGCCTCGACGGGCTCGCGGGCGTCGAGCCCCGACTCCAGGCGGGCGCGCTCCTCCTCCGACAGGAAGTCCTGGGCGAGCAGCGTGCCGTCGCCGCGGGCGCCGCCCTCGTCCCAGTACCAGCCGCGCCCGTCCCGCCGCAGCGGGAAGAGCCCGTAGGCCGGGCCGGCCCCGCCGGCTCCCACGTCGAGCAGGAAGGAGCGGTAGTCCGGCGGGAGGCGGACGCCGAACTGCGCCTCGGCCGAGGCCACTTGGGACTCCTCCAGCGGTTCCTCCAGCAGGAAGCCGTGCCCGGCCGCCCGCCCGGCGCCGAACACCTCCGCCGCGAACGGCGCGTTCCGCAGGGCCGCCACCCGCTCGCGCACTCCTGCCCAGCCGCCGCGCCGTTCGTCCGCCGTCTCCACCGTGTCCACTTCCTCGTCAGCCCCTGCCCCGGTGCCGACGATCGTGCCAGGACGGGACGGAGGCGATCAACGCGGAGTCCGGCGGACCGGCGCCGCGCCGGGCGAGGTGACCGCCACCGGAGCGGACACGGGAGAATGGCCGGGTGACCAGCACTCAGCCGCTCCCCCGGGGCCTCACCGCCCTGATCCCCAGCGCCCCTGCCCCGACCACGCCCGGCGAGCGGGCCGCGTCCCAGCTCCTCCACCTGCGCACCGCGGAGGTGCCGCTGCCGCTCCTGGTGGCCGCCGCCGAACTGATCGCCCCCCAGCTGGACAGCGAGGACCCGGTCACCCGCGAGGCCGCCGAAGCCGTCCACTCCCGCCTCCAGGCCGTCATCACCCGGGCCGCCGCCGGCCGGTAGCCGGACAGCCGCCGCCCGCCAGGCGGCCGGCGCGGCCCGGACGGGAGCGTCAGGCCGGGGGCTCGCGGGAGATTCACAGGACCGAGAAGCCGGACGCGGCCGCCGCCGGTTCGAGCGGGGTACGGAAGCCTCCTAGGTTTCCGGGATGGGCCCGTACCCACTCCCGGGGCAAGAATCGGCGGTGTCCGAACACCCTCAGGACCACCCCGAAGGGATGTGCCTCTGATGACCCGTGTCTCCCGTTCGCTCGCCGTCCTCGCGTTCGCCGCGACCGCCGCGCTCGGCGGCCTCGCCGCCGCCCCCGCCGCATCCGCCGATGCCGGCGAGCCCCCGAGCTCCAACAAGTGCGACGTGGAGTACACCGTGGCGTACTACACCTACAAGCAGCTCGGCTACCCCGACCTGGAGGCCCTGCTGCACGCGGAGAAGAGCTACAACCTCTGCAGGCTCACCGACTGACCCCGCCGGCCGCGGCCCGCGACCGCGGCCGGCCTCCTTCGCCGAGCCCCGCCCGGCCGGACGTTCATCCTCCCGGCCACGCGCCCCTGCGCGTGGCCGGGTCCGTGCTTCCGCCCCTCGGCCCGGCTCCGTGGCCTTCGAGAATCCTCGGCCGCGTTCGTCGACGTACCCGCCCAGGTCCGACAACAGGTCAATTCCGCGCCGCTTTCGGCCGCCCCCGCCATTCGACGGGGGCGGCCCCCGCCGTTCGGAGGGAATTACTCAAAGGGTTTTCCAAAAAGGGAAATGGCACACCCAGCGCACAATTTACATTACTTAGAGTAATGTTGATCATTTACCATGCCGCCCTGCGCGGCGGCTTACCCGGTCAGGCGACTACCTGGAGTATCCATTCGGCCGCCCCCACCGGGAGATTCGGACTCGACCCATCCTCGTCAATTCACCCGGCCGTCGATTTCACGGAACCTGGTGATCGCTATACGATCCTCCGGGAATCGAATCCTGTTCCCGGCCGGAATGGCGAACCCGCAGTCACCGGCCCGCCCCGGGCAGACGAGCGCCTCCGCCCTCCCCTACGCAAGAACGCACCTCAGGTGGCCATGCATCCCCACACCGCCCACATCGACGGCTTCGCCTACGGCTGGGTCAACCCGGCCCTGTCCTACCTCATCGCCTGTACCGGCGCGGCGCTCGGGCTGCGCTGCACCGTACGGGCCCTGACCCTGCCACCGGCCCGCCGGCTGGGGTGGCTGGTCCTGTCCGCGGTCGAACTCGGCTGCGGCATCTGGACCATGCACTTCATGGCGATGATGGGCTTCGCCGTCACCGGCTCGGCCATCGTCTACCGCGTCCCCGAGACCCTCGGCAGCCTGCTGCTGGCCATCCTGGTCGTCGGCGCCGGCGTCCTCTACGTCGGCTACCGGCGCAGGACGGTGGCCTCCCTGCTGATCGGCGGCACCGTCACCGGTCTCGGGGTCGCGGCCATGCACTACCTCGGCATGGCCGCCATGCAGGTCCAGGGCAAGGTCTCCTACGACCCGGCGCTGGTGGCCCTCTCCGTCGCCATCGCCGTGGCGGCCGCCACCGCGGCGCTGTGGATGACCCTCAACATCACCGGATTCGGCGCCTCGCTCGCCGCCTCCCTGATCGCCGGGGTCGCCGTCACCGCGATGCACTACACCGGGATGGCCGCCGTCTCCGTGGAGTTGGACGACCGCGTCCCGCCCGGGGGCCTGCCCGCCTCGCAGTTCATCGTCCCGCTCGCCGTCGCCATCATGGCCGTCATCTCGATCGGCGGATTCGTCCTGACCCTCTCCCCGCAGGAGCAGACCCCCGCACCGGCCCGGGAGCCCCTGCGCGTCAAGCTCTTCGACCGCGACTGACCGGACCGGCCCCGGCTGACCGACCGGCCGCCACGCCGTGCGCGGCGGCCGGGGACGGCCCGCCCCACCGCCGCCTCCCGCCTCGCCCCCGGGGCCGGGGTCAGCCCGCCAGGCGCCGGCGGTGGGCCCGCTGCCGGCAGGTGGCGCCGCAGTAACGCACCGGGCGGCCGGTGGGCCGGACCCTGAGCGCGGCCCCGCACTCCGCACAGCACCCGACGTCTCCGCCGACGACGACAGCCCCGTCACGGAAGGCGCGCCGTTCCGTGACAACGGTGGAGGGCCGCAGGCCGTCCAGGGTCAGCTGCACGAGCCTGCGGCCGGCCGGGCGGTCACGGCGCGCGGTGAGCGTCGAGGCGCACCCGGCGGTGAGCGCCGCGACGTCGTCGGGGCCGATGTCCGCGCGGACGCCGCCGGCCCGCTGCGCCGCGTGCAGCAGCGCCGTCAGGACCTGACGGAAACGCAGCACGGACGCCGTGAGCAGCGGGCGCGGCCAGCTCTCCTCGGCGGCCACGACCTCGCACAGGTACGTGTGGCGGTGGGACGTCTCGATGACGTCCAGCAGGAATTCGAAGAAGGCCTCGGTGGGCGCGGACCGGGCGGTCCGTCGCTCGCCGGAAACGACCAGGTCGTCGAGGTGCCGGGCGAACACCGCCTCCAGGAGCGCCTGCTTGCTCGGGAAGTGCCGGTACACGGTGCCGGCACCGAGGCCGGCCCGGCGCGCGATCTCGCCGAGCGGGACGTCGAGCCCGTGCTCGGCCAGTGCCTCGTCCGCGGCGGACAGCACCTTGGCCCGGTTGCGGCGGGCGTCGGCGCGGTCGCCGCCGGTCACTGCGGTCATGTCACGAAACCCCTTGTGTGCCTCGTCCCCACCGGGTTGGAGTGTTCCGGATCCCCCGGGTTCACCACATCTTCCATCGCATCCGCTCCCCGGGGGAAAGGGAGGACGACATGGCCGCCGATCCCATCCGTTCCGCCGCCGGCACGGTGCGGGGTCCCGTCGCCGTGACCGGCGCCACCGGCAAGCAGGGTGGTGCGACGGCACGCCGGCTGCTGGCCGGTGGTGTGCCGGTGCGCGCGCTGGTCCGGGACGCGTCCGCGCCCGCCGCCGTGGCACTCGCGCGGGCAGGAGCCGAGTTGGCCGTCGCGGACCTCGACGAACCGTCAGGTCTCGGGCCGGCCCTGGCCGGCACCACCGCGCTGTTCGCCGTGCCGCCGCTCGCCCACGGGCCGGCGGGCAGCGACCCGGACCTGGAGTTCGCCCGTGGCCGGGCCCTGGCCGACGCGGCGGTGGCCTCGGGAGTCCGCCACGTGGTGTTCACCGGGGTCGCCTCGACGCCCGGCGAGACGTTCGCGGTCCCGGGGAAGCGACGCGTCGAACGGTACCTGCGTGAACGCGTCCCGCTCGTGACGGTGCTGCGCCCGGTGCGGTTCATGACGAACTACCTGGGGGTGCCCGGCTTCGGCTTCGAAGGGTTCGTCGACGGCGTCCACCGGCACATCTTCCCGCCGGACGAGCCCGTCCAGATCATCGCCCTGGAGGACATCGCCGAGTTCGCGGCCCTGGCCTTCGAGCAGCCGGACCGGTTCGCCGGTCGGACCCTGGAGCTGGCCGGTGACGCGCCGACCCCGTCCGAGGCCGTCGCCGCGATCGGCGCCGCGACCGGAACGGCGCTGCGCTACGAGCAGCTCACCCACGACGAGGCCGCCGCGTTGAACCCGGAGGTCGCCGAGGTCCGGCGGGAGTGGATCGCCGGCCGGCGCTGGCACGCCGACATCGAGGCGCTGCGGGTGGTCCACCCGGGACTGCGCACGCTGGCCGACTGGCTCTCCGAGGGAGGTGCCGCCGCGCTGCGCGCCCAGCTGTCCGGCGTCCCCCGGCAGGCCACCGCGCCCGGCCGCTCCGGCTGAACCGGCCGGCCCGTCGGACGTCCGGCGTGCGGCGTCTCCCGGGGGTCCCACGGCCCCGGTGTCCGGTGGTGCACGCGGGCGCGCGCACGGCTGCGCCGCGGTCCGTCCCCCTCGACGGACCGCGGCGCAGCGGTTCAGTGGGCGTGCAGTGGTTCAGTGGCCTGCGGTGGTTCGGTGGGCGTCAGGGCGCCTCGGTCACACGGCCTGCCAGAGCGCCGGGACGTTCGGCGGCTCCCAGCCGGCCATGGCGGTGTGGCCCTGGAGGCAGCGGTAGCTGACTCCGTTGTAGGTCACGGTGTCGCCCGCCTTGTAGGTGGTGCCGGCCGCCCAGGTGCCGCCGGGGTTCGGCGTGTCCTTGCCGACCGTCAGGCTGTACTGGGCGGTGTGGGTGGTGGTGCCGGCGGTGCCGGTGACGGTGATCTGGTAGGTGCCGCCCGCGGCCGTCGAGGAGGCCGACAGGGTCAGGGTGGAGGACGAACCGGCCTGCACCGAGGTGGGGTTGAAGGTGGCGGTGACGCCGGCGGGGAGGCCGGAGGCGGTCAGGTTCACGGTCTGGGCGGTGCCGGAGGTGACGGCGGTGGTGACCGTGGCGGTGGTGGAGGCGCCGGGCTGGACGGAGCCGGAGGCCGGGCCGAGCGACACCGAGAAGTCGTTGCTGCCGGACGGTGCGCAGGTCGGGTCGCCGGTCTGGGCGGGGACGCTGATGGCGTCCCAGGCGGCCTTGGCCCGGTTGAAGAAGTTGCAGCTCGGGTCGAGGCTCTTGGCGGCGGTCAGGGTGGCGGTGCGGTAGCGCTTGTAGGTCATGCCGCTGGTCTTGAGGAGCATGCCGCCGTAGAAGACCCGGCCGGCGTCCTTGATGCCGATGCCGGTGACCTGGGAGTTGTTGCAGGTCGGGCTGGTGGGCTTGCCGCCGCCGGGGTTGGAGCCCTCGGCGAGCAGGTAGAACCAGTGGTTGAGCGGGCCGGCCGCGGCGTGCTCCTCGGTCTGCGGGATCGACGCCGAGTAGCAGTTGGGGTTGTTGCTGACCAGCGAGGGGTTGTACATGTTGCGGATCGGGCCGTTGCCGACGAGGTTGATCATCTCGCCGACGGTGTAGTCCGGGCTGTCGTACGGGGCGGACTGGTTGGCGTAGGACTCGGTCAGGGCGCCCATGATGTCGCCGGTGGCCTCGCCCAGGCCGGACTCGTTGTTCGCGCCGCCGGGGGTGAACTGGTCGAGCCCGTGGCCGAACTCGTGGCCGACGACGTCGATCGAGGCGATCCACTTGTTGGCCTGGCTGTGGCCGATGGATATGGTGCTGCCGTCCCAGTAGGCGTTGACGTCGTTGAGGCCGACCTTGACCGGCCAGCTGCCGCCGTTGCCGTTGTGCCCGTTGCGACCGAGCCAGTCGCGGAGCATGTCCCATTCCTTCTGGGCGGCGAACATCGCGTCACCGCAGCCGGTCTCCTTGCTGGAGGCACTGCCGGTGCCCCAGGTGTCACTCGACTTGGAGAAGACCTGACCGGTGCTGTAGTCCGCACACGACAGCCCCGGACGGCTCGGGTCGCGCAGCGAGTAGGAACTGCCGGAGCCGGTGGTGCTGATCGTCGGCGAGGGACCGTTCCACTCACTGTTCAGCGTACCGGCGTGAACGTCGTCGTAGCTGTCCACGACCTCGCCCGTCGCGGCGTCCACGAACACGTGCAGACGACTGGGGGCTGCGCCCTTGTGGCCGGCCAGGACGGTCTCCCAGGCCAGGCGGCCGCTGCCGTCCTTGACCCGCACGACCAGGCGGCGGGACTCGACCGAGTCCACCGAGGCCAGCTTGGTACGGGCGGTCTTCTCCGCCTGCGCGGCGCTGACCTGCGCCGTGGTGGAGCCGCCGACCGGGCCGGGGGCGGCGGACTGGAGACCGCGGACCGTGCCCTGGGAGTCGGCCAGGACGACCGCGTCGCCGCCGACCACGGGCAGGCCGCGGTAGCTGCGCTCGTAGGCGACCGAGTACAGGCCACCGACCCACGGGGTGACGTTCGTGCGCTGGTAGGTCTCGTCGCTGTTCGCGGCCAGCGACTTGAGGCTGGCCGCGATGGCGGCGTCGGCGGCGTTCACGGCGGCGGCCAGGGCGCTGTCCGCCGGGGCGGGGACGGGCGCGGCGGTGGCCGGCCCCGCGGTGGTGGCGATCATGCCGGCCAGCACGGTGAGGCTGGTCGCGGCGGTCAGCAGCCTGCCTAGGGAAATCCTGCGTTGCATCGGGGCTCCTCGCGTGTGGGGGTCCCCGTCCGCGGACGGTGTGGCTGGTGGCGCACCGCAGGGCCGTGTCTGGGGGGACGGCCGTGCGGGCCGTCCGCGCTCGGGTGCCCGAACACTCACACGGCGTCATGCTCTGGTCAATGCCTGGTGCGTGTGATGCGCCGGGTTGGCAAATTCCGTCAAGCCGCAGGCCCGGCTCCGCGTCGAGCTGGGCTTTTCTCCGAGTGGTTGAGACCACGTCAGGTGACGGGACGGGTCACGGAGAGCAACCGGACGGGAGCCGGGCGGCGGGGGCGTATCCGTCAGGGCCGGGCGGGGGCCTGGTCCTGGACGCGGCCCTGCAGGGCCTTGGACAGTTCCGCGACGCAGGCCGCGAGCTGTCCGGTCGTCAACTGCCCCGGGTCGCCGCCGCATCCGGCCACCGGCGCGGCGGACGGCGGGGCGGAGGGCTGCCCGGTCGGCGCCGGCGTGGCGGGAGTGGGCGCCGGGGCCGGCTGCCCGCCGCCGGGCGCGGTGATGTCGCCGCGCAGCGACACCAGGTTGGGCGTCACCGTGGCGTCGCCCGACAGGTCGATGTAGTCCTGGGTCTGCCCGTTGAAGTCCACGAAGCCGCGCCACATGTCCCGGCCGAACGGGACGATCTCCTGCAGCGCGCCGCCCTGCCCGGCGCTGATCGTGATCGAGGTCTGCTGCGCCATGTACGACACCATCCGGCTGGCCAGCACGTCCAGGTTCACCGACGGGCCGTCGTCGCCGCGCACGTACACGTGCAGGTCGTTGAGGCCGCCGCCGGCCCGGTCGGCCTGGAGGACCGCGAACGCGACCACCAGCTGCGAGGAGCTCTCCCGCGGCACCAGCGGCGTCACGTAGTACAGGTGGCCGTCCGCCTTCGAGCGCAGCAGGAACTCGCCCGGGTTGACGGCGTTGGTGGACGCCGAGGTGTGGGCGTAGCCGAAGCCGCGGTCGTCCTTCGCGCCGCGTCCGCCGAGCCACTGGATCTCGTGGATCTGCGACCGGACCACCGAGGCCGGGTAGGCGGCGCCGGGCAGTTCGCCCGGCGCCACCTGCGCCCGGTAGGTGGCGTCCGGGCGGCCGTCCGGCGAGCCGCGCAGTTCCAGCACCCCGGCCGGCTCCAGGACGGTGCGCTGGTGCCAGCCCCTCTGGCGCGCCACCGAGATCACCACCACCGGCTGGGCGGTGCGGGGGTCGGCGCCGTCGCAGTAGCCCCAGATGTCCTGGTCGCTGTAGACCAGGCCGGGGAACCGCTCGGCGAGCAGGTTGCGCAGGCTGGCGGCGCCCGTGCCGTCGAAGGCCCGGCCGAAGGCGTGCTCGCCGCGGAACGCGCAGGTGGCGACGGAGTTGGAGCGGCCGTCCCAGACGGCGACGCCCTCCATGGGCTGCTCGCCGGAGCCGTCCAGGACGGCCGTCCAGACCCCGCCGCCCGGGGAGGCGTCGGGCAGGTAGTGCAGGCTGTGCCCCATCAGGTGGACCCCGGAGGTCAGGCCCGCGCTGTCGGTCAGCGCCTTGGTCGCCGCGGCGTAGGAGGCGGTGCGCGCCTCGAAGTCGAAGTCCGGCATCGGCGCGGTCTTCACGCAGGCCGGCACGTCCGCGGTGCCCACCAGGTCGCAGCGCCCGCCGTCGCCGGCGCGGCTGTGCCCGGTCACCGGCAGCACCGAGCGCGGTGTGCCGGCCCCGCCGGCGGGGACGTCGAGCACGGTGGCCGCCGCGTAGTAGCGGCCCTCGTCCTTGTCGTCGTCCCACAGTCCGGTGCCCACCCGCACCAGCGAGCCGGCCACCGCCAGCAGCACCGCCGCCAGCGCCAGGCGCGAGCGCCGGTCGCCGTACCCCGCCCCGGACTCCTGCACGACGTACGCGACCGCGCCCACCGTGCCGCACAGGCCGATCGCGGCCCAGACCCAGAACAGCGGCGCCGCGTCGAGCGGGCCGCCGTGCGGGAAGAAGTCCCGCTCGATGAACAGCACGTAGCTCTGGTCCTGCTGCCCGAACCCGCCGAACACGGCGTGCTTGACCAGCCACACCAGCGCCGCGACCAGTGGCATCCACAACCACCAGACGGCCATCGCCAGCGCTGCGCGCCGAATTTCGCCCCGCCGGACATCACGCTTCGTCACACGCCACCCCTTCGTCCACCCCGCCCCGCCGCCCGCTCCGGGCGCCCGATCCTACGCGCCGGCCTCCCGCGGGGCGGGCCCCAACCAGTCGCCCGCCCACGGGGGTTGCCGCCCTGCGGCCGCTCGTCCCGCGCCGTCCACCGGCGCGGCCGCACCGAGCATGCACCACACCTCCGACACCGGGAGCGGAGCGGGTGCCCGGCCCGGACCGCCCGCCGGTAGCGGACCGTAGCCGGGGGGAAACCGACAGCACTTGACAGGGCCTTGCCCCGAGGCGCGTACTGGAACGGACAAACAGCAGACAGGGCCCTGAGCTCCAGGTATCCGTTCGATATCCGTTGCCGGTACGGAGTGGCGACAGGGCGTGCCGGGATGTTCGACACCCTCGCATCGCGCTCAGCCCGTCCCTCCGACGGCCGTTTTCGCGTTCAAGCGCCGCGCCCGCGCCACCGGACAGGTGGGGCACCCGTGGCGGCGCTGCCGGGACCAGGGCCCCCAGGCCGGGTCCAAGGGGCCGCCATGAAGTCGAACTCGAAATCGGCCGATGTGCGAACGCGGGAGGACGATCCCGGCGAACCGCCGGCGGGACGCTCCCCGGTCCGTCGGCGCCCACCCGGAGCGGGCCGTGCCCCGCTGCCCGTGGCCGTCGCCGTCGGACCGGAGCGGCAGCGCCGCCGGACGTCCGCACGGCGCACCCCGCGTTTACGGCTGCGGGCACCCCGCGCAGCGGGTGCCCGGCCTGCCGACGGAAACCGGACGACGGCGCCCTCCGGGCCAGGGCCTGTCACCCACCGGTTGCCGCGCGTCGCCCGCATCGGTGCCCTGCCGCGCGTCCTTCCCACGGGCCGTGGCCTGCGCCCTCCGGCGCGGTGCCCGAACTCCGGCCCGTACGCGGAAAGGTGGGCACCATGCTGCTCGACTCGTCGGCGCTGCATTCGAGCATCGAGGATCCGGTCCTCGACCGGATGAACTTCCTGAACGAGATCACGTTCAGCTACCCCGACGCGGTGTCCTTCGCACCCGGGCGCCCCTATGACGGCTTCTTCGAGATCGAGGAGGTCCACGACCACCTGCGCCGGTACGCGGCGTACCTGGAGAGCCGGGGCGCCGGGCCGGCGGAGGTGCGCAGCCGCTTCTACCAGTACGGGCCGGCCGCGGGGCAGATCCGGGAGCTGATCGCGCACTCGCTGCGGCAGGACGAGGGGTTCGAGGTCGCGCCCGAGGCGATCGTGGTGACGGTCGGTGCGCAGGAGGCGATGTTCCTGACGCTGCGCACGCTGTTCGCGACGCCCGAGGACGTGCTCCTGCTCGTCACCCCGTGCTACGTCGGCATCATCGGGGCGGCCAGGCTGCTGGACGTCCCGGTGGTCGCGGTGCCCGAGCGTGACGGGCGGCTGGTGGTGGCGGACCTCGACGAGGCCGTGCGGGCGCAGCGCGCCGCCGGCCGCCGGCCGCGGGCGGTCTACGTGGTGCCGGACCACGCGAATCCCACCGGGTCCACGCTGGACCTGGCGACGCGTACCGAGCTGCTCGAACTGGCCGGGCGGCGCGGCCTGCTGGTCCTGGAGGACAGTCCCTACCGGCTGAGCGGTCCCGGGCCGCGCGCTCCGATGCTCAAGGCGCTGGACCGCTCCGGGAGCGTCGTCCAGCTCGGCACGTACTCCAAGACGCTGTTCCCCGGTGCCAGGGTCGGCTACGTGGTGGCGGACCAGGAGGTGCGTGACGGTGCCGGGCGGGTGCGGCTGCTCGCGCGGGACCTGGCGAAGGTCAAGAGCATGATCACGGTGAACACCTCCTCGCTCAGCCAGGCGGTCGCGGCGGGTGCGCTGCTCAGCGCGGACGGCCGGCTCTCGGTGCTGAACGCCAGGGCCGCCGAGCACTACGGCCGCTGCATGGCCGGGACGCTGGCGCAGCTCGACCGGTGGCTGCCCGAGCGGCGCCGCCGGGAGCTGGGGGTCGACTGGAATCGGCCCGACGGCGGGTTCTTCCTCACCCTGCGCACCGGTTTCCGCACCGGCACGGCGGCGTTGGAGCGTTCGGCCGGGGAGTTCGGGGTGATCTGGACGCCGATGGAGTTCTTCCATCCGTACGGCGGGGGCGAGCAGGAGATCAGGCTCGCCATCAGCTACCTGACGCCCGGGCAGGTGGCGCAGGGCGTGGAGCGGCTCGCGCGGTTCGTCGAGACGCTCAGCGCCGAGGCGCACGACGTCGAGGCGCACGACGTCGAGGCGCACGGCGGCGGAACGCACCACGGCGGGCGCCACCACAACAGGCGGCACGCCGGCAGGCAGGACCACGACGAGGCGCACGGCGCCGGGGCGGCCGGCAACGGGACGTACCGCGGCACGGCGCTCCGCACCGGAACGGAGAGTGACCCGACATGACCGCGACCCTGGACCGGGCACCGGCCGCCACGGCCCCGCGCATCGTGAGCGTGGGCACCGCCGTTCCACCCGAGCACTACTCCCAGGAGGAACTGCTCGACCTGTTCGGGATCACCGACCGCAGGGTGCGCTCCGTCTTCCTGCTGGGCTCCATCCGGCAGCGCTCGCTGGTGCTGCCCCCGGCGGCGCCCGACGGCACCCGGCTGCGGGAGAACCAGGGCGACCTCCTGGACAAGCACAAGGCCTGGGCCGTGAGCATGGGGTCGGACGCGATGTCCCTGTGCCTGAAGCGGATCGGGGCCGACCTGTCCGAGGTGGGGTACCTGTGCTGCGTGACCTCGACGGGGTTCCTCACCCCGGGTCTGAGCGCGCTGATGATCCGCGAGCTGGGCATGGACTGGCACACCGCGCGGGCCGACATCGTCGGCATGGGCTGCAACGCCGGGCTCAACGCGCTGGCCGTGGTGGGCAACTGGGCGGCGGCGCACCCGGGCCGGCTGGCCGTGATGGTCTGCTCGGAGGCCTGCTCGGCCGCGTACACGATGGACTCCACGATGCGCACGGCCGTGGTCAACAGCCTCTTCGGCGACGGCGCCGCGGCGGTCGCGGTGATGGCCGACCCCGGCCCCGGGGACGGCGACGGGGAGGAGGGGCCGGTCCGGCGCCTCGAAGGCCCCGGGATCCTGAAGACGGCGAGCGTCACCATCGTCGACGCCATCGACGCGATGCGCTACGACTGGGACCGCGACCAGGACCGCTTCAGCTTCTTCCTGGACCCGCAGATCCCCTACCTGGTCGGCGCGCACGTGGAGGGCGTCATCGACCTGCTGCTGGACGGGACGTCGCTGCGCCGCGACGACGTCGCGCACTGGCTGGTGCACTCCGGCGGCAAGAAGGTCATCGACGCGGTCGCCGTCAACCTCGGGCTGACCCGGCACGACCTGCGGCACACCATCACCGTGCTGCGCGACTTCGGCAACGTCTCCAGCGGCTCGTTCCTCTTCTCCTACGACCGGCTCCTCCAGGAGGGCGTGGTCCGTGCCGGGGACTACGGCGTGCTGATGACCATGGGGCCGGGTTCGACGATCGAGTCCGCGCTCATCCAGTGGTGACCCAACGCAAGGGAGACCCGCCATGCCCGTCAACGCCTTCCCCGGAGGTCCCGTGCTGCACGTGGACGGCCGCCGGGAGCTCTCGGCCGAACTGACCCACGCCGTGGCCGCCTTCTGCGACGAGGCGGAGTCCACCGGCGCGGACTTCGCGACCCTGTACCTCTCCGGCGCCCCGTCGCACGAGGTGGTGGCGAAGGTGTCCGACGTGGCCGCCGTCACGAAGTGGGAGCGGGCCGTGCGCCGCCTCGAACGGCTGCGGCTGCCCACGCTGGCGGCGGCGAGCGGGGAGTGCGGCGGGGCCGCGCTGGACCTGCTGCTCGCGACCGACATCCGGGTGGCCACACCGGACCTGCTGCTCCTGCTGCCCCTGCACGAGCAGGGCACCTGGCCGGGCATGGCCGGCTTCCGGCTGGTCCAGCAGCTCGGGCTGGCCTCGGCCCGGCGCACGGTGCTCTTCGGACGGCCGATCACCGCCCGCGAGGCCCTGGACCGGTGCCTGGTGGACCAGGTGAGCACCGACCCGGGGCGCACCCTGGCCGCCGCCGCCCGGCTGCTGCGCCGGCTGTCCGGGCCCGAACTCGCGATCCGCCGCCAACTGGCCTTCGACGCCCAGTGGATGAGCTTCGAGGACGCGCTCGGCCCGCACCTGGCCGCCTGCGACCGCGCGCTGCGGCGCACCCGGACCCCGGACGAGGTGTCGGCATGAGCACCGCGAACGCCCAGGCACCCGCCGCGAACGCCCAGGCACCCGCCGCCGCGCGGGCACCCGTGCGGGGCCCCGCCGCGGACGGGCTCGACCGGGCGGGCGCCCTGCTCGCGCCGTTCCCCGAG